>JAGNSU010000074.1 GCA_017987895.1 Flavobacteriales bacterium | reverse complement strand
CCCCTCCATCGGCCTCATTGCCCGCTTCGTCGAATTGCCCAACCCCTCGCGAGCGCACGCCGTTAACGTTGCCGGAACCGCACGCCCATGGACCACGCACCAACGCCCACAGCTCCTGTAGGGCCGCGCAGAACGAGGGCACGGGTCCTCATTGTGGAGGACGAGGCCTTGGTGCGGAGGGACCTTCAGCGCAGCTTGGAGGAATTGGGGTATGAGGTCGAAGGGTTCACCGATCGGGGAGAAGAGGCGGTGAACATGGCTTGGGAACTGCGGCCGGATATCGTGCTGATGGACATCATGTTGAAAGGCGATCTGAGCGGCATCGATGCGGCGAAGGAGATCCGACAAACCACCGGTGTTCCGGTCATCTTCCTCACCGCGTATTCCGAGGACAGCACATTGAACCGGGCCAAAGTGGCCGAACCGTTCGGCTACTTGGTGAAGCCCTTCAATGTGCACGCGCTGCATTCGCTCATTGAAATGGCCGTGTACAAGGGTGGACGCGAAGCGGAGATCGTGCGGGAGAAAGCCGAGCTGGTGCGCGCCATGGCACCGGGTGAAAAGAACGACTACCTCTATGTGAAGAACCGTGATCGCGCCACCCGGCTGGCCATTTCGGACATTCACCATGTGGAGGCCATGAAGGACTATGCCGCCTTCCATGTGCGTGATAAGCGGTATGTGGTCCATGGCTCCATGCAGTCTTTCGAGGAACTGCTTCCGACCCGCGATTTCATGCGGGTGCATCGCTCCTACATCGTTCGGCTGGATAAGATCCAATCCATCGAGAACGGCTATATCACCGTGGAGCATGGGCGCGCTCCCATCCCCATCGGGCAGACCTATTTGCGCAAGCTGCTTGACCGGATCGATCCGGTGTGAGCGAGGCTCAACGAACGAACTCCGCGATCGCGCCAACGAAGCGGTCCACTTCCTCCTCCGTGTTGTAGTAGTGTACCGAAGCACGCACCATGCCTGTGATACCGCGAGGTTCCAGGTCCAGACGTGCGAGCTCCAGGCTCACCAGGGAGACGTTCATGCGGCGCTCGTGCAAGGCGAGCTTCAGGTTCTCCAATGAGGGCACCTCCACCGTGAAGGTGACAATGGCGCTTCGCTGTTCCCCTTGATCACGGACCTTGACGCCGGGCACTTGATCCAATCGCTGGCGCAAGCGATCGGCCAGCACGGCGTTCCGCGCAGCGATGGCATCGAGACCCCAGCCCAGCGCATGTTCCACTGCAGCGCCAAGACCCAACTTGTTCGCCACGCTGCTCTCGAAGCCTTCGAACCGCCGTGCATCGGGCCTCCATTGAAAGGTGCGCATGTCGGTCCATTGTGCACTGTAGGCGTCCATGAACGGCGGCTCCAACTTGTCCAGCAGAGAGCGCCGTACATAGAGGAAACCCGTACCCCTGGGCCCGCGCAAGTACTTGCGGCCAGTGGCCGATAGAAGATCGCACCCGATCCGGTCCACATCCAACGGCAGCTGGCCCACGGATTGGCAGGCATCCAGGAGATAGATCGCGTTCGATCCGCGCACGGCAGCGCCCACCGCTTCGATCGGGTTCACCAATCCTCCACTGGAAGGAACATGGGTGATGGCTACGAGCCTCACGCGCTCGTCCAGCATTCCCTTCAACGCAGCCACGTCGATCTGGCCCTTGGCATCGTCCGGCACGACTTCCACGGTACAACCCGTCGCACGCTGGAGTTTCAACATGGCGAGCCAATTGCCGCCGTACTCCGCATGGCCCGTCAGGACCCGATCACCAGGACCTAAGCGCAGTGCAAGTAGGGCCATATCCCAGGCGCGCGTAGCACTTTCCGCGAACGACACTTCCTCCTTCGTGCAGTGGAGCAATTGCGCCACTGAGGTGTACACACCCTCGATCCGTTCATGCATCGCGAACGCGGCTTCGTACCCACCCGTGCGGGCCTCAAGATCCAGCTGGTCCTTCACCGCCGCGATCACGGGATCGGGCATCAAGCTGGCGCCCGCGTTGTTGAAGTGCAGAACATGCGCGCAGCCCGGGGTGAGCTTGCGCGCTAGTGGAACATCGATCGGGGTCATCGTCGGTCGGCTGCTGGAGGAGAACTTCGTGCTGTTCAAAGGTGAGCGATCGATCGTGAGGATCCCAGCACGGGATGTTCTCCTACTTCCACGGAAGATCAGAAAACACCGACCTTGATCGTCAGCGCCGCGTTGAACCCATGCAGGGCATCCTTCGCCGTCGCAGGGAGTTCCATGTCCGACGTGAACCGATAAGACCCACCAAGCCCCAGCCGCAGGAAGCGGGTCACGTTAAGTTCAATGTCGATCCCCGGTTCGACCACGAAGAAGGCCTGGCTGTCGTCCACATAGGAGAGCGAGTCGCTCCACAGCGTCGGCGGCGTGACACGTTGGTACGTGCATCCCCCCGCACCGATCAGCACCGGAAGGCTCACATGCACCGGGCTCTTGTATGCGATGATGGGTTCCAGCAGCAATCCTCCGTAGCCCATTTCGAACTGACTGGGCTGCAGGATGATCTGACCACTCTGCTGTAGATATGTATCGTAGGCAGGGTTCTTCACTTCAGTGACCAGCCCATAGCCGGCCAAGCCCATGCTGAAGCGGTGGTTGATGAGCCAGCCCGCTTTGAACCCGACCAGCAATGCCTCCTGATCGAGCATGCGCGTGTAGACCGCCGAGGGTCCGCCCCAACCACCGTGCTTGATGGTGCGGGCGCCACCGAACAGGGTGTGCATATCGCTGCTATCGCGTTGCGCCAGCGCGGGTTGGATGAGGGGAAGAACGGCTGCGAAGAGCAGCGCGCGAAGGGCTGAAGGGATGGTGATGTTGCGTGTCATACCGCTATGACAACGAACCATACTGTCCACCCCCACGACCTGTAGGGAAAAGTTCGGGGACCGCTTCGATCGGCTACCGCGAAAGCAGCTCGTAGGACCCGGCCAACTCCCGGCCGGTGGCGTCCATCACCCTCACCTCGTACCTGCCCGCACTGAGGCCCTCCGGCAAACGCACAACGTCCGGGCCATCCTCCTGCGTGAACACCAGCCTGCCCATGGGATCGTATACACGTATGGAGGTCGCCCGGAACGACGGCGGCAGTTGCCACTGGAATGTTCCCTGGCCCGGTGATGGGAAGAACAAAAGACCGGAGGGCGCGGTCGGTTCTGTCAGTGCGGTCGGTTGATCGCACAACAGGGTTTCGTTCGAGAAGCTACCAACGGCCAAAGCGCTGTCGTTGATCACGGGTGTGATCGGTACCACGTTCGCCGTGAACGAACTGGTACCCGAGGCCTGGGGTGCGATCGCCGGGACGACCGGATGCACTTCGCACCCATTGACCAGGTCGTTGTCGGCGCCCACCAGGTACAGGTCATCCGCGGGTGCATCCCGGCTCCCCATCAACAGGCGCGCGTCGGGACCCACTCGGCTACTATGGTAGAAGCGACTTGGCTGGTACACACTGGTGTCCCCATACAATGCGGCGTTGATCAGCGTGCCGCTGGGTGCCACACGCATCACCATGGGGTACGGGGCCCCAAGGGTCGCGAACGAGCCGGAACTTCCCACCATCACCAGTTCGTTCACCTGGCTATCATACTGCACCATGTTCGGTTCATCGAACTGAGAGCCTCCATAGGTGCGCGCCCAGTTCACCGTTCCGCTGCTATCGATGTCCACGATGTAATAGTCCGTGCTGCCGGCGCCGAACTTGTCCGTGTAGCCGGCCAACTGGATGTTCGCCATGGATCCCACACGGATGAACTGGAAGCTCGAACGCTCCACGAAGCCCGGAGGATAGTTATAGTACTTGCCCCAGAGGAAGTCACCTGCGGCGTTCAGCTTGCACACGAAAGGAAGTACCAGCTCGAAGCTGAAGATCACCGAACCGCTCAAGAGAATGTCACCTCCGGGCAGTTCCCGTACACACTCGATCGTTTCCCCCAACGGCATCTGGTATTGCTTGATCCAGAGCGGCGTTCCGGTGGAGTCGGTGCGCATCACGAACGAATGGAAGCTGCCGCCACCGTCATACGTCTTACCCGCGATCAGCAGGTCGCTCGTACCTACCGGCGTCATCGCCTCGGCATAGATCTCCTGGCCGGGCAGGATGTAGTTCTTCTGCCAGACGAAGTTCAGCGCGGTGTCCACTTTGATGAGGAAGGCGGTGAACGTGTGGAGCGCGCTGGTGTCGATGGCACGCGTGTAACCGGTCACGTAGTAATGCTTGTCGGTCTGCACCACCTCCTTGGCCACATCATGGTAGCCCTGGCCTCCCGCATCGCCGATGGTGAGGTTCTGCACGATGTCACCCGCGCCGTTCACGCGCAAGAGGAGGATGTCCGCATCGCCCAGCGGCCCGATGAGGGCATTGCTCGCAAAAACGCACGCGCCCTGGTCCGGGGCCAATTGTGCGGCCCGCGCGATGGCATCTATGGAGAACAAGGGGGCGGCCACCACCTTCTCGAACGAACTGGTCTGCGCCAACGCCGTGACAGGCAGAAGAGCGGCAGAAAGGATGACGGTATAGAGACCTTTCATGGCGAACGGGACTTTCACGAAGGGATGCAGAAGATACCTGGAACGATGCCTCCATCGGGACGGATCGTTCGGGGCGGGATGATCGATGGGGCGTGCATGCACGATGAGCGCTTCCGACGTTCGGTTTACTTTCAGGTCCTCAGAACCTGGACCATGAGCACCGTTGCACATCCCCTTCCAATCCTCCTGGTAGCGCTGATCACCGCTTGCAGCGACGCACCGCCACCTGCGACCCTTCCCGTCGCCAAGGACCCACTGGGTTGCGGACCCGTGCTCACCGATGACAAGGCGTGGTACTCCTCCGGCAAACGCGAGCCGCTCTTCGCCGGACTGGATGGCCTCCACTACCCCATCACCACCAAGAGCGATAGTGCCCAGCGCTTTTTCGATCAGGGGTTGGTGTTGGCCTACGGTTTCAACCATGCGGAGGCGGCCCGCTCCTTCTGGGAGGCCGCGCGCATCGACAGCACCTGCGCGATGGCCTGGTGGGGTTTCGCCTACGTGCTCGGCCCCAACTACAACGCCGGCATGGAGCCGGACAGTTATGCGCGCGCCTATGAGGCCGTCGGCAAAGCACAAGGCTTGAGCGCGGCCTGCACAGAGAAGGAGAAAGGGCTCATCGCGGCGATGGCGCTCCGCTACTCGGCGGAAGCCCCGGATGACCGCAGCGCATTGGACAAAGCCTATTGCGAAGCCCTGCGCGCGCTCACTGCGAAGCACCCGGATGATGCCGATATCGCCGCGATGTTCGCCGAATCACTGATGGACCAGCATCCCTGGGACCTCTGGGAAAAGGACGGGAAGGAGAAACCCTGGACACCGGAGATCATCGCCGCATTGGAGCGCAGCATGAAAAATTTCCCCACCCACTTCGGCGCGCACCACCTCTACATCCATGCCGTGGAAGCCTCGCGAACGCCAGATCGTGCGCTGCCCAGCGCGGCGTTCCTTGAGAACGCAGTGCCAGGGTCCGGACATCTCACGCATATGCCCTCGCATATCTATATCCGCACGGGTCGGTACCACGAAGGCGTGCTCGCCAACCAGCGCTCCGTAGCGGTGGATAGTGGATACACGGCTATGTGCCACGCGGCGGGCGCCTATCCCCTCGCCTATTTCCCGCACAATATCCACTTTCTCTCGGCGTGCGCCACCATGGAGGGGAATAGTGCGGTCGCCTGGCGCAGCGCCCTGGACCTGCGCGCGCACCTGGCCAGCGAACTCTTCAATGATCCCGGTTGGAGCACGCTACAACACTATCACGGCTTCCCCTACTTCGTCGCGGTTAAGCTGGGCCTTTGGGACGAACTCGCCTCGGAACCGCGCCCGGACAGCACATGGAAGTATGCTACCGCGCTCTGGCACTATGGCCAAAGCCGCTTGAGCCTGCATAATGGCGATCCCGCCTCCGGTCGGCAGCACCTGGCCGATCTGAAGGTCCTCGCTGCCGACAGTGCCGTGAGCACCGTCCTCGTCTGGGGCATCAACTCCGCCCCGATGATCCTGGCCGTTGGGATCGAGTTGCTTGAAGGCGAACTGCTGCTGGCCGAAGGCAAGGAGGATGAAGGCATCGCGCATCTCAATGCGGCCGTCGTAGCCGAGGATGCGCTTCAGTACCAAGAACCACCTGACTGGGCCTTCCCGGCAAGGCATGAGTTGGGTGAAGCGCTTCTAAAAGCGAAGCGCTATGCTGAAGCAGAAGCCATTTTCCGCGCGGATCTGATCAACTGGCCAGAGAACGGCTTCGCGCTTGACGCCCTGAAGAAGGCCTTGGCAGGTGCTGGCAAGAATGCTGAAGCGGACGCGCTCACCGAGCGTATCAACCGGGCGTTGGCACATGCCGATCGAAGCGCCGCATTGTAGTGCGACGATCGATGCAGGAAGTTCGTTGAGGTAGAAGAAAGATCCGATCGCCTACTTCTTCTTGGCCTTTGGCGTGTAGGCTTTCTTGGTCGCAGCTTTGGCCGGTGCCACGGCAGGAGCCGCAACTAAAGCCTTCTTCGCCACAGGCGGTTTGGCGGCCTCGGCCTTTTTGATGGCCGCTGCCTTCGCGTTGGTCGCTGCGGTGAGCTTGGCGGTCGCGGCTTTGCGCCGTGCGCGCGTGTTGCTCGACTTGGCCAACGTGATCCCCGTTCCACCCTTCGGTTTGCGGCGGCGTGCTCTTTTGGTCGTCATGTTCCTAGGTTTGGCACAAGCTAGGTCCTTTCCCGCTCTCGACGATCACCGTGGATCCGTGCACCAACCAGAAGCGGATCTATCTTTCACCATGACACGCAAAGGCGCACCCATGCCCTGGGGCTATCGCATCCTGGCCATTCTTCTCGCACTGCTGTTCATCGGTTGGATGATCATGGTCCTGCGTTGATGCGCATCAAGGGTTCCTAGCCACACCATAATGTCCTCGGCCATACAGCGCGCGCGCGATCAGTTGTTCATCGCGCTCGCCGTAGTCGCGCTGCTCTATGTGGGTCGGTCCGTCCTGGTGCCCTTGGCTTACGGTCTCCTCACCGCCATGGTCCTCTACCCGGCCGTGTCGCGCATGGAACGTAATGGTGTGCCCCGCGCCTTGGCCATCGCACTGGGCCTTTTGGCCGTCATGGCCCTGTTCTCAGGCATCGGGTACCTGCTGTTGTGGGAGACCAGCCTTTTCTTGAAAGACCTCCCTGCCCTCAGCGCAAAAGCGCAGATCGACGCAGGCACACTCAAGGAATGGATCACCCGTGTGCTCGGTCTTTCCAAGGCGGACCAAGCGGGCTGGGCCTCGGGGCTGCTCGGCCATCTGCCTGACGGTCTGGGGCCGCTCTTCATCAAGAGCGCGGATGCGGTTTTCGGCATGGCCTTCGGTCTCTTCATCATACCGGTGCTCACGGCGATACTGCTCTATGACCGGCGGATCATGCTGAGCGCTTTGGTGGCCTTCGTGACCCCGGAGCTCAAGGCCCGCATGCCGTCCATTTTGCAGCGCAGTGTTCAACGCTTCGCATCGTTCATCCTGGGCATGGTGAAGGTCTATGTGGTGGTCGGCGTGCTCAACAGCATCGGGCTCCTGCTTCTGGGGGTCCCGAACGCGATCCTGTTCGGGATGCTTACGGCCGTGATGACCATAGTCCCTTACGTGGGCATCATCCTCAGCGCTTTGCTCCCCATCTCGGTCGCCTGGCTGGATACGGGCAACGTTTGGGTCCCGATCGGCGTGGTGGCTGTTTTCGCCGTAGTGCAATACCTGGAGGCCAACTTGATCTTTCCACGCGTGGTGGGGTCCCAACTTGGGCTCAATACGCTCGCGTCCATCGTGATCGTGCTCGCCGGTGCGATACTCTGGGGTGTTTCCGGGATGGTGCTACTGCTGCCGTACATGTCCATTCTGATGATCATCGCGGAGGATATCCCCGGTTGGCGACCCTTCGCACTGCTGCTCGGAAAGGGAACGAATGAGGCGACGGGGCCTCCTGCCAAGCCGTGATCAAGCGAAGTGATCTTCGAGCGAAGCAACGCTCGATCCTCCATAGCGGTCCTGCGCCTGGGTGGAAAATGAACGGCGGAACGCCGTTGCGCTCCGCCGTTGACATCGATCGTCTTGGGCCCGATCAGGGCTTTCAGCCGATCCGGACCTCCTTGCCCTTCTTCTCGGGCACGGCTTTCATCTTCGGGACGGACAGTTTCAGAACGCCGTCCACATAGGTGGCCTTCACCTGGTCGCCGTCCGCGTTCTCCGGCAGTTGGAACGAGCGCTGGAAGGAGCGATAATTGAACTCGCGCCGCATGTATCCGTTCTTCTCATCTTCCGTTTCCTTCTTCACCTCGGAGGCCACGGTGAGCACGCCATCGGTAACGTTCACCTTCAGATCCTCTTTCTTGTAACCCGGCACGGCCAGTTCCAGATCGAAGGACTTGCCTGTATCCTTCACATTCACCGCCGGTAGACCGCCATTGCGGAAGAAGGGCGCGTTGAAGACCCGGGAAGGCCGAGCCCAGAAGTCGTTGTTCAGCAGGGAACCGGGGAGATCGAAGTCGTTGTCATCGAGCAGCGACGGTAGCACGGTGGAGGGAGCGAGCAGCGTTGACATGGTAATTGGGGTTTTGGGTCCGTCATCAAACTTGGATGACGGTACGAACCAACAACAAGTAGCTGCTCCGGACACTGACCCGTATCAACCGCCGGGCTGACCTTCATCAAGTGATCCGTGGCGCGGTCCGGATCATTGATCGCCATTGGGCCGGCCGGGGTCAGGGGAACAGTTCCAACTGCCCCTCTGGTGGGCGCTGGAACAACTGCGTGTTCATCACCGGCATGGTACGCCCTCTGAACGCCCGATCATGGCTGACCCGAAAAAGCTGATGCACGGAGCGCGCGAACTCACCCTCCCCTTTCATGCGGCGGCCGAACTGGGAGTCGTTCATGGCGCCTCCGTGCATTTCGCTCACCTGGGCGATCACCTTCGAGGCACGATCAGGAAAATGCTCATGGACCCAATTGTCGAAAACGTGCTTCACCGCGCCGTTGGTGCGCACGATCGTATAGCCAGCGCCTAGTGCACCCGCATCCGCGGCGGCCTGTAGAAGGGCGGGGATCTCATGCTCGTTCAGCGCTGGGATGATCGGTGCCGTCATCACCATGGTCGGTACACCGGCCTTTGTCAATGCTTCGATGGTATGGACCCGGTTCGCGCCGGTGCTGGTGCGTGGCTCCATCACGCGGCGCAGGTCCTCGTTCAATGTGGTAAGACTGATCGCGACGGAAGCCAGACCCATGGATGCCATTTCGCTCAGCAGGTCAAGGTCACGGAGGATCAAGGCGTTCTTGGTGATCATGGCCACCGGCTGCCGGAACTCCAGGCACACCTCCAGCATGCGCCGCGTGATCCCCTCCTTCCTTTCCACAGGCTGGTAACAGTCAGTGTTGCCGGAGAACATGATCGGTTCGGGCACCCACTTGGGGTCCATGAAGGTTTTGCGCAACACCTCCGGCGCGTTGCGTTTCACGATGATCACCCGCTCGAAATCAAGCCCTGCGCTGTAGCCCCAATATTCATGCGTCGGCCGCGCATAGCAGTAGGCACATCCGTGCTCGCAACCCTGGTACGGGTTCATGCTCCAATTCATCCGGAGATCCGGCGAGTTCACCTTGTTCACGATCGTCTTCGGGTTCTCCACCACATAGCGCGTGCGCCTATCCTCTTCCTCCACTTCATCGATCCCCTCCCAATGCACGATGCCATAGCTGTGCTTCAGGAAACGATTGGCCACTTGCGTAGCCGCCCCCCTTCCCTTGATCGGTTTTCCGTCGATCGGCATGTGCTCAATATCGGCACGCCTGCGCCGGATCCGACATCACTTTGGTGAAGTCCTAAAAGCAACGAGCAGGAACCGAAGTTCCTGCTCGTCTATTCCAGCACATTTTGAAGTTTGACCTTCGAACTATGCTGTTTGTTCTTGTAGAGGCATTTCGCGTGCCGCGACCTTCGAACCCAACCGTGAAATTGGCGCAGCGCATAATGGCGCTGGTTTTAAGAAGCATTACCGCTTCGAGTGCGCTGCCCAAGCGGTGCTACGATCGGGTAACTGTATCCACGATCGTGGACCACATCGGGAAGCGTTCTTCACGATCGGTGGAACCATGTATCAGCTAGCGATACTGCTCGCACTTTCTTTCGAAGGAAGGTCGCGATCAACCTTTGCGCTGACCGAACGTTGAACGCCACGTCTTATCTCTGTGCCTAAGAAAGTACGCGCGATGACCCCCAAAGCACCCTACCTCAAGTGGCTCCACGACGTTGAACTGAGCGATATCCCCACCGTGGGCGGCAAGAACGCCAGCCTCGGAGAGATGATCCAGCACTTGGGCAAGCTCGGGGTCACGGTCCCTGGAGGGTTCGTGGTCACCGTGGCCAGCTATGAGGCTTTCATCGCCCACAATGTGCTCGATCAAAAGATCCGCGACATCGTAGCGGGTTTGGATGTGGACGACGTGGAGAACATCCGCCGCACCGGCCTTGCCGTGCGGACGCTGATCAAGAACGGCAAGTTCCCCGAAGAGATCTGGAAAGGCATCCTCCAGCGCTACGATGAGATGAGCCTGCAATACGGGCAGGAAGCCACCGACGTGGCCGTGCGTTCCTCCGCCACCGCTGAGGATCTTCCGGACGCTTCGTTCGCCGGACAGCAGGAGACCTTCCTCAACATCCGCGGCCACCAGGACCTGATCAGCGCGGTGCGCAACTGCTTCGCCTCGCTCTTCACCGACCGTGCGATCGTGTACCGCGAAAGCCTCGGCTACGACCACTTCCAAGTGGGTCTTAGCGTGGGCATCCAAAAGATGGTGCGCTCCGATGTGGGCAGCAGCGGTGTGGCCTTCTCGTTGGATACCGAATCGGGTTTCAAGGATGTGGTGCTGATCAACGGTAGCTACGGCCTGGGCGAAATGGTGGTGCAGGGTGCGGTTAGCCCGGACGAGTTCCTGGTGTTCAAGCCCACGCTCAACGAAGGCTTCAGCAGCATCATCGAGAAGAAGCTCGGCAACAAGGACCGCAAGATGGTCTATGGTGTGGAGCCCGGTAAGCCCACGTCCATCATCCCCATCGAACGGGCGCAGCGCCACCGCTTCTGCATCAGCGACGACCAGGCCCTGGAGATCGCCCGCAGCGTGACGGCCATCGAGAAGTACTACAGCGACAAGAAGGGCCACTGGTGCCCCATGGACGTGGAGTGGGCCGTGGACGGGTTGACCCGGCAGCTGTTCGTGGTGCAGGCGCGGCCGGAGACCATCCACAGTCGCAAGGCCACGGACCGCGTGGTGGAATACAAGATCCAAAAACGCGATGCCGGGTCGGGGCCCGGCATGACCGGTGAAAAGGTCATCACCACCGGCATCGCCATCGGCGACCGCATCGGCTCGGGCAAGGTGCGTATCATGTTCAGCCTCGATGGTCGCGGCGGCAGCACCGACGGCAACGATTTCCAAAAGGGGGATGTGCTCGTTACTGACATGACCGATCCCGACTGGGAGCCGATCATGAAGAAGGCCAGCGCCATCATCACCAACAAAGGCGGACGGACCTGTCACGCGGCGATCGTGGCCCGCGAAATGGGCGTGCCCGCCATCGTGGGTTGCGGCAACGCTACCGACCTGCTCGATACCGGCATGGAGGTCACGGCTAGCTGCTGCGAAGGCGATACCGGTATCATCTACAGCGGTACCATCCCCTTCCACAAGGAGGAAACGATGCTGGCCGACATGCCCGAGACGAAAACGCCGATCATGCTGAACGTGGCGAGCCCGGACCTCGCCTTCAAGTTCGCGCACCTGCCGAACGCCGGTGTAGGGCTGGCGCGTGAGGAGTTCATCATCAACAACTACATCCAGGCGCACCCGCTCGCGCTGCTGCAACACAAGGAACTCGGCGACCACACCCTAAGCGGCAAGATCAGCTACCTGATCAACGGCTATGAGGATGAGGAGACCTTCTTCGTGAAGCGCCTCAGCTACGGCATCGCCAAGATCGCTGCGGCCTTCTACCCCAACAAGGTGATCGTCCGCTTCAGCGATTTCAAGAGCAACGAGTACAAGAACCTCCTCGGTGGCGAACACTTCGAACCGCATGAGGAGAACCCCATGATCGGCTGGCGCGGTGCTTCCCGGTACTACAGTGAAGCGTACAAGGAGGCCTTTGGGTTGGAGTGCAAAGCGATCCGCCGTGTGCGCGAAAAGATGGGCTTGAAGAACGTGGTGGTGATGATCCCCTTCTGCCGCACCGTGGAAGAACTGAAGAAGGTGAAAAGTGTGATGGAGGAATACGGATTGATCCGCGGCAAGGAGGGCCTGGAGCTCTACCTCATGGCAGAAGTGCCCAGCAACATCATCCTCGCCGAAGAGTTCGCCAAGTACATCGACGGCTTCTCCATCGGCAGCAACGACCTCACCCAGCTCACCCTCGGCCTGGACCGCGACAGCGCGCTCGTATCACACCTCTACGACGAACGCAACGAAGCTGTGAAAGGCATGCTGCGTATGCTCATCACCAGCGCCAAGAAGACCAAGACCAAGGTGGGCATCTGCGGCCAGGGGCCCAGCGACTTCCCTGACTTCGCGCAGTTCCTTGTTGAACTCGGCATCGACTCCATCAGCGTCACCCCGGATTCACTCCTGAAGACGAAGCGCGCGATCGCGGAGGTGGAGAAGGTGATGGCGGGGAAGAACGCCGCCTCCGCCAAGGCTACGGCAGGCTGAAAGGGGTGAAGGCGGAGGCCTGAGGCCAACCGTCATCCCGGAGCCCGGTGGCCGCGAAGCGGCAGGTTCCGGCCATCCGCGACGCTGTGCGAACTCAGGCCTTCCTTTCCGATAGCGTGAACCGGATCGTGGTCCCTTCACCTTTCTCGCTTTCGGCCGATACCTCACCACCGTGCGCTTCCACGAACGTCCGCACGATCGCCAGCCCCAGTCCGGTGCTGTCCTTGCGGGCGGGATCGCCCTCGCCTTTTTCGAACACCTCCTCCAACCGATCCACGGCGATGCCGCTCCCGGTGTCCGTTACCCAGCATTCGACCACACCGGTGGCATCCACCGTGCGCGCGCCGATGCTGATCTCGCCTCCAGGAGAATAGGTGACCGCGTTGCTGATCAGGTTCTGGAACACGCGGCGCAGGAGGTTCGCATCGGCGAAGACCAACTGATCGAAAGGCACGCTGTTCTTAACGCGTATGCCGGCCGCCTCGGCCAACGGCTTCATGGCCTGTATGGTTGTTTCCACATGCGGCCACAGATCGAAGGTGCGCCGCTGCAACCGCAGCCCCTCCTCCGTTCCCGCGTTGGCGTTCTCTTCCATCACCTTGGCCACCAAGGCTTCCAACTGGCCCACATTGCGATGCAGGGACTTGATCCAGGGCGCCTGTAGTTCGGCATCGGGCTGCTCGCCCGGCGGAACCTCCAGCAAGCTCGCCGCCATGGAGATCGCCGTGAGCGGATTGCGCAGGTCGTGCGCCACGAACGCCAGGTATTCCTCACGGCGCTTCTTCACTTCCAGAGCGGTTTGCTCCGCGTGCGTCTTTACGGCCAAGCCGATCGCTTCATCCAGCACGCGGTTCAGGATGTGGAACGCCCTGCCCCCCATCATCAAGTCGTGCTCCAAAGCCAGATCATGCACGCAGCCGCGCAGTATGTTGTACTCCGACACCACCTCGGTAAGATCGAAGCCATCCTCGAACCGCTGGATGCCATGTTCGGGCGGCGAGCCATCGCGCAATGTTTCCGAGATGCTCTCGTCCGAAGGTTGCTCCAACGCTTCGGCCAACTCCTCCAGCAGTGTGGGTATGTGGTCGTTCAGCGTGGGGATGTCCAGACCCGCCGCTGAAGGAAGCTCGCGCACCTGATCGCGCCAAGTCTTCAGCAACGCTTCCTTGTGCTGCCGGATCAGTGCGGCCAGTTTACTGATCACTAGGGTCGACATATACCCGCCTATGGGGGCGAAAGCTACCACTACCGGCCTGTACGGGGCCACGGCGCGAACCTTACGTGGAGGGCATGCCCAATTATCCCCCGACCGGCCTAAGGGTTAGGGAAGCCTTGCGAGCCCTCTTGCGGTCACCGAATCGATAGCGAAGGTGACCTCTTGTGTCCAAGCGCAAGATCATTCCCAGACGCAGGGGGGCGCCTTCCTCCACGCATAGCCGTGCACAGCTAACTCCCGCGCGATAGCACGGTCGAACCCGTCACCAGCGGTTGACTTAGTGTCGTAAGGGTCCTGTGTCCCAAAGGGGGCGTGCTCTATTTTGGTGCGATGAGAAATGTAGCCCTTTCCGTGTTGTTTTTTGCACTGCTTCCCGGTATGGTCGAAGCACAACGATCGCGGTTGAGCATCCTGCCTGATAGTGTTTACAAGTGCGAGGATGGGAGCAGGCGTGGCACGGAGAGCTGGTTCTTTCTGCTGGTGGTGTCGAGCATCGGTGATGCCGACAAGGTGATGCCCGTGGAAGCGACCTCCCGCATGTACCGCGGCGCCATGCTGGTGGAAACGAGGGCATTCTCAAAGGACGTTCTGCCCTATCTGGCCCAGAAGAACCTCGCGATCACGGACGAAACGCGACCGGAGGAACTGGTCAATCGGTATGGCCGCGATGAACTCTTCGATGTGGTCCTGACCTTCGATGCGATACCGATCGCGTGGGCCATCGATCGTGTGGAGGTGACCCTGGTGTGCGAGCACGCCGATGGCCTGCGGGACACGCTGCAACGCTCGGTGCCCGTACGGACCTATGCACAGCGTAGCGAGCTCATTTTTCCGTTCAAGGGCCCGGGTATCATTTCCCAAGGGTCCATCAACAACGGGGGCCACTCCGGCATAACCAATCAATACGCCATTGATGCCCTTGCGCTCTCCGCGCTCTACGCACCAATGGTGACACCGGGGGACAGCAGCGGGTCGTACACCGCATGGGGACACGATGTGATCGCACCCGGAGCAGGCGTAGTGACCTACGCGCGTAACGATGTGCCGGACAACGTGCCCGATACCGACCCGAGCGCGACCACGGCCCTGCAGCATGACCCGTTGGACGCGACCGCTGGCAACGCAGTGATGATCGACCATGGCAACGGTGAGTACAGCGTAGTGATGCACATGCAACAGGGTTCTGTCAGGGTGCGGGTGGGCCAGCGTGTGGCCCAAGGAGAGCCGATCGGCCGTATCGGGAATTCCGGGAATTCGGAACAGCCACACCTGCACTACCAACTTCAGACCGGACCCACCCTGTTCCGTGACCCTTCGGTCCCGGTCCGGTTCAGCAACGTCCGCGGAAGCTTGGTACGTGGCAACTACTTCAATGCGAAGTGATCGTTGGTGATGTTCACCCAATTTTGGCGCAAGGGTTAGGCGAGGCCTTGCGAGCCGTCTTTCAGTCGACATCCAACGGACGCCGCAGTTGTGGATCCGGCACTTGGGGCCAGTTGCGAACTGGCCAAAGATCCGACAATGCCATCAGTTCCGGCACAAGTGACCGGCTTGCGCTCGCTCACTGCCCGCCCGCGCCGAACACTTGCGCGATGGTGGGCACGTGACCCCATCGGTAATACACGGGCGTGTCGGCTTCGCACAGAGAAAAGGGTGCTTCGGAACGTTTAGCGGTAGCACCATCACATCCACTTGATCGAGAGAACCGAGGCACCTACTTTCGGCGCCCTCAGCGATGTGGCAGATAAGGCATCTCCCCGTGGTGGCGGTCCTTTTGTCGCTTTCCATCCGTGGCGCAGTGGCGCAGAACACCACCGCGCCCGCCTACCCCCAGATCAAGGGTTACTTCAGCGTCCTTCATCCCATCGCGACCCTGGACCAGGATACCGTCATCTACAACCTCGTAAACAGCTATACCGTGCTCGTGCCGGTGGGGTTGAACCTGCTGAAGAGCGACCACATCGGCTTCAGTTTCGAACTGGCGCCTACCATCAAAGTGGAGAACGGCCAGGACCGCGTGACCAGTTTGCTGTTCCATCCCGGCATCCTCTTCCGGCGCAGCCACGGCTTCACCTTCGCCACACGGCTCGCGTTCGAGACCAACGGACGCTACGGGATCACCCCCATCTTCAACCAGGTGGTGGTGAAGCGAACGGATGTGAGCTATTTCGTGGCGGGATCCCTACCCGCGCGCTTCGGGAACAATAAACCGGGTACCATCGGGATCGCCGTGCAACTCGGGGTGAATTTCTGACCCGGGGCACTTTGGGCCAGTTGC
>JAGNSU010000073.1 GCA_017987895.1 Flavobacteriales bacterium | reverse complement strand
CGATGGCGAGTGTCTGCGAATTAGCTTTGGGCTATGGACCTTAAGACCCTCAAGCTCGAACTCTTGGAGCGCATCGCGCTGATCGACGATGAGTTGCGCCTGCTCGCCATCAAACGCGTACTTGATGCCCCGCGTGACTACGGCATTCCGAACGAGAAACTGACCGTGGTGAAGGATCCGTCCGGAACGGAACGCACCTACACATCGGAAGAGGTGAAGCGCATCTTGGAGGAGGACCGTGCGCATCAAGAAGCCTTGCGCCATGAGCCGGGTGATCTGGAGCTTTCCGAGGAGGAATTGGCCGTGCTGGATGAACGACGTGAACGTCATCTGAAAGGGGAGTCCCGCTCCTACACCTGGGACCAAGTAGAGGAGATCCTAAAGAACGACCTGAAGCGCTGAGCGCGATGTTGATCTTCAAGGAAGAGGCGCTCCAGGAGATCCGCCAAGCGCATTTGTGGTATGAGGTACAGCAGCCCGGGCTGGGTGACCGATCCAGGGAAGACCTACGCGCATGCCTTCAGTTCGTAGTGGACAACCCCCCTGGCTTCGCTGAGCGGAAGAAGCCGTACCGTGCTGCGTTGCTGGAGCGCTTCCCCTATGTGGTGTGGTACGCAATAGAGGGCCATGACGTGGTGGTCTATCGCGTGCGCCACGAGAAGCAACGTCCCATCCGACGATTCTCCGACAGATAGTGAGCGGGCCGTGAGGCCGCTCATGTAGTTCTTCCTTGTACCCTTTGAGCGAATGGCCATCTTGCCCGCAGTGAACGCAACCACGCCCTCCTCTTTCGTGCTGTTGCAACTGCGCTGGCTCCAATTGCGCCGCGCGCTACCAGCCTACGGCATCGTGCTGCTCGCGATGGCTATGGTCGGTGCGGTGTGGCTGCTGCGGAAGGCCATACTGCATGATGCGACGCTCGCACCTTACATCGCTGGTAGCGCAGTGCTCATGATATGGGGTATGCACCAGCGTCGTCCCGACCACCACTTCGTCCAACGTCATGTTCCGCAGGCCCGTTCGGCGATGGCGCTGGAGTATGGCGCGCTGATATTGCCCGTGCTGCTGGGTCTGTTGTTCGCAGGTGCATGGACAGCGGCGGCGGTATCGCTGGTCGTGTTCGCGTTCCCCTGGTCGCCGGTGGCGCGCAGTTCCGGTATGCGTGCGGCGTGGTTGCGGAAGTGGATACCCGCGCACTTGTTTGAATGGCGGAGCCTGTTGCAGGGTACCTATCCATGGATCCTGATGCTCTGGCTCGCGGCACTTGCCTTCTGCTGGCTCCCGGTGCTTCCGCTGTTCCTGTTGGGTGGGATCGCGTTGATGGCCTGCGGTGCGCAGGAGCACTGCGAGCCCCGCGCCATGCTGCTCGCGACCTCCACCGATGCGAGCACGCTGCTGCGCAGCAAAGTGCTCGGCGCACTGAGGCTCATGGTCCTCGTTGAGCTGCCCGTGATCATCGGCGCCACGGTCTTTCAGCCGGACTGGTGGTGGATCCACCTGCTCTTCGGCGTAGGCATGCTCGTGCTCGTGGCCTACGCCGTTGTATTGAAGTATGCCAACTACCGGCCAAGCGAACGGCTCGATGCCAACAGCGCCAATGTCGGCGTGGCCGCCGTCTTCGCCATCCTGCCAGGGCTTGGCGTTGTGCCGCTCATCATGCTGTTAAGCGAAGTGCGCAAAGCACGCGAGAACCTCAATTCCTATTTCCATGCTCACCATCGCTGACCTGCATTGCGCGTACGGCGACAAGCCCGTGCTGGACATCCCGCGCTACGAGATGGCACCCGGCGTCCATGGCATCGTGGGTCTCAACGGTGCGGGCAAGACCACCTTGTTGAACGCGCTCTATGGCTTCGGTCGCAATGCGACCGCCAAGGTGCAATGGAAGGGTGCGGACATGGGGCATTGGAACACCGCGTTCCAGGAAGCGGAGAGCTACTTCTACCCCGGCATCACGGGACGCGAATACCTCGAGTTGTTCATGCCAGCTTCAGAAGCGAACGATGCGCAGATCTTGAACACGTTGCTCGAAGTGCCACTGGACCAGCTCATCAGCACGTACTCCACAGGCATGAAGCGCAAACTGGTCCTGCTGGCCGTGCTGCGGCTGGACCGCGAGGTGGTACTGTTGGATGAACCCGTCAACGGCCTTGACCTGGCCTCGGTGCGCGTGCTGGAGGCTATCATCAAGCGGCTGGCGGAGCGTGGACGCACGGTGCTCATCACTTCGCACGTGCTGGGTCCGTTGGTCGCCGTTTGCGACCGGATCCACTTATTGCAGGCGGGCGCTTTCACACGGTCTTTCGAGCGCGGGCGGACCGAAGGGTTGGAGGAGGCGCTCTTCGCCGACCTGGACGCGCGTACAAGAGCGGTGGTGGCACGGTGGGCTGGTGGGCGATAACCACTGTTGGCATGGAACTTAGACAGGCAAGCGCAGATCCTATCCGGAGATCACGCAGACAGGCCCGCCTACCGGCATGCTTGCCTCTACAGCCTTCGGCATTTCACGAGCGGTAGCGATCGCATCTGCGTCATCTGCGGATGTATTCCTCTGCGTCGTCCTTTCCTGTCAGGGGAGATCGCGTTCCATCCACGATCTTCACCCCTTGGTCGCCGAAGCCACCAGGCGGAAGCGCAACCCATGCTTCGTCCGGTCCTTACATTCTTTGCGGCCACAACTCTCCTGGCCTTACATGCCCAAAGCCCAGCCCTCATTGGCTATTGGCACAATTGGAACGACGCCAGTGCGCCCTACATCCCGCTGGACCAGATCGATCCGAGGTATAACGTGGTCGAGGTCGCTTTCGCGGAGCCGGTAGCTGGAAGCACCTATGTGGTGGAGTTCGTGCCGGAGTTCGAAGTACCAGCGGACTTCATAGCGCAGGTCGCGGCGCAGAAGGCGCTGGGGAAGACGGTGGTCATCAGCCTCGGCGGTGCGAACGCGACCATACAATTGAACAGCGATCAGGAACGCGACTGGTTCATCGGGCACGTGATGTACCTCTTCAGCGTCTATGGCTTCAACGGACTTGACCTGGACCTGGAAGGTTCGTCGGTCGCGATCTCAGGAGGAACGATCGCCGCTCCGGTGGACAGCACCGTGATCCGCTTGATCCACGCGGTGAAGGAGGTGATGGCCCAGTACCACGCGCTGACAGGGGAGAAGCTCTTTCTTACCATGGCGCCGGAGACGGCGTACCTGCAAGGCGGCCAGAGCGCGTTCGGCGGCATCTGGGGCGCGTACCTGCCGATCGTCGATGCCTTGCGCGATTCGTTGGACATCCTGCAGGTGCAGTTGTACAACAGCGGCAGCATGTACGGCATCGACGGCGGCATCTACACCCAGGGCACGGCCGATTTCATCGTGAGCCAGACAGAAGCGGTGATCCAGGGTTTCAACACGATCGGCGGGTTCTTCGATGGGCTCGCACCGGAGAAGGTCGCGGCGGCCTTGCCCGCCTGCGCGAGCGCAGCAGGTGGTGGTTACGCCGATACGGCCACCGTGCGCATGGCGATGGAATACCTCCTCGGGGACGGCCCACAACCAGGAGCCTACACGCTCGCGCAAACCGGTGGCTATCCAGGCCTGCGCGGGATGATGACGTGGAGCATCAACTGGGATGCGGTGAGCGCGTGCGATGGCGTGTACAGCTATGCGGAGAACTTCGAGCGGATCTTCGGTGAGGTCAGCACGGACGTTGAGGAACTACCGCGCGGCACCATCGCGCTTTCGCCGAACCCGGTGCAGAATACCCTGCGCTTCGGATCTCCCGTTCACGGTGCCATCACCATCCGCGACCTGTCCGGCAGGATCGTTCAGCGCGAGGAAGGGACCGGAATGAGGTCGGTAGTGGATGTGGGCACACTTCGCCCCGGCATCTATTTGCTCGACATCAAGGGTTCCTTCCCACAGCGTTTCGTGAAGGAGTAGTCCGTCGCGGCGCGGACGCGCGAAGTGACCGGTGCGGTGATCCTCGGACCTCTTTCAGCGCACCAACACCTTCCCATTTCGGGATCGTCCGGAACGATCACGGATCGTCCATATATGCAAGCCGGGTGGGCAGTGCACGCGCACGTGATCCGTATCCAACTTGCGGGTGATCAAGGTGCGGCCGCTCAGGTCCACGATGGTCAGGACCTCTTCGCCCGTGGCACCGATGATCTCCATCTCCATGGCGTTCGGCGATGAAACATGGTACGGTCGAACAGCAGTGCCTTCCTCGATCCCGATCGGGTACACCTCACCTGTCCAGGTCACCGTATCGGTGTTGCCACAGGGATCGGTGTAGGTATGGGTGAAGGTGTAGATGCCAGGACCCGCGAAGGTGAAGGTGGGGTTGGCGTCCGTGGAGCTTTGTCCGTTGGAGCAGGTCCACAGGTGGGTGCCTTCGCCGAAGTGGTAGTAGGTGATGTCGTTGGGCCCATTGCTGCTGGAGCCGTCGACGGTGGCGTCCGTGCCATTGGGGACATCGAGGTTCCAAGTGGTGCTGCTATCGAGCACGGTGGTGCTGGCGATCCCCTGCAGGATGGCCGCTGTGGCTGGCGGCAGCGATGAAGTGAAAGAGGCACCGGCGCAACTCTGCTGGAAGAGCGTGCTATAGAAAACGCATGCCGCGAGGTAGGTGCCCTCTACGGAAGGATGGCTCTCATCGGCCTGGTAGAGGTTGATGAGCGGATGATCTTCGCGCACTTTCTTCCAGGCCATGCCTACCGGCGCGGTATAGGCGTCGTTGCTATGGGAGAGCTCCACATAGTTGTCGCGCAGGCCCTGCTGCATGCCTTCGTAAGTACACATGAACGGGAAGTCGGGGCAGTTCAAGGCGTCACCGTTCTGGCGGCCCCAGGTCATGTAGAACACAGGGTAGGTGCATTCGTCGTTCTGTTCGATCGTCGCGACCAATTGGATCGCACCGATCTCCGTGTCGGTGACGTCGAGCGGCAGGGCGCCCAATTGGCTCTGCTCCTGCATCACCACGAAATCCCAGGGTTGCGACTCGATCGCATTGATCGTGGCGGGCGTGGTGGCGTGCCCGTTCAAGGTGTACCCGCCAGGAGCTTGCATCGCTGTGGTCACACTATCGCCCAGCGAAAGGGCCAGCTGCCGGAAGGTGTTCGGAAGATCGTTCACCGCCGTGTAGCTGTTGCCGATGAAGAGCACGGAGGTTTGTTGCGCGCTGGCCTCGAGCGCGAAGAGGATGGGGCAGGCAAGGATCCAACGCATGGTACGCCCATGACGCCGCCTGCTCCTGCTGCGTGGTCTGACGGGCTTTCCCATACGAGGAACGGTGCTTATTGCTTAAGGAACGATCTCGAACGGGCTGAACCGGGCATCAATGTGCGGAACACAAGGACACCGCTGCACAGATCATGTACATCGATGGAGAGCTTCGCTCGTCCTCGCACTGGCCAGGTACCCAACACACGGCCCTGTATATCGAGAATTTCCACGGTCTCCGGGAAGGGCCCCTGGGTAAAGGAAATTTCCAGTTCGTCACCCGCGGGGTTGGGAAAGATCAGCACGCGTTCATCCGTTCGCTCATGGATCGAAGTGGCGCAGACCTCATAGGCCCCGGCAGCCAGAAGCGCATGCTGGCATCGGATGACACTGTCCATTGGATGAACATACTCGTACCAGGCGACCAGGGGATAGCCGCTGATGGCTACGCCTGCCGGGATACCGGCGTTGTTGGCTGGGGATCCTTGAGCGATGTGATAGTCGTAGTTCGCAGCATCGGCAAAGCCGAGCGCAGGGATGCTCGTGTTGCGCACATTGGCCGCCGTATCGGGCCCGAAGGGCCAGGTGTTCATGAAGCTGCCGCCTCCGGCCAGCACATTGTTGTACGCTTTGAAGAGGACGCTTGTCGGCATCTCGAAGAACGTGCCTACGGTCTTCTCGTTCACGAGGGTATTGTTCACGGCATAGAGCCGATGGGGACCGGGATTGTTGAGCCCCTCCACGCCGAAACCGACCATGTTGGAGTTCTGGCCCGCGGGTCCTTGCTGGATCACGTTGCCGATCAGATAGGCTTGTCCGCCGTTCGGCATGTCGATCTCGCGGCTGGCCGTGCCGCCGGCCTCGTTGCTCAAGCGGTTGTATTCGATCATGTTCACATGGGCGCGGCTCTTCAGCTCTTGCCCCACGTTCGCATGGTGGCTGTAGTTGAAGCGGAAGATCAGCGAGTCGACGTTGCCGATGTACAGGTTGTGCGAGAAACCATCGCCAAAACCGTTGTAGGCGAATTCACTGTGTTCGACCAAGATCGTGCTCGGATGGACCTCGCCGGCCAGGATGCCGTTCTCGTTGTCGTGGAAGTAACAATGCCGCACGGTCAGGTCAAGACCTTCCTGCCGGATACCCGCGCCGTTCTGGTCGGGCACGCTGCATTCGCTGAACTCGATCCACTCCACCGTGGTGCGGTCGCCCTGGATCACCCAGATCGCTTTTTGACCCCATGCGAGCCCGTTGGATTCGAGATGCGCGAGACCACCCACACCGCGCAACAGCAGATCATCCGCCGTCCACGCGGCGACGTCCGAAGGATAAACTCCGGCCACGATGTCCACGGTATCGCCATTGCCAACCAGCGCCGACACTTGGCTGGGCAGCGTATAGGTCAGCCCCGGGCCCACTTGCCAGACCGTGGCCTGCACGGCGAAGGGAAGCAGGACGGAAAAGGGAAGAAGTGGAAGTAGTGAGCGCATGGGATCGAAAGTACTCTGGACGTGCCGTCGCCACCGGATGCTGCTCCGGGCGCGCCGTCGCGCTCTTCCTATTAAGTCCTCTTAAGTCCTCGTCCCCGATCCTTCGGATCCTCGAACGCTTTGCGTCCTGCGGAGTATCGCTTCGCCATTGCTCGGGACGGGGCCTCCGGGCTTTCCAGTGCGATCGTTTACGCGGGTCGCGCGACTATGGCAATTGCTGCGTACGCGTGTTCGTTGGTGTGGAACCCCCGATGTTCGACAATAGGAGGTCGCGATCGTTCCCGCTTCCGGCATACTTCACGATACCGTCCATGTTCAGGTCTTCGCGCCTGTAGCCGCTCACGGTCGCGGTGGGGACACTTCCGCCGATGGCCACGAGGATCCTGTCCCGATCGTTATTGCTTCCTGCGTATTTCAGTGTTCCGTCGCCGTTCGCGTCGCCGGCCCACAGGGCCCGCACACTGCCGATGGTCTTGCGTGCGTTCGTTCCCCAGGTCGCGTAGGACGCACTTGCGAAGTCGTTGTACATCCCGCCCGCACCAGCGTTCGGTATGTAGACCGGAGCAGCGGACATCACGCCGAGATGATCGCGATGTCGCACTGCCACATAGTAGTTCCCTGGGCCAACCCCGAAGAACGCGTGCCATTGGCCGTCGGCCGCGAATACGGTGCCGTTCTTCGCCACAAGTGCCTGGCGCGTGGCGACCAATACTGTGGGATCGTTCGGCGACCGGAGTTCCAGGCGTATCCAATCCACGAAGCCGGCGGCCATCACCGCCGCGGTGGTGGTCTCTCCGCCACCGCCTCCCACTTGCGGATAACCCAACGCCGTGAACGGCTCGGTGAGCGGGAACGTGGGAAGGCTCGCCAGTGCGTTGCTCATCTGCCCGTTCAAAGTCTGGTAGGGTCCTTCAAGGAACACACGCCCCATGAACATCGCGAGGTTGGGCTGGGTGGTCACCACGATGTTATCGAAGTAGGCATGCGCGCCGGTCGCACTTGGATTGATCGCGAGGATCAACCCGAACTGCGCACCTGGGTACCCCGGGTTCCCGCTTTGGAGGTAGGGCAGATCCGTGACGTAGATCCACGTCTCGCTGGAGGTGCTCTGCCCGCCGAACGAAAGACCATTGGTAGGATGGAACCACCCGAAACCGATGTTGGCCGCTACCGTTGTGCCGAGGGGGTTGTCCACCCGCAGCGATGCGGAGAACGTGTACAGCACCACTGGATCGTAGGGCAGGGGATGGAATAGAATAGGAGTATCCCAAGGGTTGGGCAATGGTGGCGTGCTAAGGTCTTTGCTCTCCTTTCCGACACCGAAGGAGGTCTGATCACCGTTCGTGAAGATGGGCGCGTTGCCCGTCCAAGTCCAGCCGGCGGTGGCAAGGGAAGCGGCCGTTCCACTGTCAAAGTCCTCCGTGAAGATCACCGTTTGGGCGAACGTGGGGATCGGCAGGATGAACAGGAGCGGCAGGAGGGTCCGGTACATCATTGCTTTCAAGACGGTCGGGGCCGTGCCCAGTTGCTTGCTGATCACAACCCCACTTTGATCACCACAGGCCCGCTCTCCTGCCAGACGCGCAGCACATGGATCCCTTCCCCAATAGCGCCGATCGGTAGGTCAACATCGCGGTGCCCGCTCCCAGAAACCTCCATCAAACAGCGACCGGAAAGGTCGATCAGTTCGACGAGCTTAAGCGGTGAATTGGAACGTACGGTGAGTAGCTGTCCGTGGCGGAACGTAGCTGGTTCATGTTCGTGGAGGGGGGTGAGCCCTGTGGGAATTCCGCCGATCCCGACATCGTCCAGGAGCGCATAACCACCCATCGGAATGCCGCTACCAAGGCCGATGCGCACACTGTCATTGTTCAGACCCGCGTAAAAGGGATACGTGATCTCCACCCATTCTACATTCGCCGCATCAAGGGGAGGGGAAGCGTCAATGGTGGAAGGGATCACTTCATCTGGTGGCGGGATCAGGTTCGCGAAACCATAGCGGTATTCGTAGGAGGGGCCCCCGACCCCATCGCGCAACACGAAAATGGGCGGAGGTACACCCATACTTCCACCGACTATCGCGCACCGGAAGGTGATGTCGATCTGCGGATCGTTCGAGAGATCGAGCCAGGGGGACCAGATCGTGGACTCCTGGTAGTTGGAGCAAGCGCTGCAATCCATCATCAACCCGCCGGATCCGCCGTAGCCCATCGTGCTGCTCCATACCCATCCGGTGTTGCCCAGGGTCTGGATATCCCAGTCGCCCGGGATGAAAATGTTGAGGTCCGTGCCCACCGGTGGTGGAACAGGGGGCTGGGCGGCGATCGGGGAACTGATCACGAAAGCGATGAAGGATAGTCGTGGGCTCATGGGTGTGGGTCGATACTGGAATAGACGGGAGAACGGCAGCGGGTTGCTGCGATGGGATCACCGCCTTAGGGCATAGATCCATTCGTCTTCCACCTGACCGTTCTTCACCATGGTTCCGATCGGCTTCGCTTCGAGGGTGAACCCTGCTTTTTCGAGCATACGTTGGGACGCCATGTTCCGTCCGAAGGGCCTCGCGAAGAGCCGATGGATCTCCGGGAAGGTGGTTAAGGCGTAGGTCGTCATGCGCTTGACGGCCTCGGTCATGATGCCCTTGCCCCAATGCTCGCGAGCCAGCCAATACCCGGGTTCCGCGTTGCGGCGGTATACATCGCCCTGTAGGTGAATACCGATGGCACAGCATGCTTCACCGTCGATGGGGATCGCTAGCACCTTGGCCGGCCGCTCGGCTGCACGTTGCTCCAGAAAAAAAAGCCCGATGCTTCCGTGTAACGAGGAGGAAAGGTATCCACGAGGTTGCCAGCGATGCCCGCATCGTTCGCGTGCTTCACAAGTAGGGCAAGATCCTCCCTGCGCCAGGGTCCGAGCTCGAAAGGATCATCGGGCGTATGTGCGCAGATGCCCGATCCGCGTCAGCGTTTCACCACGCGCTGCGTCACCGACGTTCCAGCCTGTATCACCCGCACCGCGTAAAGTCCGGAAGGCAGGGCGGCCATGTCAAACAGGAAGCGATCGCCCATTCGGTGCATCGCGATGTTCGTGGAGCGCCCCTGCATGTCGAGGAGCTCGATGGTGGCATCGCCATCCGCCATCACGGTGAGCCGATCGCTCGTGGGGTTGGGCCACATCCGAACTGCATGGTCCTGGGGAGCGGCCTCGAAGGAGGAGGTACTGGGGTCGGGATGGACCCAACGGATCCTGGCATCCATCCGGTCGTTGGTGATCAGATAGAAGCTGCCATCGGGCCGGATCGCGATATCGCGGTTGCGCCACATCAGGTCGAACGCACCGCCTTCCAAGTATTCCTCGCCCACCACGCTATCCAATGCCGCATTGAAGTCGAACAGCATGATGCCGCGATGCCAGAGAATGCCGGTGATCAGCTTGTTCTGGAATTCGGGGATCGCGTTGCTCGTGTAGAACTCACACCCCGCTGGCGGATGCGAGAAGGTGCGGATCGGGTGCGTATAGGTGTAGGTGGTGGAATTGCACGTATCGGGGATCAAGAAGCACGTCGTGCCATCGTAATAGGGATAGCCATGGTCCTCATTCCGATGAAGCAGGTTGATCTCATTGCTGAACGGCATCTGGCCGTGCTCAGTGTTCACGACCGCACCATTGGGAAGCATCGCAAGGCCCTGCGGATTGCGATGGCCCCAGGTCCATTTGTGGTCAGCGCGGGGGTTGTCGGGCGGAACGGAACCGTCCGTGGCGAAGCGCAGCGTTTTGCCGACCGGTGAAAAGAGCGTGTCCGGGCCGTTCAGCCAATAGTCGGCGGTGGTGAGCAGTACGTAGCCGCTGGTGTCGAAGAGCACGCGGCCACCGGCATGTTCGCCAGCGTGATAGTAGGTGAAGAGCACGGTCTCGTTCACCAACGTGTCGTTGATCGCATCGTAGGTGAGGCGTGAAACCTCGCAAATGCTGCCGGTGTTGCCGTAGTACGCACCGGTATCGAAGACGGCCATCACGATGGGCGTGCTCGGGAAGTCGGGATGGAGCGCCATGCCCAGCCCATTGCCATAGCCACGGTCCAGCAGGGTGTCGATCACATCGCTCACCGGGTCCCAGCGGGTGATCAATGGGCCGTCGGTCATCCAGAGGCGATCGTCGGGTCCCCAGAGGATCTCCCAGGGAATGTCAACGTGCGTGCTGTCCAATACCACATCGATGGCGAGGATGGTGCTGTCGAGCGGGTAGGTGAGTTGCGCTTTTATGGTCTGACTGAGCCCCGATCCGAACAGGATGAACAGCATCGCTAGGGTAGAGGACGATCTCATGCGAACATGCGGATAGTGTGGGGAATAGACGATCTCGTCTTGATCTCCGGCGCCCGGTTCATCGGACCGGCGGTTTCGCGCTCATCTCGAACTCCAGTGTGCCACCGGCCATGATCTCCGCGTGCGTGATATAGGTACGGTCCAATGCCGCACCGTTCAGCTTCACTGCGCGCACGTAAACGTTCTTTGGCCCCTGCTTTCTTGCCCAGATGTGGAACGCTTTGTTGTCGGGCAAGGGGATCATCGCACTGTGTACCACCGGTGATCCAAGCTCGTAGCGATCACTTCCTGGCTCCATGGGATAGAAGCCCAGCGCGCTGAATATGTACCACGCGCTCATCTGGCCGCAGTCATCGTTGCCGCTCAGACCGTCGGGCTTCGGTGCGTACATCTGGTCCATCACATCACGCACGCGATTGCCGGTCATCCAAGGGCGGTCGCTGTAGTTATAGAGGTAGGCCACGTGATGGCTGGGTTCGTTGCCATGCACATAGTTGCCCATAATGCCATCGCGGGTGATGTCCTCGGTCTTCGCGAAGTACTTGTCGTCGAGCCGCATGGTGAAGAGCGAATCGAGGTGCTCTCGAAAGTTGGTCCAACCGCCCATGATCTGCACGAGTTCCATCGTCCGATGCGGCACATACAAGCTGTAGTTCCATGCGTTGCCCTCTATGAAGCCTTTCTGGTGCGTGTCCAACGGGTCGAACTCCTCGAGGAAGCTGCCGTCGAACATCCGTGGGCGCATAAAGCCGGAGGATGGATCGAAGACATAGACATACTTCCCACTTCGTGTCAGGAACTCGGTCGCAATGGCCTCTTGACGCATACTTAGCGCCATGCGCGCGATGCAGTGATCATCATAGGCATACTCCAGCGTCTTCGATACACTGGATCCGCTGCGATCCTCCGGCACAAAGCCGAGATCTATGTAATCGCCAAGTCCTTCGAAGCTGCGGTGCCGCGCGGTGGCCACACAAGCTTCCAGTGCATGTTGCGCATCGAATCCGGTGATGCCCTTCTCATGCGCATCGGCGATCACGCTCACCGCATGGTAGCCGATCATTCACCAGTTCTCATTGGCATGATGGCTCCAGATCGGAAGCATGTGTTGCGCGCTTTGGTCAAAATGCGCCAGCATTGAGTTGATGAGATCGCTGGAGCGTTCGCGCTGGATGATGTTGAAGAGCGGATGCAGCGCACGGTACGTATCCCAAAGCGAGAAGGTGGTGTGGTTCGTGAAGCCTTCGGCCTTGTGCACATTCTGATCAAGGCCGCGGTATTGCCCATCCACATCCATGTATACCGTGGGTGACAGGCAGGCATGGTACATCGCCGTGTAGAAGTTCTTCAGCACATCCGGATCGCGGCTGGAGATCTTAATACGGTCGAGTTCCTTCCGCCACGCATCCTGGCCTTCCCGCACCACGCGGTCGAAGTCCCAATGCGGCACTTCCGCTGCCATGTTGCGCAGGGCGCCATCGGTGCTCACGGACGACAAGGCGACCTTCACCAGCAACTGTTCTCCAGCGTGCATGTCGAAGTCGAACCATGCGCGCAGTTGTTTCCCGGCCATCTCAGGGAAATCCTTCGTTTGGTCGAACTTTCGCCAGAAGCCACGGTACTCCGTGGGCCTTGCATCCGGTTGCTGGCCGTAGTGCACGATCGGTTCGCTGAAGGCCATCGCGAAGTACACGGTTCGTGTGCGGCCCCAGCCATTGGTCTGCCGGTAGCCGGTCACAATTGTGTCGTTCTCGACGCGCACGAAAGTCCAGACGTTCTTGTCCGCGTGGTTGTAGATGCCATGCACCAGATCGAGGATCACATGAGCCGTCTCCGTGCGCGGGAACGTATAGCGATGCATGCCCACGCGTGTGGTCGCCGTGAGGCTTGCCCGGATACCATGGTCCTCCAGCAGCACCGAGTAGAGCGCAGGCGTGGCGTTCTCCGACGCGTGATGGAACACCGAACGAAATCCGCTTTGCGGGGCGGCCGCGGTCCCAGGGTTCATCTGCAATGGACCTGTGGTCGGCATCAGCAGAATGTCGCCGAGATCGGAATGCCCCGTACCGCTGAAGTGCGTGTGGCTGAAGCCGACGATGGTGCTGTCGTCGTATTGGTAGCCCGAGCAGCTACGATAGACCTCCGGGTTGTATTTGCCGTCGACGGCATACGGCAACGTGTCGGTATCCGGGCTTAGCTGCACCATGCCGAAGGGTGCGCTCGCGCCGGGGTACACATGGCCCATGCGCTGCGTGCCGATCATGGGATCCACGTAGAGCAGGCGCTCCTCCTTGATGGTGGGATCCTGCGCGAGGATCGTCCCAACGAGTAGGTACAGAAGAACGACGGACGGGAAGCGGATCATGGACACAAGGATAATCTGTGTGGGATCCATCCGCAGATCGCACAGATCTACTTACATACCGGCAGGTATTCGCTGAGTTTGGCTTTCGGGAGCGGTAGCGAGCGCCATCTGCACCATCTGCGGATAGCTCTTGACCTGTCAGGAACCACGCCACGCCCCGACCTTTGCGCGGCCCACCTAACTCCATAAGGATATGGTGGTGCATCCAATGACCAAGCGCAGTGTTGAGGCGGTACTCGCCCCACCCGCCACCCACATGGTAGGCGATGGGTTCCGCGTGAGCAATTTCTTTCCGCAGGGCTATAGCATGTCGCAGCAGCGGCTCAGCCCGTTCTTTCTCCTGGACTACAACAGTCCGATCGATTTCAGTCCGCGCGAGCATCCACGCGGGGTCGGGGTGCATCCGCATCGCGGTTTCGAAACGGTCACTTTCGCCTTCAAGGGCCGGGTCGCCCACCACGACAGCGCAGGCCATAGCGGCGTGATCGGCGAAGGTGACGTGCAGTGGATGACCGCCGGAAGCGGCGTGCTTCATAAAGAGTACCATGAGCAGGAGTTCTCGCGCAGCGGTGGCCCTTTCCACATGGCGCAGCTATGGGTGAACCTGCCGGCGAAGCACAAGATGGAGGCGCCGCGCTACCAGGCGATCACGCGCGAGGCCATGATGCGCGTCGTTCTTCCCGATGGAAAGAGCGAGGCCCAGGTGATCGCCGGTGAACTTTTCGGCGTGATGGGCCCTGCGAAGACCTGGTCACCGATCATAGCCGCGGTGGTGCGTCTTGCAGCTGGAGGTGAAGCGGATCTTATGCTACCGAACGGCTTCAACACCGCGCTTTTGGTGGTTGAAGGCGCTGCGATGGTGAACGGAAGTGACTCTCCCGCCGATCATTTGGTGGTGCTCCGGAACGATGGGGAGGAAGTCCATGCGACCAGCGTTGCCGGTGCGACGCTGCTGGTGTTGAGCGGTGAGCCGCTCAACGAACCTATCGCGGCTTACGGCCCCTTCTTGATGAACACCTACGACGAGATCAAGCAGGCCTTCGCGGATGTGGCGGCCGGGAAATTCGGGGTGCTGGAGGAGTGAGGCCGACGGATCGCGACCGTGCGATGTAGCTCAAAGAAGAACCCCGGCCGCAATGGATGCGACCGGGGTTCGTGGCTTGCCGTACGGGTTACTGCTTGATCGTTCCGTCCTTCAATTTGTAATTGGGAGTGAATCCGACGTTCTTGAAGAAGAAGCTCCACTTGTCCGCCTGCTCTTCGATGATCATGCGCGTGGGCTTTCCGGCGCCATGTCCTGCGTTCGTTTCGACCCGGATCAGCACGGGCGCATCGCCCTGTTGCGCGGGCTGCAGCGCACTGATGAACTTGAAGCTGTGCGCGGGGACCACGCGGTCGTCATGGTCGGCGGTCATAACCATCGTGGCCGGATACTTCGCGGGTTTCACATTGTGTAGGGGCGAGTAGGCGCGCAGGTAGTCGAATTCCTCCTTGCTGTTGTCCGCGCTACCGTATTCGGGCACCCAGCCGAAGCCGGCGGTGAACTTCTGGAAGCGGAGCATGTCCAGCACCCCGACTTCCGGGAACGCCACTTTGAAAAGCTCTGGTCGTTGTGTCATCACCGCACCGACGAGCAGCCCTCCGTTGCTGCCGCCGTTGATCGCGAGGTGCTCGCTGTCCGTGTATTTGGTGGCGATGAGGTATTCGGCGGCAGCGATGAAGTCATCGAACACGTTCTGCTTCTTCTCCTTCATGCCGGCCTTGTGCCAGTCCTCACCGTACTCACCTCCACCGCGCAGGTTGGCCATCGCGAACACACCGCCCTGCTCCAGCAGGATCATCCGGCTGGTACTGAAATACGGGGTGGAACTGATGTTGAACCCGCCATAGGCATAGAGCAATGCCGGGTTCTTGCCGTTCTTCTCCGTGCCCTTCTTGTACACGATGAACATGGGCACCTTCGTGCCGTCCTTGCTGGGATAGAACACCTGTTCGGTGATGTACTGTTCGGGATCGAACTTCAGTTCCGGACGGAAGTAGACCTCGCTCTTTCCCGTGGCATAGTCGTATCTGTAGATGGTGCCCGGATCCGTGAACGAGGTGAAGCTGTAAAAGCTGTAGGTGTCCTTGCGTTTTCCACCGAAGCCACCGGCACTTCCCAATCCGGGGAGGACCACTTCTTGTTCGCCCGACCCATCGCTGTTGTACCGGTAGAACCGGCTCGTCGCGTCCTTCAGGTAATCGGCGAAGAGGAGCCCGCCACCGGTGGAAACGCTTTGGAGCAATTCGTTCTTCTGGGGAATGACATCCTTCCAATCCGCTTGTGCGGGTTTCGCCGGATCCACGCTCACAAGGCGGTATCGCGGTGCGTTCACGTCCGTGCGCACCAGCAAGTGACCGCTCTTCGGGTCGAGGTCAACAACGCTCGTTTTATGCTCGAACCCGGTTTGGAGCGCGGTCCACTTGGTCGAGGGCGTGGGAATACCGGTTTTCCGCAGGTCGATGAAATACTGCTCGAAGCCATCGGTACCCGTGCTCACGAACAACGTGGCGAACTCCTCGCCTTCGGTGACACCCACACCGACATAGAGATTCGGGTCGGTGGTGTTCTCCCACACCAGTGCGTCCTTTTCCTGTGGATCGCCCACGTTGTGATAGTAGACCTTCTGCCATTGGCTGGCCGCACTGAGTTCGGTGCCCTTCGCTGGCGTGGGGTAGCGGCTGTAGAAGAAGCCGTTCTTGTACCAGGCCACTCCGCTGAACTTCGCCCACTTCAATACATCGGGAAGTTCCTTCATTGCGCTGAGGTCCCATAGGGTGATATCCTGCCAGTCGCTACCGGCCTTCTGCACGCCCACTGCCATATAGCGATCATCATTGCTCGCGCCCATCAGGTTGAAGGTGGTGGTGCCCGCGGGATCGATGGCGTTGGGATCGATGAAGACCTTGTCTTCCCCATCCAGTCCCTTCCGCACGTAGATCACGCTTTGGTTCTG
>JAGNSU010000072.1 GCA_017987895.1 Flavobacteriales bacterium | reverse complement strand
CGTGCTCCGGACCATGGCCGAGGCGGATCTCCAGTGGCTCTTCGGTAACGAGCAGGTCCTCGACGCGTGCGATATTGCCACCGTCGTGCCGCTCGACCGATACGGGTGCCACTGGCGTGCGCATGGCACCAATGTAGGGCGAGGGATACCGAGCCCGGTCGTCCCAGCTTGCTACTTGCGTCGCCAGCAGGTCACCAAATGATCGTCCACCATGCCACAGGCTTGCATGAACGCGTACACGATGGTGCTACCCACGAAGCTGAAGCCGGCCTTCTGGAGATCCTTGCTCATGGCATCGCTGATCGGCGTCTTGGCCGGGAGCTGCTTCATTTCCGTCCAGTGGTTCACGATCGTCCTATGGTCGGTATGCTTCCAAAGAAAGTCGCGGAAGGCGCCCTTGCCCCCTTCCATGATCCGCAGGTAGGCTTTGGCGTTCTTCACCGCGCTCTCCACCTTTTGCCGGTTGCGGATGATGCCAGGGTCCAGAAGCAGCTTCTCGATCTTCTTCGGCGTGTAGCGGGCTATCTTCTCCGCGTCCCAATCATCGAAGGCTTTGGCGTAGCCTTCGGTGCGTATCAGGATGGTATACCAGCTGAGGCCCGCCTGGGCACCATCGAGGCAGAGCTTCGCGAAGAGTTTGCGGTCATCGCGTTCAGGGCGGCCCCAGACCGTATCGTGGTAGTGCATGTAGATGTCGTCCTTCAAGCACCACGGGCAGCGTTCAACATTCTTCTTCATAGGCGTATCTGCATGAACACGAGCCCATCGCGCAACACCTCTGGCACGGCGTAATATGGCTCCGTGTAATTAAATCCGAGTTTCCGATAGAGCGCCTGCGACTTCACCAGGAAGGCCCCGGTGTCCAATCGCATGGTCGTGTATCCCTTGCTCCGGGCGGCATCCAACAAGGCCAATGAAAGTGCTTCGGCGATCCCTTTGCGTCGGTGTGCGATCGCCACGAAGAGCCGTTTCATCTCGCAGGCCTCTTCATCCAGACGGTGAAGGCAGACCGCACCGGCCAGCGCCTCATCGTCGAAGCCAAGCAGCACACAACCGTCCGGCGGACTGTACTTCCCAGGCAGATCCCGCAGCTCTTCCTCAAAGGCCACTGGGTCGAAATAGCGTTCCACGACCGCTAGATGGTCCTTGTAGTGCTCGCGCTGATGCCGGGGAAAATCCCGCAACAGTCGGGCTGCTCGTTGGAAGTCCTCTGGGCTGACGGCTTCCCCGACATGGACCATGGGCGGAAGATAGCGGCGCGGGTGGGATAGCTTCGTGCCGTGGAACTCACCGACCGTCACGGCCGCACGCACCGCAGCCTGCGCATCAGCATCGTGGACAAGTGCGACCTGCGCTGCACCTACTGCATGCCGGAGGACCAGCACTTCCTGCGGCGCGAGGAGTTGATGACGCGCGAGGAGCTATCGACCATCGCCACTCTGTTCGTGGAGTGCTACGGTATCACCAAGATCCGCTTGACCGGAGGTGAGCCGCTCGTGCGGCCGGATGCCGTGGACATCGTGGGCGACATGGCGCAGCTCGGCGTATCGCTCGGACTCACGACCAATGCGATGACGCTGGACAGGCATCTGCACGGATTGATCGCCGCGGGGTTGAGGAACATCAACATCAGCCTGGACACTTTCGATGCGGAACGCTTCAAGAGGATCTCGCGGCGCGATGGCTTCGACAAAGTCCATGCAAGCATCCTGCTTGCCCTTGAAAAAGGGCTGCGCGTGAAAGTGAACATGGTGGTGCTACGCGGCGTGAACGACGATGAGCTATTGCGCTTCGTGGAATTCACGCGCGAGCATGACGTGCACGTGCGCTTCATCGAGTTCATGCCCTTCGCAGGGAACCATTGGGGAAGGGAGCGCGTGTACACCTATGCCGAAATGCTGGGGCACATAGGCAGCATCCACACCGTCGAGAAGCTCAACGACGAGCCGCACAGCACCGCGAAGGCCTACCGCGTGCCGGGCTGGCACGGCACGTTCGCGGTGATCAGCACCGTGACCGAACCATTCTGTGGCAACTGCGATCGCTTGCGCCTCACAGCGGAAGGAAAGATGCGCAATTGCCTCTTCACGCGGGAAGAGACCGACCTGCTTTCAGCGCTTCGGCGCGGTGAGGATATCGCCCACCTGATCGAAGCGAACGTGCTGGCGAAGCATGCGATGCTAGGTGGGCTTCCTCAGTTCAAACCGGAGAAAGAGGAAGAGGTGCTGCACGATCTGAGCGTGCGGCCGATGGTGAGCATTGGTGGATAATGCAGAACCGGCGGGAAGCCTGTCCGCCGCTCACTCCGGAGAAGCGGGAAGAGGTGCGACGACCTGAACGAGGGATGGTGGATATCTGGGGGATGATCACTGCCCGTGACGGAAAGCGTGCGCCTGCACTTTGATCACATGCAGCACGAAAGGGAACAGCGCGTCCATTGTCTCTTGTGCGCCGCGCATTGAACCAGGCAGCGTGATCACCAGGGTACGCCCGATCATACCGGCTACGCCCCGGGACATGATGGCCAGCGGCATCCGCTCCTGGCCATAGGCCCGTGCGGCTTCCATGATGCCCGGCACTTCGCGGTCCAGAATGGGCGCGATCGCTTCTGGCGTCCGATCGCGGGGGGACAGGCCGGTCCCACCCGTGGTCAGGATCAGGTCGATGCCTTGGGCGGTCCAGTCCTTCACCTGCGTCACGATCTGGTCGGGTTCATCGGCAACAACGGCTTTGCTTTCGACCTGTACACCGAGGTTCCGCAACCGTTCGATGATCGCCGCACCGGCCTTGTCCTCCTTCTTTCCGCTCGCCACACCGTCACTGATCACCAGCACGGCAGCGCGCGGAGGCTTGTCGAAGGCATCCTTCCAATCGCTCTTGCCGCCCTTCTTCTCCAGCAGCCGGATCCGTTCGATGCTGATGCCCTTGTCGATCGGTTTGAGCATGTCATAGATCGTGAGCGCGGCCACGCTGGCGCCGTGCATCGCTTCGACCTCTACGCCGGTGCGGTAAATGGTGCGCACTTTCACCTTCACCACGATGGCCATATCCTCCACGCTGAAGGTGACCTCCGCATGTTCGATCGGCAACGGGTGACAATCCGGGATCATGTCCGCGGTGCGCTTGATACCGAAAAGGCCTGCCACGCGGGCAGCCTCCAGCACATCACCTTTCGGCACGCGCTTCTCCTTCACGGCGGCAATGGTCTCCGCCATGCTCACCTTGACCGTGGCCTCCGCGATGGCCTCGCGCAGCGTGGTGTTCTTGTGGGTGATGTCGATCATGATATCGGTCATTGTCGACCCGGTGGGTCGACGCTACGGGTTCGCTTTCCAATGATGATCGCCATCACCCAGGATCTCCTTGCCGAAGATGGGCAAACGCTTCTTCACTTCATCGGTTACGTACGCCACCGCCTCGCGCGCGGGTTGGCGATGCGGCGCGCTGGCGAAGACCATGAAGCACAGTTCTCCCGCTCTGATCGAACCGAGACTGTGATGCACATGCAGGCAGGTGATCTCCGGCCAGCGCGCGAAGGCCTCTTCGCGGATGATCGTCATCTGCTCGTTGGCCATATCGCGGTAGGCTGTGTATTCGATCGCCTCCACTGGCCGCCCATCGATCTGGTCGGCGCGCACCTGGCCCAGGAAGATCTCGTGCCCACCAATGGCGGTCTGGGAGGCATGCTTCGCGATGCTCTCCCCGATGAACGAAGGAGGTATCGCACCTTCCACGAAGATGTCGCGCTTGCGATGGGGCTTCGCGTCGTTCATCCGCCAGCGAACGGGGGTAACAGGGCGACCTCCTCGTTGCCGGTGAGCGGTCGGTCTTCGTGGACGATGACGCGATCCACCGCCATCGCGTAGCTGAGCTGTTCCAGACCGGGGATGCGGACCTCGAGCGAACGCTTGAGCGCATGGGTGCTCGCTGCCGTGACGAGCAACTCGCTGGCGTTAGCCTTCTCCGCGATCAAACCGAACAAAAGGACTTTCATGGGTTCTGCCTGCCGAACCCAGGATGTGGCTCCTGGGGTCGGTGCGGACGGGTCAAAGGTCGGCAGGCGTGTTGAGGTTGCGAAAGAGATCCGTGGGCCAACCTTCCTCTCCGGGTGCGATATCCAGGTACGTGGTGCGAACGCGGTCCAAGGCAGCGCTCATCTTCAAGGCATCCCGCTCCAGGCATTGCTCGAACGGTTCGATGGCATGCCGGTGATAGGCTGCGGCCAGAGGCTCGATCAGATCACCGTGACGCGGTACGGCGGCGTCCACCCCGGGCTCCAGGGCGTGCTTCAGGGCGATCAGCAGGCGGTCGTCCAGGTTCGGTAGGTCGACGGCCAGCACCACCAAGCGCACATAGCGGGCTCTGTGCAGGGCGGTAACGATACCTCCCAGCGGCCCCTTTCCCGGGCGGTCGTCCGGGATCACGGACGCATGGAGCACATCGTACTTGGCCGGGTCACCGATCACCAGGATCTCGCGTGCGTGCGGCCGGAGGAGTTCAACGGAACGGTCCAACAGCGTAGCCCCGTCGATCTCGATCAGCGCTTTGTCGCGGCCCATACGGCTGCTTTGGCCACCCGCGAGCACCACCCCTGTCCAGCCGCGATCGTGCATCATGGCAGATAGTGTACTTCCATGGGATCCCCGGCAGCCCATGTGCGCCGGTTAGCTGGCACGTAAGCCAAAGCATCGGCATCGATCAGGGAACTGAGCATGTGCGAACCTTCATCGGCGAGCAGGGTGATCCGCCCCCCTTTCACCTGCGCTGCGCGGAATTCTGCGCGATCACCTTTGGCGGACAAGGCGTGCGCGATGGGAAGCACATCGGTCTTCAACCACGGCCGCTTCGCGCCGTGCATGGCACGCAGGAAAGGCAGCACGTATTCCCAGAAGAGGACCAGCACCGCGCGTGGGTTCCCGGGCAGACCGAAGAAGGGTTTGTCGCCGAACAAAGCGAAGAGCATGGGTTTGCCCGGCTTCTGGGCGACACCGTGGAATAGGACCCGTCCACCGCAGCGCTCCACGGCCGCTCGAACAAGATCGTGGTCGCCCACGGCCGCACCGCCGGTGGAGACCACCATATCCGAGCTCGCCAAGCCCTGCCGGATGATCTCTTCCAGCGCGATCATCTCATCCGGCACATGATGGAGCCGCGCGATGGCGCCCGCCGCTGGGATCAAGGCATCGAGCATCACATCGTTGCTGCCGAAGATCTTCCCGGGCAGCGGTTCCTTCCCTGGGACGAATTCGCTGCCGGTGATGATCACGCACACTTCAGCGGGTGGAGCCACTTGCACGTCAGGGACACCGACCGATGACAGCAGCCCTTTCGCTGCGGCGTTCAGCCGCTCACCGGCCCGCAGTATCACCTGTCCCTGGCGCACCTGTTCTCCCTTCCGGCGGATGTTGGAACCGGGTTCCAACCGGACATCGGTATGCGAGATCCGGTCTCCTTTCCGCGTGACGAACTCCTGCATCACCACGGTGTCCGCTCCTTCCGGCATCCTGGCACCGGTGAATATGCGTACGCACTCACCAAGATTCAGTGTCGTGCTGTGGACTTCACCAGCCGCGATCTCTCCCACCACGTTCCATTCGTTCGCGGATCCAAGAGCGAAGGCGTATCCGTCCACCGCGCTCATAGCGAAAAGCGGATGGTCGTGCGGAGCCGTCACATCCTTCATCACGAACCCAGTGGCGCTCGGGAGCGCGACGGTGCATGGGGCCATTACAGGCACATGCTCCATCAGTATCCGCTTCGCTTCCTCGACCCCGATCATGGCAGCATCAGCTTAATGCTGGCAAAGAGCAATACGAGCCCCAGAGCCTGCCTCAATCGCAACTCGGGAAGCCGGCTCGCACCGACCCAGCTTCCAAGAGCGCCACCACCGATCGCCGCGAGCACCCACGGGAGCATCTCGGAACGCAGCACTTCACCCACCGAAAGAACACCCATGATCCCGGCGGCGCTGTTCACGAGAATGAAAAGCGCCGATGTCGCAGCGGTGGCCTTTGCATCGGCCCAACGGCAGAGCATCAAGATCGGGCTCAACAATATCCCACCACCGATCCCGATCATTCCGGATAGGAGACCGAGGGTCGCCCCAATGCACAACGCAGCGAACAATGGGGCCGGTCGTTGGGCGGCTTCGCTCTGTCCGAAGAGCCCGAACAACCGGGCCACCGCGAAGAGCAGACAAAAGGCCAGAACGCCCTTATAGATCGCGGGATCAAGCACCACCTGCGCCCCGGCCCAGGCCATGGGCACAGACAGGACCGCGAACGGCCAGAAGGTCTTCCAACGGAAGTGCCCTGCGCGAGCATATTGCGCGAAGGCGATCGCGCTCACGAAAAGGTTCAGCATCAGTGCGGTGGGGCGCATCACCGCGATCGTGGTCCCCGCCAGGGCCATCAACGCGAGATAGCCACTGGCACCGCCGTGACCCACCATCGCATAAGCGAAGGCGACCACCGCGATCAGAACGGTCAGTAGGGTCGTGTCCATGCGGTCGCTCGCCGATCCGGGGGCGCGATCATTGTCCAACGCTCGCCGTACAGAAGTTCCACGCGGCCGTTCATCACGTCGCGGGCCGATCGGAGGTCATCCCACAACACCGCCATTCTATTACCTACAGTGGTGAGGACCTCAAGTGGCACGGCCCGCATGTCACAGTCGTCCTGTCCAGGTCCGAGCTGGCCAGAGAACAAATGACCGCGGGTTATCGCGGGATCGCCCATCGCTCCCGACGCATGCAACAGCATCACCTGTGCTTGATCCGCATGCACCGCCGCGGAGATCAAAGGTGTGCCGGCCTCCAGGCATGCCTGATCGATGGCGCACTTCGCATGGGCATCATCCGTGCAATCAATGACCAACGAAAAACCGTTGATAAGGGAAGGAAGGTTGTACCGGTCAGCGAAAATTGGTCGCGTGTCCAGCCGTGTGCCGGGCATCGAACGCGCCAATGCCGCACGTGCCACCTCAACTTTCAGCATACCGATGTCCGCTTGTGAGAAGAGGGGCTGGCGCGATAGGTTGTGCGCGCTCACCGTATCACCATCCACGAGGGTGAGGTGGCTTGGCCGGTGATCTTGGAGGGCCCTCAGGAAGGCATGTCCAATGCCCCCGATACCGATCATCAGCACAGCATGTGGGGTGGGCTTCACCGACATGCGTACAAGGTACGTGCGACCTGTCGGGTAGGAAACACGAAGCCCCCCGACGTTGTCGGGGGGCTTCGGTACAATATCGGGTCGGCTCAGCGCACGATCAACGGGAGCACCTGGCTATGATCGTCCAGCACGGCTCGCACCATGTACTTACCAGGCGCGAGCGAGCTCACATCAAGCACGAGGCGGCCACCGGCGGCGGGGGAAGAAGTGATGCCGAGCACGATGCGACCGGTCATATCCAAAACTTCGACCGCCACTTGGGTGGTGGTCGGAGCGAAGTTCAACGTGACCAGGTCGTCCGTGGGATTGGGCTGCAGGGTCACGTTGCTGTTCGCGGCGACTTCATTGATTCCCACCCCGGACACAGTAACAACGGTCTCAGTGCGGGGACTTGCGCATGTCACTCCGAAGCGCTCGACCTCCCAATCATAGAAGAAGTAGTAGTATTCCAATGCGTTCGTACCGCTGGCATTGGTGCCGGTGATGCTGCCGAGCGAACCCAGCGCGTAGGGATAGGCAGGGTTGCTACCGAGACCATCACGCCACATATCCGGTGTGCCCACGCAACGCAAGCTATAGCTGCCCGGCACCAACACTTCGAGATCGAGCTGCACGCGGCTGGTACCGTTATCGATGGTCGGCGAGACAGATGCCACCGTCAATCCTGTGTTCTCGTCGACCACAGCGATGGTGCGTACACCCACTTCGTTCGAGTAGACCTTCACGGAACGAATGGTGAAGCGCTCGTACGCGTCGAAGTAGAGGTAGAAGCCATCGTTCGTGTGGTACTGGCCGGTGGCGGTGTTGTCCGTGCGACCGCCATAGCTGGTGCCGCCCTGGAACTGGTTCACGTCGGCAGCCCAGAAGCTGGTGGTACTGTTCACCACAGGGGTGGTGAAGGGTGAACCGGTGCCCACTTCGTTGCCCCCGATCGCCGCATCGTACCAAGTGATGGCGGTGCCCGTGGCCGAAATATCCGCCGTGCCAGGACCCAGGATCGTGGCGCCGGAGGTCGTGGGCGCGACAGGGGTGTTGATCACCTGGACATCCACTGCATCGGACGTGAAGGTGCCGCAGACCCCCTCGACCGACACGGTGTAGCTGCCGTTCGCGGTGGCCTGTATGCTTTGAGTTACTTCGCTCGTGCTCCACGTATACCCGTTAGCGGAGGAAGAGGTCAGTTCCACCGAGCCGCCCTGGCAGAAGACGGTTTCCCCGTTCACGGAAATGGTCGGTGTTTCATCGGGGTTCTCGGTCACGGTGATGGTCGCTTCACCGGTGCAACCCGTCCCATCATCGATGATGACGGTGAAGGGACCGCCCACGTTCACGTCGATGCTCTGGGTCGTTTCCGAGGTGCTCCAGGTGTAGCTGAAGCCCGGGTTAGCGGTAAGGGTGATCGGCGTACCACCAGCGCACACCACCGGAGCACCCTGCGTGGTGATCTGCGCGATGGGAGCGATGCAAATACCTTCCAACAGGGTAATGCCCTGGTCAGCGTCGATGTCGGTGTAAGTGTCGACTTGACCGCTCGGCCAATACACCACCAGTGAATCGACGGTGGTGACACCGCCCAAACCGAAGTGGCATGTGCCTGTGTTCACGATACCATAGCTCTCTCCGGAATGCACCTCGCGCACCTGCACACCCCAGGGACCCCAGATCTTCACTTTCGCGCCGATCGCATCCTCATTGCTCACCACCCCTTTCAAGTTCACATTGAGGTAGTGGTTGCCATTGGGCGTGTTCAGCCACAAGCGATCGGGGAAGCTGGGGTCGCCATCCACATAAGCATCACCGTAACTGGCGTAGACGTCCTCGAAACCATCGCCGTTCAGATCGCCGAACGCGAAACTGAGCATGTTCTTCGTGGCGGGGAACAGGTTCGACACTTCGTCGAAGGTGCCATCGCCGTTCCCTTTGAAGTAGAGATCCTCGGTGCCGGTCATGATGTCCAGGAACCCGTCGTTGTCCATGTCACGGAAGAGACCCTGCAGGAAGAAGCCGGTGTAGTTCTCCAAGTTGCTGCCAGGGGTAACATCGGTGAAGTGGCCGGTGCCATCGTTCTCGAACAACATCAGCGTGCTGCTGTGTGTGGTACTGAACACGTCGAGGTCACCATCGTTGTCATAGTCGCCGAAATCCGATGTCCACACCTGTTCACGGTTCTGCAAGCCATAGGCAGCGGCCTGGTCACTGTACTGGTCGTTGCCATCGTTCACGAAGAGGCGGTCCCAACGACGCGGATCGTTCGGATCGTTCACGCCCTGGCGGCAATGGCTGATGTGCAGGTCGATGTCACCGTCATCATCGAAATCCGTGAAGGTGCTGCCATAGTTCCCGCTCATGTCGCTGGCGGGGTTGGTGGACCAATCGATGTATGTGGCTTGGTATTGCGGAACACCGTTCGCATCAGTGAACCAGATATTCGGTGCCCCGTTGTCATGGCAAGCGTAGACGTCCACGCGTCCATCGCTGTTCATGTCGGCCATGCTCATCCCCTGGGTGAAGATGGATGGGCCGTTCAAGTTGCTCAACGTATACACGCCGCGCGCGCTGATCCGCAGGTAACGGGTGATCGAAACTCCACTACAGATGTCCTTGTGACCGTCGTTGTCCAGATCGGCGATCGCCCAACCCCATTGGCTGCCATTGTCCACTTCGCCGTAGTCGTAGGTCACAAAGCTGTGGTCAGGGTTCTGGTAGAGGATGTAGACATGCGTGCTCATGCTCAACTGCACGATGTCGTCCAGGCCGTCCTTGTCCATGTCCACTACGGCCATACACCCACCGCTGTTCGCGTTGTGGGAGAGCGCACCGGATCCGTTGGTGAACACCGGTTGGGCCAGTAGGCCGGTCGACAGCAGCGTTAATGCTACGGTCAGTGAGTAAGCGTGAGCCATGTTCTGCGGGTAGGTTTTGAAAAGCTGATCGAGGGGTTCCTTGCAAAGGCGACCAAAACTAGGTGGCTAACCCGGGTCCTGCAACCTTCCGGGGCCGAACACTGGGGATCCTTCCGATGGTTCGGGCTGTTGCTCCCAAGCCTCGGTCTGACGGCGGATGCTCTCCTGGTGGATGGCGTTCATGAACCCTTCGATGAAATCCGGGCTTAAGCCCAACCTGCGTCCAAGTTCCGCCTGGGCGCTCATGATACGCTCCCAGCGTTCCGGTTGGAGGATGGCCACATTGTGGTCGCGCTTGTAAGCACCGATCCTTTCGGACAGGTCCATGCGAGCCCCCAGTTTCTGTGCGATATCCGCATCGAGATGATCGATCAGGTCCCGCAATTCCTCCAATCGGTCGCGCAGGCGGGCATCCGGAGCAGCGGCTCGGAACGATAGGGATCCCAGCAGCGTTCTCAGCTCGTGTGGATCGATCTGCTGGTCCGCATCGCTCAGGGCGGAAGCCGGCGCATGGTGCGTTTCGACCATTAGCCCGCTGAAATTCAAGTCCAGCGCCTTCTGGGCCACTTCGTGCAATTTCTCCGGCCTACCAGCGATATGGCTCGGATCGCACAGCAAGGGCAGGTCCGGATAGGCGGCGGCAAGGCGAATGGGGAACTCCCACATCGGGCTGTTCCGGTAAGGGGTGAAGCCGGACCAGCTGAAACCGCGATGCACAGCGGCAAGCTTCCGGATCCCCACGCGATGCAGCCGCTCCAAAGCCCCCACCCAAAGCTGTAGGTCCGGGTTGATGGGGTTCTTCACCATCACGGGGATATCCACCCCGCGCAAGGCGTCGGCGATGGCCTGCACGCTGAAGGGATTGGGTGTTGTTCGCGCGCCGATCCAGAGCATGTCGATGCCGTGGCGTAAGCACGCGTCCACATGCTCGGGCGTGGCTACCTCGGTGGCGGTGAGCAGGCCGGTTTCCCGTTTGACCCGCTGAAGCCAAACAAGCGCCTCTTCCCCCATGCCCTCGAACGCCCCAGGGCGAGTGCGGGGTTTCCAAACACCTGCGCGAAAAACGCGCACCCCCGGAGCGGTCTTCACAATGCCCTGTGCAGTGACCATCACCTGCTCCTCGCTCTCGGCGCTGCATGGCCCGGCGATCAAAAGGGGACGGGAGAGGTGATCGCCCCACGTGGAAAGCGGCGCGGGCTCTAGCGCCGTTCGGTCATTGGACATCAGGATCAAAGGTAGGGAGGGTCGCTCCCGTGTCCGTCACTCCGTAACCATGTTGTAGAGCGAGCGCAGGTCAGGGGTAAGGATCACCTCGATGCGACGGTTCTTGGCCTTGTCGGCGGGGTCCAAAGGGACGAATTCACTGCGGCCGGCGGCGGTGATGCGTAACGGTTGAATGGAACTGCTCTCCTGTAGGATGCGCACCACGCTCGTTGCGCGCGCCACGCTGAGGTCCCAATTGTCCTTGAAGGTGGAACCGGGCAGGATCTTGTCCGTATCCGTATGTCCTTCTACCAGGATGCTGATGTCCCGGTCGTCCTGGATCGCTTTGGCCAGGCTCACCAGCGCCTCCCGGCCCTGCTTGTCCACAGCCGCGCTGCCACTGGGGAAGAGCAGTTTGTTCTCCAAGCTCACGTAAATGCGACCGTCCTTTTGCACCACGGTGAGGCCTTTCCCTTCGAATCCGGTGAGCGCCTTGCTCACGCGATCCTTCAACTCCCGCATGGCGGCATCCTTGCGTGCCAGTTCGGCCTGCAACTCGGCGAGCTTCGCCTCTCGCTCCGCCAGGCGTTCGGAGCTACGAGCGATAGAGTCCTCCTTGTTCTGCAGGTCCAGCCGCAAGGCCTCGAGATCCGTGAGCAGTTTCCGGTTCTCGCTTCGATCGCCAGCAAGGAGCTTGTTGTATTTGTCGAGCAGTTCGTCGTTCAGCTCATTGATCTTGTCATACTGTACCTGCATCTTCCGCAGCGAGGTGCCCATGGTGGAAGTATCCTGTTCAAGGAGCCTCACCCGGCGTGCCACGTCGCCTACATGACCCTGTTGCTCGGCATACGCCGCCTCCGCTTCACGTGCCTTGGCCAGCGCGTTCTCCGCCTCGGCTCGAAGACCGGCCACTTGGGAGTTGAGTTCCTCGTACTTGCGCGCTGGCACGCAGGCCGTTAGGGAAGCGAAAAGAGCGAGGATCGCGAGGGCGCGTGCGCTGGTCATGTTCAATAGCCGGGACCCGGCGGAGGTATGGTGATGACGGTGTTGACAAAGAAACCGGGAGCAGGTCAGCACGGAACTTGTGGAGCAACTTTTTTTGTGAACACCGCGTTCAGTGCTCGATAGCATGGAAGCAACAGCACTCCCCAGAGATTGGATTGTGGCCCCTGCCATCGATCTGGAACTGAAACAGTACGTGCTGCTCGGCTACCTACAGCGGGTGCAGGAGCGTTTCCGTGAGCACAAACTGTATCCCTACCTGCACCAGCTCCGGGACCATTTGGACGAATTGGTGGAACTGAAGCGGATAAAGGGTGAGTTGGAAGCGGGCACCGCACGTGAACTGCTCGGGGTCGATCCAGAAGGCGGGGTGCTGCAATATGCTCCCCTGCTGGCCCCCGAGGGCCCCTTGGCCGTGATCAATGAGGTGATCGGCTTCGCGCTTCCGGAGCTACAGAGCCATTGGGCGCGAGGCGAAGCGCTGCGTCGACGACTGGCCGAGCGGATCCATTTCTCACCCGTGGGATTGATGCCCTTGGACGCGCGCGATGGCTACCTGTTCCTTCGTCAAGGGTCCGAAATGCGTGTGTACGTATATGGTACGACCCTATATCCGGATACTACGGACGAGCGGCACTACCGACGGATGCATACCCGGTATGTCACCACGTGTTCGGTCGGCTTGCTCAGTCCGTACGAGCGGGTCAAAGCCGAGATCGTGAGGTATAGACCGGAGCTGCCCAATCCAGCGGTGTTCTGCTTCGAGAGCGAGGTGGACCTTCCGCGGATCGAGACCTTCATGCCTTTGGCCAAACAGTTGGTCTACCACTACATCCAACACGAGTTCTCGAGCGGCGCAACACCTTCCCCCGAAGGCATCAGCGTTTGACGGCCGGATCGAACCAAACGGTGCTCAGATCGCGGTATTCCATCGGGTTCTGCGGGAGATCGCGCACCCATGGTTGCAACAACCTCACGGAACGTTCATGGTAGAGCGGTGTGATCGCCACATCGATCATGGCCACTTGTTCCGCCAACGCCAGGTAGCGTGCGCGCTCTTCCGCATCCACGGTACGTTGGGCCAGGGTGAAGAGGGAGTCGTAGCGCGGATCGCGGTAGCGTGTGGTGTTCAAGAAGGTTGGTAGCGCGGTATCGGCCACGGCGTTCTTGCCATAGAGCAGCGCCAGGAAATTCTCCGGGTCGGGGAAGTCGGCCAACCAACCCTCCCGCCAGACCTGTGCTCGACCCATCTCGATCCGTTCGAAATGTTGGTCGGCCGGCAGCATGGAGAGGATGGTGGCCACCCCAAGCTCCTGCTCCAACATATCCTGCACCGCTTCGGCCACTTCCACATACCCAAAGCCGGCGCTCACTTGAAGGATCAACGGAGGGAAACCATCGCCGTTCGGGAACCCGGCATCGGCCAGCAGTTCCCTTGCGCTGTCGGGAGCGAACGGATGACCGGGGACCAGTTCGTAGGGATACCCTGCCAGCCCGGGCGCCACAATACCATGGAGCGCAGCGACCGCCATGCCCTTCAGCACGCTGTCCACCAAGAACTGGCGATCGATGGCCAGGGCCACCGCTCTTCGCACACGAACATCCTGGAAAGGGGGGCGGGTGCCATTGAAGCCATAGAACTGGACGGCGAGGCCGGGTACGGTTTGCACCAGAAAACGGATCGCGCCGGTTTCGTCCAAGGAGTCGTTCAGAACGGTGATGCGATCCACCGGTACCTCGAACATGCACGACAGTTTGCCTGCCAGAAAACTGTCCAGTTCCTTGTTCTTGTCAGGCTCCAACGTGCAGCGGACCGCATCCAAGAAAGGTAGTTGATTGCCGTTCTCATCCCGATCCCAGTGATCCGGATCACGCTCGAGCACAAAGACCTCGTCCGGGGAACTGGTTTTCAAGCGGAAGGGGCCCGTGCCGATGGCGTGTGCCATGAGGTCGCGCCCGTACACGTCCCACAAACGGGCCGGCCATATCCAGGATCCTTGGTGCGCCAAAAGGTGCAGGAAACTAGGAAAGGGATGTGTGAGGCGGATCCGGAAGGTGTGCTCATCCACCACTTCGAAGCCCTCGACGCCTTTCGCCGGTACGTTGCCTTCCGCGGTAGCGGCATAGAACACGTTGGCCCCGACGACCTTGTCCTGGAAGAGCCAGAACATCTGGTTCTCTGGACTGGCGGTGCAGATCCGCTGGAAGCAATAGAGAACGGCGTGGGCATCGAACCGCCGTTCCTTCTCGTTCGCGAAAACCGGATCGGCGTGGAAGAACACATCCTTGCGCAGGTGGAACGTGTAGGTAGTGGCAGAAGCGTCCACCTCCCACCGTTCAGCGAGGCATGGTTCGATCGTAAGGTCCTGTTGATCGAAGCGCACCAACCCCTGGTAGATCTGCGATGCGATGCGATGAGCGCTCGCCTGTGATAGGTTCAACGGGAAGATCGAACGGATCTTCTCGGTCTCGTTCGTGTTGAAGATCCCCCCATAGTGCCTGCCCCCAAGGGCATCAGCTCGCACGGGGCCGCCCTGTTCCCCTGTGCATGACCACAGGAGGAGCAACGCGGCCAGGAGCGGGGATCGCCGGATGATCAAGGGAATGTGGACAGGTTCCGGCCAAAGATATCCGGGGTGCGTGGCGTGGAACGGTGGCTTCCAGCCGGCCATCAACGATCGGATCTTGATGGTGACCGGACCACAACGCCTGCCAACCGGATAATTTTCCCGGTCTTGGGGCGTATCTTCCTTCCAGTGTCCCGATCGCATGCGACATCGAGAGTGCTCCGGCGATGCGGCGGAACGCTTTGCGTTCTTGGCGCTCTCGTGGCCGCCGGGCAAAGCGATCGGGATAACAGAAGAACGCGGCATTTGATCCCCTCCGGTGACAGCATCGCACTGGACACATTGAGCATCGTGCCAGGCAGTTTCGCCCTGTTCGTGGGCGACTCCCTGCTGGCTCCGGGATCCTATGAGCTGGACCCTTTCACGGCGCGGTTGTTCCTGGGACCTGGCCTGGGAGCGGACACCCTCACCGCGCGCTATCGGGTCCTCCCGCTATTGTTCGGTGGCACCTACCGGCATAAGGACCCGCTCAGCCTAATGTCCGAAGGTGTACGCACGGACCCGTTCAAGTATGTGGCACCGGCCGAGCGGGAAGATCTGTTCGGTAGCACAGGCCTCAACAAAAGCGGTAGCGTTTCGCGTGGCGTGCTGTTCGGCAACAACCAGGACCTATCGGTCAACTCCACGCTGAACCTGGAACTCAGTGGCCGTCTCACCGACCGGATCCAGGTGCTCGCCTCGATCACGGACAACAACATCCCCATCCAAGCGGATGGCAATACCCTGGAACTCCAGGATTTCGACCAGGTCTTCATCAAGATCTTCGAAGACACCGGGCCGGAGCCCAACTCCGCAGGTGGACCTGCCAGCGCACAGAGATCGACCGGCTGGGAACTGATCGCGGGCGACATCGTACTCCAGCGCCCGAAGAGCCACTTCCTCACTTACCTGAAAAAAACCAAAGGCCTGTCGTTCACCTTGCGTTCGGCCTTGGGTGAAAAAGCGCACAACGAAGTGGGCGCCACAGTGGCCATCTCCAAAGGCAAATTCGCCCGTAACCCCATCCAAGGCGTAGAGGGTGTCCAGGGTCCCTATCGCTTGCGCGGGAACGATGGGGAGACCTTCATCATTGTGCTATCGGGCACGGAACGGGTATACATAGATGGGCAACTGCTCATCCGCGGCCAGGAGAACGATTATGTGATCGACTACAACACCGCGGAACTCACCTTCACCGCTCGTAGGATGGTCACCAAAGACCGCAGGATCGTGGTGGAGTTCCAGTATTCGGATAAAAACTACACGCGCTCGCTCGTTCGCTTGGATGAGAGCATCACGTTCGGGCGAAGTGCGCTCCGTTTGAACGTTTACAGTGAGCAGGACCACAAGAACCAGCAACTCCAACAACAGCTCACGGACGAGGAGAAACTCGCGCTCTCCGAAGCCGGTGACGACCCCCTCGCGGCCGTGGTGCCGGGTATCGATAGTGTAGCCTTCACGCCCGATCAAGTCCTCTACAAGCGTGTGGATTCGCTCGGCTACTTCCCGGTGTTCG
>JAGNSU010000071.1 GCA_017987895.1 Flavobacteriales bacterium | reverse complement strand
CGCAGATAATCCTTCACACGTGGGTCCGTAGGCACGAGCTTCCATTTGTTGGATTCGACCCACTCCAGCACCTTCTCAATGAACGGTGGGACCAACCCCTGTTCTTCCAACGCCTTGGGCATATCCAGCAGGGTGAGGAAGATCCGATCGCTGCTGCGGTCATACTCCATGCGCGCGCGGTGCTGGCCCACCTGCACCGCTACGCGGCGGGCCTCGGTATCGTCGGACAAGGGGAGCTTGGCGAGATCGATCGGTGCGGGCTGTTTCTTCGTGGGCATGGCGCAAGGCCAAAAGTACCGCTCGTTGCGGTCCTCCGTTCTTCTTATCCCAGTTCAATGCCACCGACCCCCGGTGTTGCTGAATTTTGCCGCGTCGAAAACACCCATGGACCGCAAAGACCTCCTCCGCAAGAGCCTGCTGAGCGCGGGTGCCTCCGCAGTGGCAGGGCCATCGCTCACGCAACGGCGCCAAGAGGCGCTACACGTCCAGGGGTCTCCCATCTGAAAACCCCCACGATCATGGCCAACACCGTTCTGCACAAGGCGAATACCCGGGGCCACGCCGATCACGGCTGGCTGGACTCGCACCACACCTTCAGCTTTGCGAACTACTACGATCCCGAGCGGATGCACTTCGGCGTGCTGCGCGTGCTGAACGACGACCGTGTCGCACCAGGTAAGGGCTTCGGCACCCATCCGCATGAGAACATGGAGATCATCTCCATCCCCTTGGAAGGCGACCTGGAGCACAAGGACAGCATGGGCAATGTCGCTGTGATCCGCCAGGGCGACATCCAAGTGATGAGCGCCGGCACGGGAATCACGCATAGCGAGCTCAACAAGAACCCGGATAAGGAGGTGCGGTTCCTACAGATCTGGGTCTTCCCATCCCAGCGCGGTGTGACCCCACGCTATGATCAGATCACACTGGACGCCAGCGAACGGCACAACAAATTGCAGCAGATCCTTTCTCCGGACCCCAACGACGCCGGTGTGTGGATCCACCAGAACGCCTGGTTCCACTTGGGCACGTTCGACAAAGGCTTCCAGACCACCTACACTGTGAAAGACAAGCGCAACGGGGTGTACGCGTTCGTGTTGAAGGGTGACGTCACTGTGCAGGGTACCGCCCTGAACCAACGCGATGGGCTCGGCTTATGGGATACGGACGCCGTGTCGGTTATGGCCGATAGCCCGGGCGCCGAACTTTTGCTGATGGAGGTGCCTATGCAACTGAACTAAGGACCGCCTGGAGTGTTCATCTTCGCCATGGAAATCCCCGCCTTGGAAGAGCCCGACACCCGCGCCATAAAAGAAGCGCGCACCACGTTCCCCGTACTGCCCTTGATCCGTCAGCGATGGAGCGCGCGCGCCTTCAGTGAGCGGCCGATCACCGAAGAAGAGCTCCTCACCGTTCTCGAAGCGGCGAGTTGGGCGCCGAGCGCGATGAACGAGCAGCCGTGGCGGTATCGGTACGCCTTCCGCGGAACGCCCTGGTTCCATACGCTGTGGGACTGCCTGCTACAGAACAATCGCCTGTGGGCGCAGAACGCCGGGGCTTTGGTCGTCTGTTCCGGGAAGCTGCTGTTACAGAGGAACGGTCAGCCGAACAACAGTTGGCAACACGATCTGGGCATGGCCAATGCCAACCTGTTGACCCAGGCCGTGAGCATGGGCATCTATGGCCATTTGATGGGCGGCTTCGATCACCCCAAGGCGAACGTGGTTCTTTCAATGGACACCACCACAGAGGAGATCGTCTGCTTTCTGGCCCTGGGCCATTTAGCCGGCCCAGAGGGGCTACCTGAACCTTTCCACACGCGGGAGATCACCCCGCGCGTGCGCCGTCCCCTGCCGGAAACGGTAACCGCGCTTTAGTCCTTCGCCACCCCTCCGATCCGCATCACCGCCTTGGGTGTTCGCAGTTTCGGGACCATGCACAGCTCCTGGCTCCGTTAATTCGGTGCCATGCGCGCGCTCCAATTCCTGGTCGGTGTCCTGTTGGTGGTGGTACCTGAGATCCTTCGGGTGTATTACATCATGCCCTTTCCCGGTAGCCAGGAGGATGTGGCCACGGACCTGCGGCAGGTGAGCATCGCCTACTGGTTGCACAACCACATCTGGTGGGTACGGCTCATTGGGCTCGCGCTGGTGGTGGGGCCGTTCATCCATTACCTACGGAACGGCAACTGGTGGAAGCGGCTCGCGGTGATCTTGCCTGCCGCTCTTTGTGCGCTCGTGTTTTCTGCCTTCAACTTCAAGTTCATGGCGGACAAGATGTTCTACCCGCCAAAGGAGAAGGTGATGCGTGTGGTCGCGTTCACGGACAGCACGGCCAACTCGCTCGTCATCGCTGTGGAGCGCAACGGCGATGCACGCGCCTATCCTATCGAACTGATCGGCTACCACCACCAAGTGCTCGACACGATCGGCGGTGAACCGGTGTTGGTCACCTATTGCACTGTTTGCCGCACCGGTCGCGCTTGGAAGCCGGTAGTGAACGGTGAACCCGAGACGTTCCGCCTCGTGGGCATGGACCATTTCAACGCCATGTTCGAGGACAGCCGCACCGGCAGTTGGTGGCGGCAGGTAAGTGGTGAGTGCATTCTGGGGCCGTTGAAAGGACAGCAACTCGAAGAAGTACCAAGCCAGCAACTCACGCTGAGAGAATTCGTGCAGTTGCATCCAACGGGTCTCGTATTCCAACCGGACAGCACCTTCACCGAGCGATACGCGGGACTTAAAGGCTTCGACGAAGGCACGATCGAGTCTTCGCTGGAGTATCGCGATACCGCGAGCTGGCAGATGAAGAGTTGGGTGGTGGGCGTGGTGCATAATGGAGAGGCAAGGGCGTATGATTGGAACGACCTTGAGCGGGAGAGGATGGTTGTGGATACGCTTGGAGGGGAATCGATCGTGGTTGTGACAGGGGCTGAAGGATTCTCGGTTAGTCGTTACCCTGGCATTTCGAGCGTATCATACGATTCTCTCTCCTCCGTTTGGCCCAAGGAGCTTCCCGCCTACCAGGAGTTCTGGCACAGCTGGCGCACCTTCCACCCGAACACCACGCGCTACGAACCGCGCTAAGTACTTTGGCGGAAAGCTCCCGCCATGGCGCACGATCCCCTTTTCGAACAACGCATCGCCGAGGCGCTGAAGGCGCAAGGCGCGAAACCCGAACACAAGAAGATGTTCGGCGGTGTCGCCTTCATGGTACAAGGGAACATGAGCGTAGGCATCACCAACAAGGGAGACTTCATGGTGCGTTTCGATGGTTCACGACATGCGGAAATAAGCAAATGGCCCGGGGCCAAACCGATGACCTTCGGCAAGGGCGACATGAAAGGCTTCCTCTTCGTGGACGCCGATGCTGTGGAGAGCCCGAAGGCGTTGGAGAAGTGGGTGACGCTGTCGCTGGCCTTCGTTCGGACGCTGCCGAAGAAGTCCTCCACGAAGAGCGCAACGAAGAAGCCTGCCGTCAAGGCGGCCACGCGCGCACCCGCGAAGAAAAAATAGCGGTCCTGCGGACGTGCCGACGCGCACGCATCATGTCAGGTGAGGCATTCTTGCTATCATTGGATACCACAACACCAAAACCACCACATGACCGCGCTACCCCAATTCAAGAACGACCCGATCATCGTGCTCGTGCTCGGCCTGCTCACCTGTGGGCTCTACCTCATTTACTGGAACATCAAGGCGGCCGAGGTGCTGAACGCGGTCGCGGAACGCGAAGCGATCTCCCAACCGATCGCCATTTTCGCCGGTTGCTGCAGCCCGGTGAACCTCTACTTCTACTACCTCGCCGGTCGCGAATGCCTGCCCAAACTTTCGGCGCGCGTAGGCGAACCACATAAGGACCAGGCCACCCTGCTGCTCGTGCTCGGCTTCCTGTTCCCCATGGTGGCCGCCATGATCGTGCAAGGCGAGATCAACAAGCTCTACAAGTAAACGGCCATGGACAAGCGCTGGCTCGCGATCGCGGGGGCCGGGCTCACGTTGCTCGCGCCCTGGGTGCTGCTGCACATGTCCCCGGACATCGAGCATGAGCAGTCGCTCTGCCCGCACAAGTTGCTCACCGGCCTGCCTTGCCCGGGATGCGGGATCACGAAGAGCCTCGTGCTGCTTTACCAGGGCGATCTGTTGGGCAGCTTGTCCTACCATCTCTTCGGACCGCTCGTGGTGCTTGGCTGTATCGGCGTGCTCGTTTGGATGAGCGCCGAACTGTTCACGCGACGACGCTACTTGCGAAGTCTTCTGTACAGCACGCCTCTAGCTTGGTATGGCGCGGTGTTCCTCGGCGTTTACCATGTCGTGCGGCTATGCTACTTCATTTCCACACGTTCCATCCACGAGATCCTGCACGAGTCGATGTGGCGCTAACGCCGCTCGAACACCCATGCGCACAACGCTCCTTTCGGTCGCGATCGCCTCGTTCTTGTTGACGGGTACGCGCTCGACCGCCCAATGCCCCGGCTGCCAGACCGACCTCGCCTGCCAGGTGAGCCCGGCCTATCCCACGCTCTGCCCCGCAGCACCGCCTGCCGCCACCGCTGGCGTGTACTATGAGACCGATCTCACCTTCTGGCTGCCGGCCACCTTCGATGATCCGGGCACGGGCCTCACCGTCGACTTTTTGCAGATGACGATCACTAGCATCGCTGGAATTCCGTTCGGCCTGGCCATCGAGACGAGCGATCCGCTCGGCGTGTACGCCCCCCAGCAGAGCGAGTTCGGTTGCGCACGCATCTGTGGCACGCCGCTCGGTGCAGGTACCTTCCCGATCACCATCAGCATTCTCGCCACCGTGGAGTTCAGCGGCTTCGAGGTGGATGTGCCGGAGACCTTCCCCGTTATCCTCACCGTCCTCCCGGGCACGGGCTCCAATTTCGGTTTCACCTTCTCGCCTTCGAGCGGTTGCGCGCCGGTCACCAGCACCTTCAGCCCACTGATCACCGGAGGCGGTGCGCCGGTCACTTACGATTGGGACTTCGGCAACGGGAACCTTTTCACAGGCGATACTCCGCCGCCACAGACCTTCACCCAAGCCGGTGACCACCTGGTCACACTCACCACCTCGATCGGCGGCTACCAACTCGACCAGGTGGAACTGGTGAGCGTGAACGGCAACTGGTGCGGTGATGTGGAAGAGCCGGATATTCCCTTGATCGGATGCACGGGTTCGCCGGATCTCTACTACGTGATCACCGATGGGAACGGCGACAGTTACACCTCGTCCACGCAAGATGATGTGAGCGGGGCCACCTGGAGCGGCCTGGGCGTAACGCTCAGCCAACCGCCCTACTCGATCGCCTTCTTCGACGAGGATCCCGTGAGCCAGGATGACGCGCTCGGCACGTACAACCTGACGTTGGGTGTTCCCGGCACTTACCCCTTCAGCATCGCTGGCGGAACGGTGGGTTCACTGATCATTTCGGAGACAGTGCTTCAAATTTTCCATGATACCGATATCGTGCAGGTGTTCGCCGTGCCCGACATGACATGGACCTACGACAGCCTCTCGCACACCCTCTGCCTCGGTGATACCGCGCTCGTGAACGTGACCTGGTTCCTGGACGGTGATACCATCCCGAACGCGAACGGCCTGTGCGTTCAAACCAATGATCCCGGTAGTTATTGGGCCACCGGCACGAACGGCTTCGGCTGCACCGGGCAGAGTGACACGTTGGTGATCTGCCCCCTCATCACCGTTACGTACGACACAGGCATCCTCTACACCGACAACGGTTTCGCCACCTACGCTTGGACCTTCAACGGCAACCTGATCGCTGGAGCGGATGGCGCTTTCATCTTCGCGCAGGGTGATGGGAACTATGAGGTGACCATCACAACCGATGATGGCTGCACCGTGAGCGCGATGTACACGCTCATCTCCACCGGAGTTTCAAGCGAGGCGACGCAAGCCGCACATTTGACCGTGTTCCCCGTACCCAACGAGGGGCAGTTCACAGTGCGCGTTCTTGGTGCCACGGAAGGTCAGGCGGAGTTGCAGGTGATGGATGTACAAGGACGCGTGCAGGCCACTCTTCGGCCCTGGCTTGTGGGCGATACTTCGATTGAGATCGACCTGGGCGATGCGGCACCCGGAACGTATCTGGTGCGGCTGGTGGATGCGCGCGGGAACACGATGGTCCGATCAGTGACAGTGTACTGAGCCGACCTCTCTGAAACAGGAAAGCCGCGTCCTTTTTCGGACACGGCTTTCGCATTCGTCGTGGTGCTCAGGGAAGTTGTTGCAGCCGCACCGCCGTCGGTATCGATCCGCCGATGGTCACCAGGATGGGGTCCCGATCGTTACTACCACCCGCGTACCTCACCTGACCGTTCAGGTTCACGTCCTCAGGCCAATAACCGTTCACGGTAGCCGTGGGTACCAGCCCACCGATCTTCACCAGGATGGGGTCGCGGTCGTTGCCACCACCGGCGTATTTCACCTGGCCGTTGAAGGTGACATCACCCGCCCACAGGCTTTGCGTCGGGAAAGTGCCGGTAACGCTCTTGCGTGCGTTGGTGCCGAAGGTGCTCGTGGCCAACGACGTGAAGTCCACGGTGGTGGGCGAAGCGCCGATCGGGACGCCGTTCAATGTCATCACCCCAAGGTGGTTCCGGTGGCGCATGGCCACGCGGTAGGTGCCCGGTGCAATGGTGAAGGTGAGTGCTGAAACTCCATCGTTGGCGACCACATCGCCATCGCATTGCACCAACGCAGGTGTGTTCGCCACCACGGTGGTCGGTGTGGTATTGTCCCGTAGCTCGATCACCACCCAGTCCACGATGGCATTGCTCCCGGTGACCGCAAGTACCGCTGGCGCCACGGTGGGGCCGCTGCCATTGTTGCCAAGGAAGGTGTATCCCAACGCGGAATACGGCTGTGTGTTGGGGATATGTCCTCCGCTGCGCAAACCATCACCCATCAACCCGGTGTTCGGATTGTACGGCCCATCCAGGAAGGCGCGTACGCTGACCTGTACACTGGTGGGGTTGACCGTGATGGAAACGTTGTCCGTGTCCGTGAGTTCTCCGCCTGCACCGGTATTACCAAGGTCGATGGTGGTGATGGAGAGTGTCGCCGATCCGGAGAAGCCTGATGTAGGTGAGAAGATGGTTCCGTTCAATGCGGTGTTTATGGCGGCAGTGGTACCCTCGAACACCATGGTGCCATCCGCTGTTCCATCGCCTGTGCTGAAGGTCAACCCGGTGATCGCGGCCAGCGTGAGCGTGCCGTTGGTGACGGTCAAGGTTACTTCGACATTGCTGACACCTGCATCCGGGTCGGCGATCGAAACAAGATTACCGTTCCCTGCGGATAGGGTCAGCGACGTGTTCTGGTTCGTAGCTTGTGGAGCGGGTACGGTGTTCACCGGGGGGTCGTTCACCGGCGTGCCGTTCATCACCTTCGTGCCCGTTAAAGGAGCAGAAACCCCATCGGTCACGCTGGTAGCGATCGTGAAGTTCGCGTTGAAGTTCAAGGCTGGGATGTAGCTCACAGCAGAAAGATGGAGGTTCACATCCGCGATCGGGCCGCTCGCCGACCAAACACCGGTTCCGGCCACATAGGTTGAAGTCAACGCTCCTAGGGTGCCTGCGGTCAGCGACCCGGCGGCAGGGTTCGAGAGCGTGAGCGTCGCCGTCACGTTCACATTGTCCAGATCGCTCACCCCGATGTCCACTAGGTTCAAATTGACGTCCTCCATATAGGCCTCGGCTGCACCCAGGTTCGTGGCCTGCGGTGCATCGTTCACCAGTGTGCCCGTCATCACCTTCGTGCCCGTCACCGGGGCTGCCACCCCGTCGCTCACGCTCGTGATGATCGTGAAGTTCGAGTTGAAATTCGGGGCCGGGATGAAGGTCACGCTCGCTAACAAGGCGTTCACGTCCGCGATCGGGCCGTCAACGAACCAAGCGCCGAAAAGAGGAACGTAAGAGGAGGTTGTCGCCCCGGAGGTGCCCGTGCTTAGGGATCCAGCGGACGGGTCGGATAGGGTCAGGTTCACCGAAAGGTTGTTGTGGTCCACATCGCTCACCACGATATTGATCAAGTTCAGCGACACATCCTCCGTATAGGTCTCGGCAGCGCTCAGGTTCGTGGCCTGTGGAGCATCGTTCACCGCCGTGCCCGTCATCGGTTTGCTACCCGTAACAGGAGCTGCAACCCCATCGCTCACGCTGGTGGTGATGCTGAAGCTGGTGCTGAAGTTCGAAGCAGGAACGAACGTGACACCCGCGAGTAAGATGTTCACATTGGCGATCGCGCCGCTCGCCGTCCATACACCCGCACTGAAGGTGGAGGTGACCGCGCCGGACGTGGCCGTACTGAGCGATCCTGCGGATACGTTCGACAAGGTCAGTGTAGCGGTGGTCGTCGCGTGGTCCACATCGCTCACCACGATGTCGATCAAGTTCAACGACACGTCCTCCGTGTAGCTCTCCGCCGCGCTCATGTTGGTCGCCGTCGGCGCATCGTTCACCGCGGTGCCCGTCATCGGCTTGCTACCCGTAACAGGAGCCGCAACTCCATCGCTTACACTGGTGATGATGTTGAAGTTCGTGTTGAAATTCGCCGCAGGAACGAACGTGACACCCGCAAGCAACGTGTTCACGTTGGCGATCGCACCGCTGGCCGTCCATACACCAGCACTGAAGGTGGAGGTGACCGCGCCGGATGTTGCTGTGCTTAACGATCCCGCTGACACGTTCGACAAGGTCAGTGTTGCTGTGGTCGTCGCATGGTCCACGTCGCTCACAACGATGTTGATCAGGTTCAACGACACGTCCTCCGTGTAGCTCTCCGCCGCGCTCAGGTTGGTGGCCGTCGGCGCATCGTTCACCGCGGTGATGGTGAGGCTCGCCACATCGGTGGCCGTGGAGAAGGCCGTGGTGCCGCCGTTGGTCGAAGCATCGGCCGTGCCGCCGTTCGTGCCACTGGTCTGATCCCACGCGCGGAAAGTGATCGCGGTGGCGATGCCGCCGTTGAAGTTGGCATTGGGCTGGAAGTAGAGACGTGAGTTCGCGTCCGCGGCCAGCAAGCGGCTAGCTGCGCCACTGGGCACGCCGAGCGCGCTCCACGCACCGCCGTTGTTGATCGAGTAGAACCAGGTTCCATTGGTCGCATCCGCTGCTGTGATCGCCATACCTGTGACCGCTCCCGCATCAACATCCGTGGCATTGTCCAACGCACCGGCAGGTGGGTTGAGATCAATGAGCGCCGACACCAAGGTGCCCACCGCACCAGTCGGAGCAGCGGCATCTTCATTCTGCGCGGTGAGCGCTGGGCTGGGAACCGCACTCAGCACCGGTGCATCGTTCACTGCGCTGATACTGAGGCTCGCCACATCGGTGGCCGTGGAGAAGGCCGTGGTGCCACCGTTGGTCGATGCATCCGCCGTGCTGCCGTTCGTGCCGCTGGTCTGATCCCACGCGCGGAACGTGATCGCGGTGGCGATGGCGCCGTTGAAGTTGGCATTGGGCTGGAAGTACAAACGCGAGTTCGCGTCCGCAGCAAGCAAGCGGCTCGCCACGCCACTGGGCACACCAAGCGCATTCCACGCACCGCCGTTGTTGATCGAATAGAACCAGGTTCCGTTGGTCGCATCCGCTGCCGTGATCGCGATACCGGTTATCGCACCGGCATCCGCATCGGTCACGTTGTCCAATCCACCCGCTGGTGGGTTGAGGTCCACAAGAGCGGACACCAGCGTGCCCACTGCGCCCGAAGGAGCGCCGGCATCCTCGTTCTGCGCGGTGAGCGCCGGGCTCGCGGCCGTGTTCAAGACCGGCGCGGTGTTCACCGTTCCGAGGAAGACGACACCATACTCCTCGACTTGCCCGTATTGGACGGGGGTGGTGCATGACCCGGGTGTGGTGTTCACGAAATCCGAGATCACGCGCATCCGCCGCAAAACGTTCGGCGTGGGCGCTACCGGTGTGGTGAACGAACCGGAACGCACGTTCAAGCCATTGGCCGGGGCGAAGATCTGCTCACCTCCATCGACGAAATCGCCATCGCCATTGTAGTCGATGTAGGCACGCACCCACTGGTTGTTGAAGGCGCCTACAGTGACCGAAATGTTGTAGAGCGTATTGGCGCTCAGGACAGTGTTGTCCGAGCAGGTGTAGTCGTTCATGACCGCGCCGTCATACACTGTGGTCTTGTTGATCGTGTTGAGCGTAACGTTGGTGATCCCGATGCCCGATGTGGGGGCCGTTGAACGCGTAACGACGCAGCCAGCGGTCGGTGCGGCATACACGGTGATGTAGCCCGTCTTGGTCATGGTGGAACCCGTGCCGTTCACGTTGGAGGCCACCAACGTGACATTATATGTGCCCGCAGCGGCGTAAGTGATCACCGGGTTCTGTGAACTGGAGGTGGAGGGAGTTCCCCCTGGAAGCGTCCAGGACCAGGAGGTGGGTGAGAGCAACGATTGATCGGTGAACGTGACGCTGCTACCCGCGCAAATGCGCAACGGGCTTCCGACGAACTCGGTCAAGGGCGGGCCCGTCACCGTCATGGTGATCGTGTTGGACAGATCCGGCGACCCGATCACACCCGCAAGGTTGGAGGCCATCGAACAATGCACGGTCTCGTTCGGCATGAAGGTGTTGCTGGCGTATGTGGGACCAGTGCCCACGCTCACACCATTGCGGTACCAGGTGTAGACCGGTGATGCACCGCCATTCACCGGTGTCGGTGTGAAGGTGACGTTCGTTCCATAGCTAATGGTGCTGCCCGGCGACGCGGCGATCGTGACCGAGGCCATATTGTTGGTGATGTACACACCGTAGTCTTCCACATCGCCGATAAAGAAGGCGGCGCCGCAGGTGCGTTCAGCGGCGCTTAGCGTACCGGCTTCGCCGTAAATACGCATGCGAAGCAATGTATTGGGAACCGCGCCACCTGGGATGGTGACATTGGCGGTCAATGTGGTCGTCGTACTCGTCGGGGTGGAGCCTGTGATCACAAGTTCGCTCGGATCCTCGAAGACACCGTTGTTGTTGTAGTCGATGTATCCGTTCAACGATTCGGCCGCGCTCCCACCCGCTCGGATAGTAACCGCCAGCTGGTGGGTGCTACCCACCGCCACGATCGTATTTTCCGAACAGGCGAAGTTGGTGTATGCCACGTTGTTGATCGCGTCAGTAGCATTGCTGATCGTGTTGAAAACCACGTTGTTCACGGTTTGGGCGAAGTTCCCCGCGTTGGTGGAAGTGGGCGAACACGCCGCGACCGGGGCCGCGACCACGACCACCATGCCGTGCTCCGTGCGGTTGAAGGTTCCCAGGCCCGTGGTGACCGACAAGGTCACATTGTAGATGCCCGTGGAATTGAGCGTGAACGTCGGGTTCTGAATGGAGGAATTGTGCGTCTCGGTGCCGTTGGTGATCGTCCATGCGAACGTGATCCCGGGCAGACCGGGGTCCGCGAGATAGGTGTTCGGGATGCAGGTGGACCAATCCCAAAGCCTCACACTCTGCCCCACGCCGCAGAGCAGCGCGGTGGAGGCCATCATGTCCAAAACGGGTGGGCCCGGCGGAACGAGCGACATGTTGCCGTTCACCGCGAGGAACGAGGCCCTGTCCGTGGTGAGCGCACCCTGGATCCGCACGTTCTGCCCGGCGGTGAACATGTTCTGGCAGGCGTCGCCCGAATAGTCCATGTAGTTGTTCTTGAACAACGCGTTGGACGAATTGCCATCGCAGCTGTTGGTGCCCCCGACATTGCAATCACTGGCGCTGCGGATATGCGGCGGTGTGTCGCATACGAGATCCCCAAGGGTGGCACAGGTTCCATTGCCGGGGCAGGTGGTGCCGTTCACGTCCCCCTCGAAGGTGTGGTACACGTTGAGCGCGTGGCCCAGCTCGTGCGCCAGCGTAATGCCCACGGGATCCTTGTAGGCGTTCACCAACATCACCGTACCGTCCTCGGGCTGTCCATGGCTGCTGCTGAAGTAGGCATAGCCTTGCGTACCGCCGCCCCCGTTGTTGTTGTCGAATTCGGAGATCAGCCAGATGTTGTAGTACTGGGTCTGGTTCCACACGCCAATGGTCTTCAAGGAGGCGTCCGAGATACCCGCGGACGCATCGAACACACCACTGGCCATGTAGGTGGCGTTGCCCGTCATGTCATGGCGCGTGATGCCGGTGGTGCAATTGCCGTTCGGGTCGCGCACGGCGAGGGCGAACTCGATGTTGGTGTCCACCCCGTTGCCCGCGCCCGGTGTGCCGGCCACCTTGCGGTACCGTTCGTTCAGCCAGCGGATCCCGTCGCGGATCTGGTCGTCGGTGATCGCGGTGATCGCCGTGCCCGTCTCCATCACATGCACCACCACCGGCACGAAGAGCGTGCCCCCGCCGCGTAGCTCATCTATGTCGAAGCGCTCGGCACGGTCGTTGAAATCCGCCACGCGCTGCTGGTAAGCCGGGTCCGTGAGCATCAACTGTTGGTGGTGCGCGTCGAACCCACATTCCTGGCTCTGGGCGCTCAATTGCGGGCAGGCCACCAGGGCCGCGCTAAGGAGCAGGTACTTCGTGATCGAGGTTAAAAGGTTCATTGGGGATATCATGCGTGCGAAAGATGAGGGGTCGTTATCCGTTGTTGCTTGCGGGCACCCATGATCCATGGCTTGGGCCGCGGCCAGCCAAAATAGATAAGTGCTCCCATGTGGCACCCCTAACTTTCGTTAGGGTCGTTTCGATCTTTTAACAGTCCCAGGTGTACGGATCGGGGGAAAGGCACCCTGCCATCCCCCGTACCTTTAGCCCATATGCGCTCGGACCACGACCTGTTGATCGCCAAGCTTGACGCCTTTACGCGCAAGTACTACAAGGACCAGTTGCTTCGAGGCGCCTTGTACAGCGTGGGCCTCTTGATCCTGGCCTATCTGGTCGCCGCAGGGCTCGAGTACGTGGGCCGCTTCGGCTCCGGCGTGCGCACCGTCCTGTTCTATGGCTATATGCTCGCGGCGGCGGCGGTGTTGGTGCGCTTCATCGCCATCCCGCTCTTCAAGCTGTTCCGCCTGGGCAAGGTGATCAGCCATGCGGAGGCCGCACGCATCATCGGCGACCACTTCAGCGAAGTGAAGGACAAACTGCTGAACACCCTGCAGCTCCGCGACCAAAGCGCGATCGACCCCAAGCACCGCGAGTTGATCGAAGCCAGCATCGCGCAGCGGAGCCGTGAGCTTGGGCCAGTCCCTTTCGCCGCCGCCATCGACCTGCGGCGCAACACGAAGTACCTGCGCTACGCGCTGCCTCCCGTTCTGCTTCTGCTATTGCTGCTCGTGGCCGCGCCATCGCTGATCACCGGCCCCACACAACGCTTGATCCGCCATGGCAACGAGTTCGTGCCCGAAGCTCCCTTCCGTTTCAAAGTGCTCAACGCCGAACTGATCGTGCCCGAGCAGCAGGACTTCGAACTGGAAGTGGCCTTGGAGGGCGATGTAGTGCCGCAACTGGCGGAGGTGATCGTGGATGGGCGTGCCGTACCCCTGGTAAAGGAAGGACCCGCCAAGTTCCGCCACCGCTTCCGCAATGTGCAGGAAGCCATCGACTTCACCCTCAGCGCGGAGGGTTTCACCTCACCTTCCTACACCTTGGAGGTGGTTCCCTCCCCGGCGCTGGTGGATGTTTCCTTGACCGTGGAGCCGCCCGCCTATCTCGGCTTGCCCACAGAAACGGTGCGCAATGCCGGCGACGCGACCGTACCGGCGGGCTCGCGTGTCTCGTGGTCCATCGCCACGCGGAGCGCCGAACGGCTCGATCTGGTCTTCGAGGATACCACCTTCAGCCTCACGCCCAGCGGGAGCGACCAGTTCACTGCCGCGCGCCGCTTCCTGCAAGGCCGCACCTACCGTATGGTGCCCCGCCATGGCGAACGGGTGCCGGTGGACCCCTTGAACTACCGCATCGAAGTGGTCCCCGACCTGCATCCCACGATCGAGATCGATGAGCAGGTCGACAGCGCCGCCCTCAAACGCCGCTACTTCCACGGGCTGGTGGGCGATGATCATGGCTTCACCCGTTTGCAGTTCCACTATCGCTTTATCGCCGGTGGCGACAGCGTGGCACCCGAACAGCAAGAAGGCGTACGAGACCTCTCCATCGATCGCAAGAACACGCGCCAGGAGTTCTTCCACGAGTGGGATGTGTACGACCTCACTATCAACCCGGGCGATCGCATCGAATACTGGTTCGAGGTGTGGGACAACGATGGTGTGAACGGCGCCAAACGTACCCGCAGCGCCACCGGCGTGTTCGAAGCACCCACGTTGGACGACCTGGCCAAGGCCCGCAGTGAACAGAGCGAAGCCATTGCCAGCGACCTGAAGCAAGGCATCAAAGAAGCCCAGGACCTGCAACGCGAGCTGGACAAGTTGCGCCGCGACCTGCTCGACAAGAAGGACCTCGACTGGCAGGACCAACGCAAGATGCAGGATGTGCTGGACCGGCAGAAGAAGTTGCAGGAAAAGATCGAGCGCACCAGCGAGGACCTGCGCAACAGCCAGCAACAACAACAGGAGTACCGGCAGATCGACGAGCGCCTGCAGGAGAAACAACAGCAAGTGCAGGAGCTCTTCGAGAACGTGCTGAGCGAGGAGATGAAGGAGCTCTACCGCAAAGTGCAGGAGATGCTGGACAAGTTGGACAAGGAGAAGCTCCAGGAGCAGATGGAGGAGATGAAGTTGAGCCAGGAGGACATCGAGAAAGAACTGGACCGCACCTTGGAGCTCTTCAAACAGATGGAGGTGGAGCAGAAAGCGGAGGACATCGCGGACAAGCTCGAAAAGCTGGGCGAAGAGCAGGAGAAACTCTCCGAAGACACCAAGGAGAACAAGGAGTCCCAAGAGAACCTGGAGCAGCGGCAGGATTCCCTGAACAAGGCCTTCGAGGAGGTGCGCAAGGAGATCGACGAGCTCGAGAAGAAGAACGAAGAGCTGGAGAAGCCGCTCGACCTGCCGGAGACCGAACAGAAGGAACAGGAGATCCAGGACCAGCAGCAGCAGAGCAGCGAACAACTGGACAAGAAGCAGAACCAGAAAGCCAGCGAGAACCAGAAGAAGGCCGCCGAGGAAATGAAGCAGATGGGCTTCCAGATGAAGAGCAGCATGCAGAGCGGCCAGCAGGAACAACAAGAGGAGGACATGGACGCGCTGCGCCAACTGCTCGAGAACATCGTGCAGCTCAGCTTCGACCAGGAGGAGGTGATGGACGGGCTGGCCGAGGTAACCACCAAGGACCCGCGCTTCGGGGAACTCGGCCGCACCCAGAAGGAACTACGCGACGATGCCAAGGTGATCGAGGATTCGCTCTTCGCCCTCAGCAAGCGCGTGCCCCAGCTCCAGAGCATTGTGAACCGGGAAATGAACGCCGTGAACGGCCACATGGACGAGGCCCTCTCCCACATCGGCGAAGCCCGGGGTAACGAACGCCATAAAGGCATGGCGGCGGACGATCAACAGCGCGCCATGACCGCCTTGAACAACCTGGCGCTGTTGCTGGATGAGGCCCTACAGCAGATGCAACAACAGTCCGCCAGCCAGCAGCCGGGCAGCGGTAGCTGCAACAAACCGGGCGGCAGTGGCAGCGGGAAAGGCAAAAAGCCGAGCATGGCCAAGATGAAGGCCCAGCAGGAAGGCTTGCAGAAGCAGCTCGACGCCATGAAGAAGGCCATGGAGGAGGGCAAGAAGAAGGGGGAAAAGCCAGGCCAACAGAACCCCGGCGGGAATACACCCGGCATGAGCCAGCAGCTCGCCCAACTCGCCGCCCAGCAGGCCGCCATCCGTAAGGAAATGCAGCGCATGGCCCAGGACATGAACAAGGACGGCAGCGGCGCCGGCAACGGGCTGAACAAGCTGGCCGAACAGATGGAGAAGCAGGAGAAGGATATCGTGAACAAGAACATCACCCCAGAGACCCTCAAGCGCCAGCAGGACATCATGGTGCGCCTGCTGGAGGCGGAAAAGGCCGATCGCGAGCGGGAGCTGGACCAGAAGCGCACCAGCAACGAAGGCCGCGACAAACCCGCCGAGGATCCCGCCCGCTTCTTCGAGTACCAGCAACGCAAAGCCCGCGAGGCGGAACTGTTGCGAACCGTGCCCGCCGGGCTCAAGCCGTACTACCGCGATCGCGTGAACGACTATTTCGGTACTTTTGACCGACCCTGAAAAGGCCGATGACAGCGCTTACCGAGGACGTCCAGTTCACCGAGCGGATCGATTTCGCCAGCAAGGCGGAGAACATCGCGCTGGTCGAGAAGTTGATCGATGATGTGTGCGGCCGCCTGAGCGTACACGAATCGCACTACGGCAATATCCTCATCGCCCTTACCGAGGCGGTGAACAATGCCATCCACCACGGCAACCGCCAGGACCCCTCCAAGCAGGTGACCGTGGGCTACCAGGTGG
>JAGNSU010000070.1 GCA_017987895.1 Flavobacteriales bacterium | reverse complement strand
CGCACGGTGTTCGCGCTCACGAAGAGCTTGTCGCCGATCGCCTTGGCGCTCATGCCGGTGCAGAGCAGGTCGAGCACTTCCTGTTCGCGGTCGCTTAGCGCATTGAGGCCTTCGGTGAGCTTCGGCGGACGAAAGCTGTTGACCACGCGGCGCGCGATGGCCGGGCTCATAGGCGAACCGCCGGCGAGCACTTGCCGGATGCCCTCGACGATCTCGTCGATGCTGTTGCGCTTGAGCAAGTAGCCGCTCGCGCCCGCCCGCAGCGCGTCGAAGATCTTCTCATCATCCTCGTGCACCGTGCAGATCAGGATGTGGATCTCCGGCCATTGCTCTTTGATGAGGCGTGTACACGCGATGCCATCCATGCCCGGGAGGTGGATGTCCATGATCACCACATCCGGGCGGCGCTTGTGCAGTTGTGCCAGCGCGTCCTCGCACCGCTGGAACGACATGCACCGAAGCCGACCGCTCGCGTGCAGGAAAAATTCAAGGCTTTGCCGGTATTCGTCGTGATCCTCCACCAAGAGCACCTCTACCGGCGAACCCGTCTCCTCCCAGGGCGTCATGCGGGAAAAATGATCATTACGGTCCGAATGCGCATCATCCGATCAGGTGATTCAGTTGATCGGCCAACGCAACTCGACGACGGTCCCATGTGGCTGCGCCGCGGACCAATCCAGGATACCTCGCAAGCGTTCAGCACGCCTTCGCATATTGGAACGGCCCTGTCGCTCCGAACCGTTCCCGGCGGCGCTGCTCATCCCGCTCCCATCATCCTCCATGCGCCAGACGGCCCAGTCGCGTTCCATACCCCAGGTCATGACCACGCGGCTCGCACGGGCATGCTTCACCACGTTGCGGAGCGCTTCGCGCGCGATGAGCAGCACCTCCCGTCTCGCTTCGGCGCACAAGGGAAGATCCTCGGCCAGCAGGCTGACCTTGGTGCGCAATTCGATGTTGTTCAAAGCGAGGTATTCGCCTGCTTGCCGTTCTATGAAAGCGACCGTAGCTTGAAGCGTGTCCCGCCGCGGATCGAGCGACCATATGATCTCATCGATCTTGTTGATCGTGGCGTTCAGCCCATCGGTGATCTCACGGCCTCCGGCGATATCGCCGCGCTGTTCGGCCTGGCGGGCGTACAACAATAAACGGCTCAGGTCAGCTCCAAGGTCATCATGCACATCCGCCGCGATACGGCGCCGCTCTTCGTTCACCGCATCCCGCTCACGGAGTTCCTGGAAAGCCATTCGGAAGCGTCGCATCACGAGGAACCGCAAGAGCAGCACGAGCATCGCTCCGGCTACGAGCAACGCCAATATCCGAACCTCAAGTCTGTTCCACCATAGAGGCCGCACGTTGAAAATGAGTTTCCTGGGCTCGGACCATTGCCCACCGGGATAGCGCGCGCGGAAAAAGAGCCGATGGCCGCCGGGACGCATGCCGGCCAGATCGAGCACGCCGTCGAGGCTCCGGGTCCAAGCGGTGTCGTTGGCGAAACTGTAGCCGTACTCCACGCGCTCGGGGGCGGTAAAAGTGATCGCGTGGAACTTCACCCTGAGTTGGTCACTGCCCTCATCCATGATCAACAAGGAGTTGGGGGCATGCGCCGCTCCGTTCACCAAGATGCTGGCAAAATGCGTGGCGGGAGGCGGTCCCGGCTTTTCGTCGTGCGGGAACGGATATCTGCAAAGACCTTCGGCCGTGGCGACGAAGAGGTCGCCCTTCACGATCTCCGCATCATAGACCTCATTGCTCAATAGACCGTTCGCCGCAGAGATCACCCAAACCTCCTCCGGTCCGCCTTTTCGCAAGCGCATGATCCCCAAGCCCGCATTGGTCGCTGCGAGCAGCGTGTCACCGCACAGTCGCACACGCAGGACATCATTGGATGGGAGCCCTTGAGCCTTTGAAATGGACCGTAGGTACCGCCCGTCCTGTAGCAAGGCGATACCCTTCCCAATGGTCGAGACCAAGAGTGTGTCAGCGGACAGGCTTCGGATCGATGTGATGCGAAGTCCCATGATGCTATCGTTGCCCGGGAACGAGGTGCTCACACCATCCTGGAAACGGTAGAGGGTATTGCCTGTGGCACTCCACACCACTCCCAAAGGGTCGACATGGACACATTGCGTGCGTTGCCAGGCCGGAGTGCCAGGAACGACTTGGAAGAACCGTCCATCCTTCCGGTCGTAGATCTTGTGAATGTTGAAGTAGGAGGACCAGATCGATCCCTCCCCCGAAGCGCTGATGGATTTCGACGCCATGGGAGTGAACCTCCACTCGCCGCCTGTGTTCGAGTGATCCAGTAGAATATCGTGGCCATCTCTTCGATCGTCGAACCAGACCACGGAACGATCGGTGGCCGCATAGACCCCGTCCCTGCCCTCAGCGAACTCCATTACTCGTCCGCGTTCAGGGCTGCTCTTCAACAGGTTGCCGGACATGGTACCGTTCTCCAATGTCACCACGACCCCGTCCGCGGTCCCCGCCCAGAGCGTTCCAGCGTGATCCGTCAATAACGACAAGAACATGCCGCTTCCTCCGGGCTTGGGATCCTGGAAGTAAGCCGATCGCCATTGGTCCGCCGTTACCTTGAGCAAACCCTTGCGCGCGGTACAGAACCAGCGGTTCCCCTCCCGGTCTTCATACACGTAGTTGGTGGAAAGGCCCGGAAAAAAACTGCGGCTGACCTTTTTCTGTGGCGATGGCCAGTAGCCTGTTACCTCTCCGAAGCGATCGAGCACCCAGACTGTTCCAGAGCGGTCGGCGATCGCGTTGCAATTGCCGCGTATCATCACATCATATGCGAACAAGGGTACCCTCACCCAGTGCCGATCCACGACCTGCACAAAACCGCTTGGACCGATCGCGATGGCTCCCCCCCCCCCGGGGGCCGGGTCACGTACGATCGAATTCGCAACTGTAATGGGAAATGAATCCGTTACCACCCAGCGCCCCTCCGAAAGGCGGTGGATCGATTCGTCGGACACCAACACGACCTCTCCATCAGCGTCTGTCACCACGGACAGATCCCCCTTGGCAATATCCCATAGCGTATCCCGTGCTCCCTCCATGTCCAATCGCAGGAGGTTCCTTCTCACACCACCGAACCAAAGCAGACCCTCGGCGTCTTCGGCGAAGGATTGCCAGCCGCTGGCGCATTGGTAGCGCCCCAGTTCCCGATCGGTGCGTGCATTGTGTACCTGGCCCTTCTGGTAGTATGACAAGCGGCCATTGAGCGTAAGGAACCAGATCCGCCCGCGCGAATCCTCGGCCAGGTTGATCACCTCCACATCGGACACGCCCTCGTCGGTGCCGAACACGCGGAACTCCCGGCCATCGAAGCGGACCGCGCCCGCATCCGTACCGAACCACATGAACCCTGCCTGGTCCTGGAGCGCCACGTAGATCGTATTCGTCGGTAGTCCATCCGCAGTGGTGTACCTCCGATGCACGGGATCCTGCGCAGCGGTCGTGCCGATGCCGACGAGCAGGTGGACCAGCGCAGTGATCGCCGAACGCATGCCGAAAAGGTAGGCGTGCTCAGGATAAGAAGGCCATCGCCGGTGAGAAGCGCCAATGGCCGCTCGAGCTCAGAACGTTCCGGCGCTCAGCATCACCAGCGTGCAGCCTTCCATCACCTCGATCCCGTTCGCCTCGGCGGCGCGCGCGAACCTCCTGTTCTCCGCTCCGGGATTGAAGATGATCCGCTTGGGGCGAAGTGCGAGCATCCGTGCTTCATGGATCGCCTGGTTCGATGCGTTCAGGTACAGCGTGATCGTATCGAACTCGATGTCTTCGGGGATGGCCGTCCCGATCGGCAGCGTACCGATGAAGCCGGGCCGCCTCCCCACCGCGCTGACCGGATGTCCGTGGGAAAGAAGCCGCATCACGGCCAGGTTCGAATACCGATCGGGCTTCGGGCTGGCGCCTAGCACTAGAGTTCGCTTCGAGGTCACGCAACAAAGATGCGGCCCACTGAACAGCAGGACATGAAAAGAAGATACCGTAGCGATCTAAGCCTGCCCGGACAAGTCGCCCATCCCCTTCTTAAGGTCCTCAATGGTGCGCGGCGGCACCTTCGACAGGTCGAGCACCATCAATCCATCGAGGGCGTCATTGAAACGAGGATCGCTGTTGAAGCCGATGATCTTGGCGTTGAGCAGAAGATATTTCTTCAGCAGCACCGGCATGGCGGACTCATTGGGGTCCACCTCAGCGATCAGGCGGTCCAACTTCTTGAGGTCCGTGGCCGACGCTTGCACCAAGGCTTGACTGCCCTCCGCGTCCTGCTTCACCTTGAACCGGTTGCGCGGTTTCACCAGAGCGGCCAGGTAGGCGTCGTAGTGATGCCTTTCCACGTACGCCATGATGAGCGCCCGCGAGAAGTGGCTATAGTTGCTACTGATGCTCACCGGCCCGATGAGGAACTGATGGTCCGGGTGCGAAGTGATATGGATGAGCAGTCCACGCCATAGGATGAAGAGCGGCAGCCGATGCCGCTGGTATTCCAACGCCACGAACGACCGACCCAGTTCGAAGCTCCGCCGCAGCACACGGTCCATCGCCCGATCCATCTTGAAGAGCGTGCTGAGATAGAAGCCCCGTTTGCCGTACCGGGGTATGATCTTCTGTCCATCACCGATGCGGTACGCACCCACCAAACGACGCTTATCACGGTCCCAGAGGAACAGATGGTCATAGTACAGATCGAACTCGTCCAGATCGATCCGCTTGTTCGTGCCCTCACCCACCGCGCGGAAGGTGAGTTCGCGTTGCCGCCCTATCTCGCGCAACATGAGGGGGATCCTATCACTGCTCGCGATGTAGAGATCGAACTCCGCCTGACTATTTATCCGAAGGTCCTGGATGCCGGCCAGTTCGCGCTCCAGTGCCTGCGGGGTCGGGCCCTCGATGATCTCCTTCGGCTTGCGCGGGAAGCGTAGCGGTCTGAACTGATCGCGTCGCACTTGGACCCCGGATCCCAACGCGTACGTCTTGGCACGGAGGTACCGGCCCAACTGGTCCGCGGAGCTGAATGCCGCGATCTCCTTGGCGGGTATGGGCTTCCCGACGCGCATACGAACTTGCCGACCGCGCATCCGGAGCATCTCGTTGGGCAGGATCATCGTGCGCAGGTTCGGATGGATCATGCCCAACATCTGGAAAACGACGCTGTTGGCACCATCGAACCAGACCGGCACCACCGGGACACCTGCGAGTTGTACGAGCTTCAGGGCCGGGGTCTTCCACCGGGGATCGGCCACCGCCTTCAATTCGGTGCGCCAACTGCTCACCTCCCCGGCAGGGAACAGGGCCAGCGCTCCGCCGTGCTTCACATGCTCCAGGGCGTTGCGCATGCCTTGGAAGCTGCTCGTGCTCCGCAACTGTTCGAAGGGGTTCACCCCAATGAACCGATGACCCAATGGCTTCAGTTGCTGAAGCAGGAAATTGGCCATCACCTTCAGCTCGGGACGGATGCGGCCGAAGATGTCCACCAAGGCCAGGCCGTCAATGGCACCGTAAGGATGGTTGGCCACGAGGATCAATCCCCCCTCCCGGGGAAGCTGATCGAGTTGGTCTTCAGGGACCTCCAGTTCCAGGTCCAATTGCTCGAACACCGCTCGAACGAAGTCCAGATCGTGCAGGTGCCGGGCACCTTCATAGATCTTCTGCAAGCCCTTCAACCCGCTCACTTCTGTGAGCAGGGTGATCCGCGGGTCCCCGGGCCGCATGTGGCTGGCCCGGGCGAGATCGGCGGGATCGACGATGCGCTCGTTGTCCATCGGATCTTCCAAAGGTATCCATGCGCCCGAACCGAGGTTGGTCGTTCCGCGGTCGGAGAATCGCGGATCCTGCTTAACTTTTGCCTCCCTTTTCCGCCCCCATGATGATGACCCTATCCAACCGAGCCGCCTTTTTCTTCGGTGCGCTGTGCCTTGTTCACGGATCTTTCGCTCAAACCTACTGGGGTATGACCAGTTCTGGTGGGGCCAGTGATATCGGCACGCTCTTCACCATCACCGAGACGAGCACGTTCACGAAGAAGTTCGAATTCACCCAAGTGTCGGGCGCCACCTCCAAGTGCGACCTGATCAAGGCGACCAATGGGAAATACTACGGTGTTACGGAACTTGGCGGGGCTGGTGGCTTCGGCACCCTCTTCTCCTACGATCCAGCAACGTCGACCTATACCACGCTCGCGAGCTTCAATAGCACCAACGGTGAACAGCCCACGCGTGGGTTGGTACAATCCACCATTAGCGGAAGGTTGTACGGCACATGCACCGCAGGCGGCACCAATGGCTTCGGTACCATCTTCGATTTCAACATCACCACCGGCCTGATCACCAAACGGCACGACTTCGTGAACGCAGGTGCCAACCTCAACGGCCGGGCCCCGAAAGGCGGAATGGTGGAGGCGTCGAACGGTCGATTGTACGGCACCACGCAGATCGGTGGAGCGACCAACCAGGGAACCATCTTCGAACTCCTCGTCAATGCGGGGGGGAGCACCACCTTCACCAAGAAGATCGACCTGACCCTGGCCGGAGGAGCGCGACCCTATGCCGGTCTGTTCCGGGCATCCAGCAACCTGCTTTATGGTACCACCACCCAGGGCGGCTTGAATTCCGATGGTGTGCTCTTCAGTTACAACGTAGGCACCAACACCTATACGAACCTCGTGGACCTGGTCAATGCCACAGGCTCGGCCCCATACAGCGAGCTCGCCCAGAACGGTGCCGGCGGTTTGTTGTACGGCACTACTTCCGAGGGTGGTGCGACCGATCAGGGCGTGATCTTCAGTTATAATATCGCCACCGACGCGTACACCGCTGTGGTGGACCTGAACCCCACGATCGGATACAGGCCGCTAGGGCGCTTGCGTCGTGCGAGCAATGGCCTGTTCTACGGCCTCACGAACTTCGGGGGGCTCACAAGTGCGGGCGTCTTGTTCTCCTTCAATCCGGTGGGGAACGTGTACACACCGCTTTTCAACATGTACGAAGCCAATTTCCGCGACGCATGGGCGGGATTGATCGAAGACCCCAATGGGACCTTCCTCGGTGTGTGCAATGCTGATGGCTCCGGTGGTTCGGGCGCATTGTTCCGTTACGTACCGGCGACCAATACGATGACGGAGCTCACGGCCTTCGGCTCGAGCAATGGCAGCCAGCCCAAGGGGCGATTGGTCAAGCACACGAACGGGCTGTTCTATGGCCTCACCAATTCCGGTGGAAGCAACAACGTGGGCACCTGTTTTTCCTTCGATCCGGTGAGCAATACGCACGTCCGGCTCTCGAACATGGGTGGGGCCTTGGGTGACTTTCCTGTGGGTACGCTCGTTCTGAAGGGCACCAAGTACTATGGCCTGTGCAGCGCCGGTGGGGCCAATGGCGGCGGCACATTGTTCTCGTTCGATCCATCGAACAACACGTTCGCCAAGCTGAAGGACCTCGACGCGGTATCGGGTACCGCACCACGCACCGGTCTCCTCCTTGCCGCCAACGGTACGCTGTACGGCACCACCGGGCTGGACGGGGCGAACGGTCTGGGTACGCTCTTCTCCTATGATACCGGTTCGAATACCCTTACTCCGCTGGTCGCATTGAGCAACAGCACCGGGTCGGCGCCAAATGCGGACCTGATGCAAGTGGGGACCGGCCTTCTTTACGGGGTGCTGAGCGAGAACGGCGATTTCGGCGATGGAGTGCTCTTCTCCTTCAACACGGGCACCAACAACTTCCTCAAGTTGTACAACTTCGACGGCATCCAGGGCGGTGGCCCATCCGGTAAGCCGGTGCTGGCGGCGGACGGCAAGCTCTACGGCACGTGCCGCGAGGGGGGGGGCTTCCTGAACGGATGCATCTATAGCTGGGACATCACCAACGCGGTGTACACCCAGTTGTACGATATGCAAACCACCGATGGAACGCTCTCCGAAAGCAACCTGGTCCAAGGGACAGATCTGCGGCTCTACGGAGTTTGCACACAAGGGGGCACCTCGTCGCTGGGGACCATCTTCCGCTACAACCCGAGCACCAACAGTGTCGGGGTGATCACGAACTTCGCGGGGGCCACCAACGGCTCGTTACCCTTCGATGGCCTCGTGCCCGAATCGGCGCCAACCCCGCCCACGAACGTTTCGCTCGCGTTGCGCGTCTTCTTGGAAGGGCCTTACAATAGCGGCACCGGACTTATGAACGATGCCTTGCGTTCGCTGGCGTCCTTCCCTCTGACGGAGCCCTTCACCAGCCTTGGTTTCACCCATGTGGGCGGCGGCGGTGGGGAGACCATCGCGGCCTCCGTATTGACCACCACGGGCAGCAATGCGATCACGGATTGGATCTTTGTAGAGCTGCGGTCCAAGACCAGCAACACGACCGTGCTCCGCACCCAAAGCGCCCTGGTACAAAGAGATGGTGACGTGGTGGCTTTGGATGGCGTTTCCGCGCTTACCATACCGGTGGTCCCGGATGAGTACTACATCGCGGTGCGCCACCGCAACCATCTGGCGGCGATGACCCTCGCCACGGTCGTCCTCAGCGCGACCCCACCCCTGTCGGTCGATCTGACCAATGGGACAGTGGCCACCTTCGGCACCAATGCACAGAAGATCAATGGCAGCACCCGATTACTTTGGGCCGGGAACGTGATCCGGGATACCCAGCTGAAGTACGCCGGCGGAAGCAACGATAGGGACCCGATCTTGGTGAAGATCGGTGGTGTGGTGCCCACAGCGACCACTACGGGCTATTGGTCCGAAGACGTGACCCTTGACGGTGTGGTGAAGTATGCCGGTGGCAGCAACGATCGCGACCCGATCCTGGTGAATATCGGCGGTTCCATACCTACCGCCGTGCGGTCCCAACAACTTCCCTGACCGAAGGGGATCAAACGGGCAAGATCCCCACGATCTTCTCGTCCATCACCTCACCGCCGGGATAGTTGCGGGTGTAATCCAGGTTGATCCATCGTTGTCCGTGCATATCGGTGTGGTAGAAGAGCGGCGCCGATCCGATGTGGTCCCTGAACAGCACGTTGCGTAGGAGATAGGCCGCACGCTCCATGGCCTTGGCATCGCCAATGAGCAGTTCCGGATAGAGGTGCCCTACCGTGCGCACCAGGCGCACCTCCCCTCCGATGGCCTTTATGCACGCGGCCATGAGGATCGCATGATCGTCGCAATCCCCCGCCAGGAGTTCCACACTTTCACTGGCATGGGCGAAGTACTCCCCCCCCTTCACGTCGTTCACGTAGCTCCAACTCCCATTGATCACCTTGAACACGGAGAAGGCCTGTACCATCGTCACCTCCTTTTCGGCGACCAAGGCTTCCGTGAAGTGTATCGTAGCGGCCCGAACCGCGAAGGTGCGTACGCGCGCGTCCTCATGATCGATCCGTGACCCGATCATGTCCGCGTTCTCGAAAGGCTTCAACCGCGACGCGGATAACGGCACGAAGACGGTGTTGTCACGCAACGCGAAAAGAAAGCCACGGTAGTCCTCCACCAGATCGCCCGGCCGGTAACGGCCTGTGAAACTGGACCACGTGAGTACCACACCCCCTATTATCAGGAGAACGAACAGTAGGAACCGCAACTCGCGCAGCAGGACGTAGAAGCACCCCGCGATGATCATGAACGTGATGATGTGATCGATCCGCGCACGATCACCGAAGGGCAGAAGGATGACCGGCACATGGGGATAGACCACCACGAACAAGGGCATGGTCAGCACAATGGCCGCTAGCAGCACCACCAAGGTGTTGAACGCACGAACGCTTCCATCCGCTTGATGCGATCGTGCCTGGCCTTCCACATCCATCATCGCACGAAGACCATGCCGGATCGTTCACCAGGACCGGCGTTCGTCACAGGGCACCTGGACCAAATGGCCAGTTCCTCCAGGAACCCTGTTGAAACTATTTAACGATCTTGGATTTGCATGGCCGGATGGTACGGATAGTTTTGCGCGTCCATGATCAGGAGGTCCCTTCTTTTCTCATGCACCGCGCTCTTCGCGTGGGCGGGCTCCCGCGTTAGTGCGCAGGTGGATAGTGTGGCGATCGGGGGACCGGAGGAAGGCAGCGTGTACGAGGAGGTGGACCCGACCGCCACGGATGTCCCGTTGATCGCGGTCGAGAACTCACTACCGATCTCATGGACCTTGCGTGATTCGCTCGCATTGATCCCCTGTTACGACCTCTATTGCGATTGGAACACCAGCAGTATTTTCGGTCACCATGACCAGAACGCGGCCATGGCCCCCGTCGATCTCGACCTCAGCCACGCGGCTTGCGATCATGCCATGCCCATTTGCGGTAAGGTGAATTCCCCCTTCGGTCCGCGCCACGGACGCATGCATTACGGGGTGGACCTCGATCTGGAGACCGGCGACGCGGTGGTGGCGGCTTTCGCCGGGATGGTCCGGATCGCCCGGTATCACAAGTCGTTCGGGAACGTGGTCGTGATCCGCCATCCGAACGGTTTGGAAACGCTCTATGGTCACCTCAGCCGACTTTCCGTGGACGTGGGCGAAATGGTGGAAGCGGGCGAACGTATCGGCCTCGGTGGTAGCACAGGGCGTTCCACAGGAAGCCATTTGCATTTTGAAGTGCGCTACCTGGGACGTCCGATCGATCCCGCTCTGGTCTATGATATCCCGGAAGGTGAACTGATCTCGCGTCGGATGCATCTCTCCGCCAAGAGTTTTGAAGCTCCGGCCACAACCGCGCGCTACTACCGGGTGAAACGCGGCGATACGCTCTCCGCGATCGCGAGACGGCAAGGGACCAGCGTGGCACGTTTGTGCAAGATCAACCGTATATCAGCACGGAGCACCTTGCGGATCGGCCAGACGTTGCGCACGCTGTAGCGCAGGCACACGGTCCTATCCGGTCACGCTGTCGGCCTTGCCGCGTTGCGATACGAGCGCACGGGTCAGTGTATCCACCAGATCCTGATTGTACTGGGGCGAGAGCACCAGATGGCGGCCACCCGAAAGCCGCAACAGTACCAGGTCGTCCTTGGAGTTCGGCATGCGGTCGATAAGCCGACGGCCCAATCCGAAAGTGAAGGAGCGCAACCCGATGTCCACCGAGCAGAACTGAACGAACGCTTGTTCGCGGGCGCGTGTTTCGCTCTTCAGCTCGTCCTCCTTCACGAATTGGCGGATGTAATCCCGGGAAGCGCTCCGGTCCACGAGGCTCGCATCGATGATCTCGTCGAACCCCGCACGCAGATCCGTTCCGGTCGTGCGCAACCAAAGCCCTTTCTCGTCCACGATATACTGGCACTCGTTGCCGCGATCCCGCAGGTAGGCCATGACGTAACCAGCGAGCAGGATGGTAGTCGCGATCACGATGAACAGCACCTTGCCCGTGCTGAACGACCCGACCAGGCCAACGACCATCAGCGCGGAGCCTACGTAGCTCCAGGCCTTGGTGTTGTGCCAAAGCCGTTTCGTTCGGAACCGTTTGCCGCGTACCATCCAAGACCAAAGGTAACCGCGCGTGGAGCGTTGCATCCGACTCCCCCATCGCTACCGTCCGATCAACGATGTGAACGTGGACTGAACCTCCCAGGAGAATGACGAAGCGGCTCTCGCCGCTCCGCTTGTACCGAAGGCGGGACTCGAACCCGCACAACCTTACGGTCACACGCCCCTGAAACGTGCGCGTCTACCAATTCCGCCACTTCGGTAAGTGGAACTTTCTCTTCGCAGGGGGCGCAAATATAGCGGTTGCGCACACGCACTGAGGATCCCGAAGGCGCGATCGCTCTCGTTACCTTCGATCACCTCCTCCGAAGGTGAAATGACGGGCTTTCGACATATGGGTGATGGGCGGACCGTGAGCGTGCTGGAGCATGTTCGGGCGCAATTGGACCTGTACCCCGACGCCGAGATCCTTGTCGGAAGCGACAGCCACAACCGCGGCGACCGCACCGTATACACCACCGCCGTCGTTCTGCGGTACCGCCGCAACGGCGCCCATGTGCTCTACCGCCGCGAACGCCACCGAAGGGTCCAGGATATGTGGACGCGCTTATGGGGCGAGGTGGAACGCAGCATCTACGTGGCGCAGTGGCTCACCCGGGAAGGCCAGGTAAAGGTGCGTTGCATCGACCTCGACCTGAACAGCGATCCGAAGTTCGGCTCGCACCGCCTCCATAGCACGGCCATAGGCTATGTGCGCGCCCATGGCTACGAAGCACGCACCAAGCCCGAACTACTGATGGCGAGTTGGGCCGCCAACATCCTGTGCAATGGAGATGGCGGAAAGCACGAAACCCCCACCGGGCTGAGCCCTAGGCAGGGGTGACGTGACTCTTCAGATCGACTCTGAACTACTTGGACAAGGGTTGGTACGGGCCAAGACCATCTCCGGTTTCAACAGGCCATCCAAGATCCGGCGAACCCGCTGACGAACAGGGCCGAACCCTGGCATCCGATCGACGGAACGGGGATCATCGCCCGTTCAGGCCGGAATCCCGGGGCATGACGGTCAACCGGGCGTTCGCGACCGGCGGTATGGCGCTGTACTGTAAGAGGAAAGAGCGCACTCCGTCCGGTCCCGGAAATAAAGAGGCATAGTGACCGAAAAGCCAGGAGATCCGCCCCTCCTCCGTGCCGATCACGTTCCTACGTGGATGGTTCACGAAACGAAGCGCCGCTGCCTGCAACTGCTCTTCCAAATGTTCGGCGGTGTAAGCGGTGTTCGCCAGTACCGGACTATCCCGCGTGGCCCGGTGGAGGGCGCAGATCACACGGGGATCGCCGAAGAGACCGACCACATGGTCCATGAGTTCCGCAACGGAAAATGAGACCCCCTTCACCACCAACACCTTCTTCTGCTCCGCCACGGGGATCGCCCCCACGCTATCGATGGGAAGATGCGCAGCGACCAGTTGCACGACCAGGGCGTTCGAAGCATTGATCCACCATGCTTTGCGTTCCGCTTCCGGCCAGGTGTTCTCCGGAGCGAAACGCTGAAGCACCTGTAGATAGCGCCTGAAGCCCGGATCCGCAGCGATCCCTTTGTAATCCACCAGACCATCCGCACCCACATAGGTGGCTACCACTGTGTTCCACGGGGTGTGGTCCACCCGCATATCCTTCTGCGCATGGGCCGAGAACACGGAAAGAAGAGGTACGAGGATCATAACGCGCATGGTCCGAAGGTAGCTGGGCGCCGGTCCAAAAACACCGCGGCCCCGTTGCCGGGGCCGCGATCGCTCGTTCGTTACGTTCAATTCTCGTCCGGCAGGAAGCTGTGCTTCTCCCCGTAGTAGAGCATCTGCTGTACGAAGTCATCCGGGAACTCCAGCTTCACGTCGGTGATCGCGCCATTGGCGTCGGTCACGGGTACCATGATCGGCTGGATGAAGCCCGCGTACGGAGCGGTCTTGATCTTCTCGGCACGCTTCAGCACCTGCGCGTGCAAGGCTTGGTCCACTTTCACACCGTAGGTCTCCACCAGTGCCTTGCCCGCCGCGTAGTCGCCCTGGCTCTTGATGCGTTGTACTTCGCGCAATAGTTCGCCGAAGAGCACGCGGAGTTTCTCGTAGTCCCGGATGTCGTAGTAGGTCTCGCCATTGCGCTCCACCTTCACGATCACGCTATCCTTCAAGCCCTTCTCGTACGCCCAAGCGCTCACCCACATCCGGTTGCGCATGTGCGCCTCCTCCACGTCCTTGCCTGGCTTGAGGCGCCGTAGTTGCACGAGAAGCCCGTTACGGATGTATCCATCGTACTCGGCCTTGCCCACTTCCAAACTGGGCATCACGCCAAGGTCCACCAGCTTCTGGTCCATGACGTAGTACAACGCCATCAGATCGGCGCGGCCTTCTTCCAAGGTGCTGGCGTAGTTCTTCAAGGTGGCATCGGTCTCGCCTACACCAGGCTCCAATTGACCACTGGCGTGGCCTACCACTTCGTGCAGGGCGGTGTGCAACATGCCGGCGAGGCTGCCGTGCGCCTTGGCCCGCTCGATCTCCTCGGCATCGTGGCAGAAGATCTCCAAGGAGCTGGTGCCGCTGCTCTTGTCGTAGGCATCGCTGATGTTGCCCAAGCTCACGCTCTTGCTGCCGATGGAGTCCCGGATCCAGTTCGCGTTCGGCAGGTTGACCCCGACCGGCGTGGCCGGCGCGGCATCCCCTGCTTCCCCGACGGTGTTGATGAAACGGTAGGTGATGCCCACCACATCCTTCTTCTTGTGTTCCGGCATCAGGGGCGAATTGTCCTCGAACCATTGCGCGTTCTCCTGGATCACATGCATCTTCTTCGTCGCCTCCGGGTCGTTCACCTCCACGATGCTCTCATAGCTCCCGCGCTTACCCATGGGGTCATTGTACACCTCCACGAAGCCAAGGATATAGTCCACGCTGCTCTTGGTGTCCTTCACCCAAGCCACGTTGAAATCGTCCCAAGTCTTCAGGTCCCCGGTGCGGTAGTACTTGATGAGGAGGTCGAGGGCGGTCTTCTGCTCAGGGGTCTCGGCCACGCCCGCTGCTTTCTCCAACCACTTCACGCTCTCTTCCATGGCCGGGCCGTACATGCCGCCCACTTTGTACACCTGTTCCATGAGCTTCCCGTCCTTGCCACGCACCAATTTGCTGTTCAAGCCGAAACTCAAGGGCGCCAGGTCGCTCTCGTTATCCATTCCGGCGTAGAAGTCCTCCACTTCTTTCTGGTTGATATCCTGCCCGTAAAAGTTCACGGCGCTGGAAAGCACAAGGTCTTTGCCTGGGTCCAGGCTCACCTTCTTGGCATCGATGGCGGGATCGAAGATGGCCGCGATCACCTCCGGGGCCAGAGCGGCTCCGCTCTCCTTGAGCAAGGTCTCGAAGTAGGCCTGCGGGAATTCCGGCGTGTGTTTGTCGTTGCTGTAGTGGTGGTGTATGCCATTGCTGAACCACACTTTCTTGGCGTACGTGGCGAAATGGTCCCAATCGGCCCCGCTTCGCGCTCCCTTGTAGTCCTTCATGATGCGCTCCAAGGCGCGACGGATCTTCAGGTTGTGCTTGTAGTTCTGGTCCCACAGCATGTCGCGCCCGGCGAGGCCGGCCATGTTCAAGTAGTAGCATAGCTGCTTCTGCTGCAGGCTGAGCTGGTCCCAACCCGGCACCTGGTACCGCAACACGCGGATGTCGTCGAATTGTTCGGTCTCCCACTTGAAGCTGTCCGCCACCGCAGTGGTGTCCACGGCTTTGGCGTGGGTATCGTCACCGCCGTTCCCGCAGGACATAGCGAGCGGCAGGGCGAGCAGAAGGAAATACGGCTTGATCATCGGTACCGGTTTAGGGACGGCGAAGATAGCCGGGCGCCCTTACCTGGGAGTCACCGTCCACCCCTGCTGTCCCTACCGGTCCAGCGTGATCCGCAGGTCCAGGGCCTTGGGCTCCTTCATGATCACGCTCCAGTCGGTATCCAGCTTTAACTCCTTGCTGTTGGGGCTTTCCTGCACCACTCCTTCGGCCAGCTCGCGCCCGGTGATGGGCTGGGCGAATTTGAAGCTGAACTTATAGTGCATGCTCTGCAGGAAGGCGGTGGGATCCATACTGTCCGTGCCGGCGTCCTGTCCCATATCGCTGCCGAGGTCGGTAGCGTGCTTGTTGTTGGTCCTCACCAGCGTATTCCCTTCCCAGGTATAGAACGTGTGTTGTGCGCCCGAACTGTCGGGCATCAACACGTTGAGCGCTCCGTTCAAGGACGCGATGTCCTTGAACTTGAAGCTCAACCGCTGAACGAATTTCTCCTTGGTGTTCACTTTCACCTTGCTCACACCAGGCACCGTCTTCAACTTCTCGGCTTCCGCCTTCATGTCCATTTCGCCCATGCCATCATTGTCCTCACCGCTCCCTTCGGTCATCTTCTCCATGCTCTCCATCATCTCCGCCAGGGCGCTCATGTCCACCACGTATTCCATGGTGCCGCTACCGTCCTTTTTGAAGGTATAGTTCTCCTCGATGGTGAGGCAGGCGCTCAGCGAGAGGATCAACACCACCGGGAGCAGGGTCCTGCGAAGCATGGTCAAAGGGGAAGTGGAAGGCATGATGATGAGGTTGGCCGCAAGGTAGGAGGCTTGCCACGTATGGCGTGGAACGAACAGGGCCTCCCGAAGGAGGCCCTGCACTATTCAGTTCGTCGGCCCTCAGCGGGTGAGCGGCAATTTGAAGGTGCGGCCTTGGTCGCCTTTCAGCAGTTGGACGAGGATCACCCCTTGCGCCACATGGCCCACGGGGATCCGCTCACGCCCTTCGGTGATGCGGGTGCGGAGCTCGGCCACTTTGCGCCCTTGAGCGTCCAACACGGTGATGAGCACCTCATCAGCTTGCTCCTGGTGCAGATCCACCACCACTTCATCGTTCTGTAGCCATACCCGCGCCAGACCGTCCGTGATGCCTTGTACACCGGTGCTCATGTCCACGATGATCTCCTGGGTGATCACGGCTTCGCAGCCGTTCTCGTTCACCGTGAGCGTCACCGTGTAGATGCCGGGCAGGGTGTAGGTATGGATGGGCTCGTTGTCCGTGCTTCCGCTGCCATCACCGAAGTCCCAGGTCATCTGTGCGCCCCAGGTGCTCATATTGAAGAACTCCAC
>JAGNSU010000069.1 GCA_017987895.1 Flavobacteriales bacterium | reverse complement strand
GGCACCTTCGTGAACGATATGCTCGCGCGCTGCGGGCTCATGAACGTATTCGACGAAGGCGACGCACGCTACCCGGAGATCACCGCACAGGAGCTGGCTGAAGCCGACCCGGATACCATCCTCCTGTCCTCGGAGCCCTACCCCTTCAAGCAGAAGCATATCGCCGAACTGAACATGATCTGTCCCGGAACGCCGGTGCGGATCGTGGATGGGGAACTGTTCAGCTGGTATGGCAGCAGGCTACTGCGCAGCCCCGCGTACTTCAACGGTCTGGTCGGCTGACCGGTGGCCATGGGGCTGGCGTAGGCGGTCCTACTTTTGCGCGGCCCTATGCGAACCGCTCTCTTGATCCTATGCTGCCTGTCCATCGGTTCGGGGGCGCGTGGCCAATCGGTCGGTTTGGTCCTCAGTGGTGGCGGCGCTTCGGCCCTCACGCACATCGGCGTGATCAAGGCACTGGAGGAGAACAACATTCCCATTGACTTCATCACCGGCAGCAGCATGGGGGCACTGGTCGGGGCCCTTTACGCCGCAGGCCTGTCTCCGCATCAGATCGACTCCCTGTTCCGCACGGACCTGTACCGCACCATGGCGGAAGGTGGTGTGGAGCGGTCCTACACCTACTATTTCAAGCACGACCAACCGGACGCCTCGTTGATCAACGTGAAGTTGGACCTGGATACGCTGCTGCACACCTCCCTCCCTACCAACTTGCGCAGTCCGGTGCTCATTGATTTTGAGCAGATGCGCGGGTTCGCGGGGGCTTCCGCCGCTTCGGGCTACGACTTGGACAGCCTGTTCATCCCCTTCCGCTGCGTGGCCTCGGACATCACCGCCCAGCAACCCGTGCTCTTCCGGGATGGTGACCTGGCGCAAGCGGTGCGGGCGAGCATGAGCTACCCGTTCTATTTCAAACCCATCCGCGTGAATGGGCATTTGATGATGGACGGTGGCCTGTACAACAACTTCCCGAGCGATGTGATGTACCAGGAGTTCTTCCCGGACGTGATCATCGGGAGCAATGTGGCGTCCAATTCCTCCCCGCCGAGCGAGGATGACCTGCTCTCCCAATTGAAGGCGATGCTACAGGAACCCACGAACTACTCCGTGGAGTGCGAGAACGGGCTCATCATCGAACCGGTGACAAGCACCGGCCTGTTCGATTTCAGCCGTATCGGCGCGACCGTGGACGAAGGCTATGCGGCCGCCATGGAGCGCATACCGGAGATCCTGGACTTGATCGAGCGCCGCACCGATCCCGCCGATCTTACCGCACGCAGGCGTGCGTTCCTCGCCAAATGGCCCACGCTCCGTTTCGGGGCGCTCAAGGTGACCGGTTTGAACCATCCGCGTTCGCTGTACGTGCAACGGATGATCACCGACAAACACCATCGGGTGCATGCGGATGTGCTGAAGGGGCGGTACTTCCGGCTCTATGACGACGACAACATCGGCCAACTTTTCCCCAAAGCCACCTACGTGCCTGCGCGGGGCGACTTCGATCTCGAGTTGATGGTGAAGGCGGAGAAGGACCTGCAGGCCCGCTTCGGGGGTATGTTCAGTTCACGTCCCATCAACACGGGTATGATCGGTCTTCGCTACAACCTCTTCGGCCGCACAAGCGCAAGCCTGCAAGCCACCTCCTACTTCGGCAAGTTCTACGTGGCCGGCCAGGTGAAACTGCGGGCGGACCTGCCGACCGGAACACCGGTTTACCTGGAGCCGATCTTCACCATCCAACGGTGGGATCATTTCCGCAGCTTCGCCACGTTCTTTGATGAGGTCCGGCCGTCCTTCATCGTGCTGCGCGAAACCTGGGGCGGTATGAACCTGGGCATCGGCTTCGGGAACAAAGGCCTGTTGCGCTGGGATGCCAAGTACGTACAGACGCGGGACAAGTACTACCAATCCATCGACTTCGACGTCCAGGATACAGCGGACATCACCGAGTTCGCGCATGGCACGACCGGCCTGCGCATCGCGCGCAATTCATTGAACCGCAAACAACATCCGAACATGGGTGAACTGCTTCAACTGGAGGTCCGCTACGTGAACGGAGAGGAACGCACCGAACCAGGGACCACCAGCAGCGTGCGCCGGTTGTGGCGGGAACACCACGAATGGTTGTACGTGAGGGGCACCTTGGACAAGTACTTCCTGCCGAAGGGGATCTTCCGGTTCGGGGCGCTGGTCGAGGCGGTGTACAGTACCTACCCGTTCTTCGAGAACTATACCGCGACGCTGAACCGGGCGCCTGTCTTCCAACCGACGCCGGAGAGCCGCACCTATTTCCTGGGGAACTTCCGTGCGCAGCAATACCTGGCTGGCGGCCTGCGCACCATTGTGGCGCTGGCCAGGGACCGGTTCGATCTGCGCATCGAGGGCTACGTGTTCCAACCCTACCGCGCCATTCTGCGCTCCGCGGATGACCAACCGGAGGCTGGGCTGGAGGTGAGCGACCGTGCCTATCTGGCTTCCGGTTCGCTGATCTATCAAAGCCCGATCGGACCGATATGGTTCAACACGAGCTATATCGATGGCCTCCCCGATCCCTGGGCCTTCAGCCTCAACTTCGGCTACGTCATTTTTGCCCAGCGCTCCAGTGAATAAGCCCGCGGTGATCGACCACGCCCTGCTGGACCTTTACGAACTGTACAAGGGTGAGCTGGATCGTTCACCCCATGCGGGGACCGCCGAACTGAAAGAGCCCTGGGCCTTATTGGACGAACTGCTCCTGGACCTGCACATGGTGCGCCACGGCTATGCCAACGCGGGTTATGCGAAGCATCTGGACCGCCGGATCGCCGCACACTGTGCCGATGATAGCGTTGCGAAGCGGCTACGAGCACTATGGCAATGAGCACCAACGAGTTCGGGTCCACGGCCCCTTAATGCCGAAGCCCCGATCGCTCGGGGCTTCGAGTGCATCTGGGGATCGTTCACGCTTGCGCGGGCGGCCCGCCGAAGTTCATAGGGATCTCAGGCATCTCTGTTTCTCGAATGGCACCGTGTACCTGCTCGAACTTCTGGAGGTTGTCCGCCAGGGCACGCATAAGGCGCTTGGCGTGCTGGGGCGTGAGCAGGATGCGCGAGCGCACCTTCGCCTTGGGCACGCCGGGCATCACGCGCACGAAGTCCAGCACGAACTCCGAGTTGCTGTGGGTGATGATCGCGAGGTTGCTGTAAACGCCATCAGCGACCTCCTCGCTGATCTCGATGTTCAGTTGGTTGGGCCGGGGTTGGTCCTTTTGGTCTGCCATGGGATGGGTTGTTGCGGCGGCGCCTTAGAAGCGAAGAGCGGCCCCGATCCAACGGGGCCGCTCCTCTGCTTTTCAATTGCCTGCCAGGATCATTCTTCGATCTCCAGGGAGGTGAGCCTCTCGGCCATCATGCGGGCGTACTCCTCCTTGTTGTACACCACGTTGCCTTGGTACTTGCGGGTGCCCGTGCCGGCAGGGATCAAATGCCCCACGATAACGTTCTCCTTGAGCCCGTTCAGCAGGTCCTCCTTCGCGTTCACGGCGGCCTCGTTCAGCACCTTGGTCGTTTCCTGGAAGGAAGCGGCGCTCATGAAGCTCTCGGTCTGCAGCGATGCGCGGGTGATCCCTTGCAAGAGCGTCCGGGCCGTGGCCGGGTTGGCCTGACGGGCCTCCGCCAGCTTCTGGTCCTTGCGCTTCAGCATGCTGTTCTCGTCACGCAGCTTGCGCATCGTCACGATCTGCCCCTCTTTCAGCGTGGTGCTCTCACCGGCCTCGGTCACGACCATCTTGTCGTAGATGTAGTCGTTCTCCTGCATGAACTCGATCTTGTTCACGGCCTGGCGCTCCAGGAAGCGGGTATCTCCCGGATCCTCGATCTCCACCTTGCGCATCATCTGGCGCACGATCACTTCGAAGTGCTTGTCGTTGATCTTCACGCCCTGCATGCGGTACACCTCCTGTACCTCGTCCACCAGGTATTCCTGCACACGGGTGGGGCCTTGGATATCGAGGATGTCACCTGGGCTGATCGAACCATCGCTCAACTGTTGACCAGCCTTCACGAAGTCGTTCTCCTGCACCAGGATGTGCTTGCTCAGTGGCACCAGGTAGAACTTGCGTTCGCCGGTGCGGCTCTCCACGATGATCTCTCGGTTACCCCGCTTGATCTTGCCGTAGGAAATGATACCGTCCACCTCGCTCACGATGGCGGGGTTGCTCGGGTTACGTGCTTCGAACAGTTCGGTCACACGCGGCAGACCGCCGGTGATATCACCACCCTTGCCACTGGTGCGGGGGATCTTCACCAGCACATCGCCGGCTTCCACTTTCTTGCCGTCCTCCACGATGATGTGGGCACCGACAGGCAGGGAATAGCTCTTGATCTCCTCCTTGCCCTTCGCATCCATGATGCGGATGGTCGGGTTCTTCTTCTTGTCGCGGCTCTCGATGATCACTTTCTCGGTGAAGCCGGTCTGTTCATCGATCTCTTCACGGTACGTAGCGTTCTCTTCGATGCTCTCGAAGGCCAGTTGGCCGGAGAGCTCGGAGATGATCACGGCGTTGTACGGATCCCACGTGCAGATCACATCGCCCTTCTTCACCTTGCCGCTGCGCTTGTAGAGGAACGCACCGTAAGGCACGTTGCTCGTGGTGAGCACGATACCGGTGTTCGAATCCACGATGCGCATCTCGGTGCTCCGGCTGATCACCACTTCGGCATCGCTGCCTTTGCGGTCCTTGCGCTTCACGGTGCGCAGCTCATCGATCTCCAGCACGCCGTCGTACTTCGCTTTGATCTCGCTGTCCTCCGTGATCTTGCCGGCCACACCCCCTACGTGGAACGTACGCAGGGTGAGCTGTGTCCCAGGCTCACCGATGGACTGTGCGGCGATCACACCGACGGCTTCGCCCATCTGCACCATGCGACCGGTCGCCAGGTTGCGGCCGTAGCACTTGCCGCAAACGCCCTGCTTCTGTTCGCAGGTGAGCACGCTGCGGATCTCCACCTCTTCGATGGGGCTGCCTGCGATGGCGCGGGCGATATCCTCATTGATATTGTCACCGCTCGCCACCAGCAATTCGCCGGTTTGCGGATGGAAGACATCATGCACCGCGGTGCGGCCCAGCACACGATCGTGCAGGCTCTCGACGATCTCCTCGTTCTTCTTGAGCGCCGTGGCCACCAAACCGCGGAGCGTGCCGCAATCTTCCACGGTGATCACCACGTCCTGCGCCACATCCACGAGACGGCGGGTGAGGTAACCGGCGTCGGCTGTCTTCAAGGCCGTGTCGGCCAGACCTTTCCGCGCACCGTGTGTGCTGATGAAGTACTCCAGGATGGACAGACCCTCCTTGAAGTTCGAGAGAATGGGGTTCTCGATGATGTCCTGACCGCCACCACCACCGCTCTTCTGTGGTTTGGCCATCAGACCCCGCATGCCGCTCAACTGGCGGATCTGCTCTTTCGAGCCACGGGCGCCGCTGTCCATCATCATGTAGATGCTGTTGAAGCCCTGCTTATCGGCCTTCAATCGCTCCATCAAGGTGAAGGTCACCTTGCTGTTGGTGTGTGTCCAAATGTCGATCGTCTGGTTGTAGCGTTCGTTGTTGGTGATCAGGCCCATGTTGTAGTTGCCCGTCACCTCGTCCACTTCGCCTTGCGCCGCCTTCACGAGCTTCTCCTTCTCGTCCGGCACCACCACGTCCATCAAGTTGAAGCTGAGACCGCCTCGGAAGGCGCTCATGAAGCCCAGGTCCTTGATGTCATCGAGGAATTTGGCGGCTTTGGCCGTTCCGCATTCCTTCAGCACGAGGCCGATGATATCGCGCAGCGCCTTCTTGGTCAGCAACTCGTTGATGAAGCCCACTTCGTCGGGTACCACCTCGTTGAAGAGGGTGCGACCGCAGGTGGTCTCGATCATCTGGCTCTTTCCTCCAGGGGGGGTCCAACGCAGCTTGATCCAAGAGTGCATTTCCAACTTGCCCTCGTTGTAGGCGATGATCACCTCTTCGGGGCTGTAGAACACGCGGCCTTCGCCGTTCATGGTGTGCTCCTTGTCCGTCTTGCGGCCTTTGGTGATGTAGTACAGGCCGAGCACCATGTCCTGGCTGGGCACCGCGATGGGCGCGCCGTTGGCCGGGTTCAGAATGTTGTGGCTGGCCAGCATGAGCAGCTGTGCTTCCAGTATGGCGGCGTGGCCCAGAGGCACGTGCACGGCCATTTGGTCACCGTCGAAGTCAGCATTGAAAGCCGTACACACGAGCGGGTGCAACTGGATCGCCTTGCCCTCGATCAACTTGGGCTGGAAGGCTTGGATGCCGAGGCGGTGCAGGGTCGGTGCGCGGTTCAGGAGCACGGGATGCCCCTTCAGCACGCTCTCCAGGATATCCCACACCACGGGCTCCTTCTTGTCCACGATCTTCTTGGCGCTCTTTACCGTCTTCACGATCCCCCGCTCGATGAGCTTGCGGATGATGAACGGCTTGAAAAGCTCGGCGGCCATGTCCTTCGGCAGACCGCACTCGTGCAGTTTCAGCTCGGGTCCCACCACGATGACCGAACGCGCGCTATAGTCCACCCGTTTACCGAGCAGGTTCTGGCGGAAACGGCCCTGCTTGCCCTTGAGCGAATCGCTCAAGGATTTCAGCGGGCGGTTGCTTTCGCTCTTCACGGCGCTGCTCTTGCGGCTGTTGTCGAAGAGGCTATCGACGGCCTCCTGCAACATGCGCTTTTCGTTCCGCAGGATCACCTCGGGCGCCTTGATCTCCATCAACCGCTTCAGGCGGTTGTTGCGGATGATGACACGACGGTAGAGGTCGTTCAAGTCGCTCGTGGCGAAACGGCCACCGTCCAAGGGGACAAGCGGGCGCAGTTCGGGCGGGATCACAGGCACCACCTTCACGATCATCCACTCGGGCTTGTTCTCCCGGCGAGTGTTGGCATCGCGGAACGCCTCCACCACGTTGAGGCGCTTGAGGGCCTCGTTCTTGCGCTGTTGGCTCGTCTCGGTGTTCGCCTTGTGGCGCAGGTCGTAGCTCAGGGCGTCCAGGTCGAGGCGCTTCAACAGATCGTGCAACGCGTCCGCACCCATGCGGGCCACGAATTTGTTGGGATCGTTGTCGTCCAGATGCTGGTTCTCCTTGCCGAGGCTGTCCAGGGTGTCCAAGTACTCCTCTTCAGTGAGGAAGTCCAGATATTGGATCGGATTGCCCTCCTTGTTCTTGGCGGTGCCGGCCTGGATCACGCAGTAGCGCTCATAGTAAATGATCTGGTCGAGCTTCTTGGTAGGCAGGCCAAGCAGGTAGCCGATCTTGTTCGGCAGGCTTCGGAAATACCAGATGTGGGCCACGGGCACCACCAGTTGGATATGACCCATGCGCTCGCGACGCACCTTCTTCTCGGTCACCTCCACACCACAACGATCGCAAACGATGCCTTTGTAACGGATACGCTTGTATTTACCGCAGTGGCATTCGAAATCCTTTACGGGGCCGAAAATGCGCTCGCAGAAAAGACCATCGCGTTCGGGTTTGTACGTGCGATAGTTGATCGTCTCGGGCTTGATCACCTCGCCATGACTGCGCTCGAGGATCTGCTCGGGGCTGGCCAGGCTGATGACGATCTTATTGAAGCTGCTATTGAGCTTGATCTCTTTCTTCATGTTATCGCGTTGCAATGCGTTCGACGACCATCAGTGACCGGGTGGCGCTCATTCGAGCGTCACATTGAGCGCGAGGCCGCGCAGTTCATGGAGCAGCACGTTGAACGACTCGGGGATGCCCGGGGCCGGGAGGGGTTCGCCCTTCACGATCGCCTCGTACGCCTTGGCGCGCCCCACCACGTCATCGCTCTTCACGGTGAGGATCTCCTGCAGGATGTTCGCGGCACCGAAGGCCTCCAAGGCCCAAACTTCCATCTCACCGAAACGCTGGCCACCGAACTGGGCCTTACCACCCAACGGCTGTTGGGTGATCAGGCTGTAGGGCCCGATGGAACGGGCGTGCATCTTGTCGTCGACCATGTGCGCGAGCTTGATCATATAGATCACACCCACGGTGGCCGGCTGGTGGAACCGTTCGCCCGTGCCACCGTCGTGCAGGAAGATGCGGCCGTAGTCCGGTACACCTGCCTCCTTGGTCTCGGCATGTATCTCTTCCAGCGTGGCTCCATCGAAGATGGGCGTGGCGTACTTGCGACCTAGGCGCAGACCGGCCCAACCGAGCACGGTCTCATAGATCTGTCCCAAGTTCATGCGGGAAGGCACGCCCAACGGGTTGAGTACGATATCCACCGGAGTACCATCCTCCAGGTAGGGCATGTCCGCATCGCGAACGATGCGGGCCACGATCCCTTTGTTGCCGTGGCGGCCAGCCATCTTGTCGCCGACCGTGAGCTTCCGCTTGGCAGCCACATAGACTTTCGCCAGCTTCACAATACCGGCGGGCAGTTCGTCGCCGATGCTCACCTGGAACTTCTTGCGCTTGTACACACCACTGATATCGTTGTGGCGGATGTTGTAGTTGTGGATGAGTTGGCGCACCAATTCGTTCACCTTCTTGTCCGCGGTCCAGTTGGTGGGATCCACAGTGATGAAGTCGATGCCCTGGAGCACTTTAGGGCTGAACTTGACGCCCTTCTTGATCTGCTCCTCCTTGTACTTGTTGAAGACGCCATCGCTCGCCATACCGTTCACCACCTGCATCATCTTGTCCACAAGAACAGAGCGCAGTTCACCGAGCTCCTTGTCGTAATCCTTGTCGATGGCCTCCAGGACGGCTTTCTCGTTGGTCTTTCCCTTCTTGTCCTTGATGGCACGGCTGAAGAGCTTCTTGTCGATCACCACCCCTTTGGTACTGGGCGGCGCCTTCAAGCTGGCGTCCTTCACGTCGCCGGCCTTGTCGCCGAAAATGGCGCGTAGGAGCTTCTCCTCCGGGCTGGGATCGGTCTCCCCTTTCGGCGTGATCTTGCCGATGAGGATGTCGCCCTCGTTGATCTCCGCGCCGATGCGGATCAGGCCGTTCTCGTCGAGGTCTTTTGTGGCCTCTTCGCTCACGTTGGGGATGTCGGCCGTCAATTCTTCCAGGCCGCGCTTGGTATCGCGCACCTCCATGATGTACTCATCGATATGGATGGAGGTGAAGATGTCCTCGCGCGCCACGCGCTCACTGATCACGATGGCATCCTCGAAGTTGTAGCCCTTCCATGGCATGAAGGCCACCAACAGGTTCCGGCCGATCGCCAGTTCCCCGTCCTGTGTGCCGTAGCCTTCGCAAAGGGTCTGACCTGCCGTCACCTTCTCGCCCTTACGGACGATAGGGCGTAGGTTCATGCAAGTGCTCTGGTTCGTCTTGAGGAACTTGGTGAGCTTGTACTCCTTCTCGTCGCCGTGGAAGCTCACGATGCGCTCGTCGTCGGTGCGCTTGTAGTCGATGATGATCTTGTCGGCATCGACGCTCTTCACCACTCCATCACCCTCGGCGGTGAGGAGCACGCGGCTGTCGCGGGCAACCAATTCCTCCAGGCCGGTGCCCACGATCGGGGCTTCGGGCCGCAGCAGCGGCACGGCCTGGCGCATCATGTTCGAGCCCATCAGGGCGCGGTTGGCGTCGTTGTGCTCAAGGAACGGGATCAGGCTCGCCGCGATGGAGGCGATCTGGTTGGGGGCCACGTCCATCAGGTTGATCTCCGAGGGTGCCACCACGGGGAAGTCGCCCATCAGGCGGGCCTTCACGCGCTTCGTCTCGAACGCGCCGGTGTCCGTCACCTGTGCGATGGCCTGTGCGATCACTTTGTTGTCCTCTTCTTCGGCGCTCAAGTAGATCGGCTCGGCCTTCAGGTCCACCTTCCCATCCTTTACATGGCGGTATGGGGTCTCGATGAACCCGAGGTGGTTGATCTTGCTGTACACGCAGAGCGAGCTGATCAGACCGATGTTCGGTCCTTCAGGGGTCTCGATGGTGCAAAGGCGGCCATAGTGGGTGTAGTGTACGTCACGTACCTCGAAACCGGCGCGCTCGCGGCTCAGACCTCCGGGTCCAAGGGCGCTCATACGCCGCTTGTGGGTGATCTCGGCGAGCGGGTTGGTCTGGTCCATGAACTGGCTCAGCTGGTTCGTTCCGAAGAACGAGTTGATGACCGAGCTCAGGGTCTTGGCGTTGATCAGATCGGTAGGCGTGAAGACCTCGTTGTCGCGCACGTTCATGCGCTCACGGATCGTGCGGGCCATACGGGCCAGACCCACGCCGAACTGGGCGTGCAACTGCTCGCCCACGGTGCGCACCCGTCGGTTGCTCAAGTGGTCGATGTCGTCCACATCAGCCTTGGAGTTCACCAACTCGATGAGGTAGCGGATAATGCTGATGATATCCTCCTTGGTCAACACCCTCACGCTCAGCTCGCTTTCGAGGCCGAGCTTCTTGTTGATCCGATAGCGTCCTACTTCTCCGAGGTCATAACGCTGCTCACTGAAGAACAACTTGTCGATCACGCCGCGCGCCGTTTCCAGATCGGGTGGTTCGGCATTGCGCAGCTGGCGGTAGATCACCTCCACGGCCTCCTTCTCGGAGTTCGAGGTGTCCTTCTGCAGGGTATTGTAGATCAGGGCATAATCCGCCGCGTTGACGCCTGCTTTGTGCAGGATGATCGTCTTGGCGCCGCTCTCCACGATCTGGTCCACGTGGTGGTCCTCGATGATGGTTTCGCGGTCGATCAGTACTTCGTTACGCTCAATGGAGACCACCTCGCCGGTGTCCTCGTCCACGAAGTCCTCTACCCAGGTCTTCAGCACGCGGGCGGCGAGCTTGCGGCCCACAGCCTCCTTCATGTTGGCCTTGGTCACCTTCACCTCGTCGGCCAGCCCGAAGATCTCCAGGATGTCCTTGTCGCTTTCGAAACCGATGGCACGCAATAGCGTGGTCACCGGCAACTTCTTCTTACGGTCGATGTATGCGTACATCACGCCGTTGATGTCCGTGGCGAATTCGATCCACGACCCTTTAAAGGGGATGACACGGGCGCTGTACAGCTTGGTGCCGTTAGCGTGTCGGCTTTGGCCGAAGAACACGCCCGGGCTGCGGTGCAATTGGGATACGACCACCCGCTCGGCGCCGTTCACCACGAACGAGCCTTTGGGGGTCATGTAGGGGATCTGGCCGAGGTAGACGTCCTGCACGATGGTCTCGAAATCCTCGTGCTCGGGATCGGTGCAGTAGAGCTTCAGCTTGGCCTTCAGCGGGACGCTATAAGTGAGGCCGCGTTCGATGCACTCATCAATGCTGTAACGTGGTGGGTCGATGAAATAATCAAGGAACTCCAGCACGAACTGGTTGCGGGTGTCCGTGATCGGGAAGTTCTCCGAGAACACCTTGAACAGGCCTTCGCTCTGGCGGTGTTCGGGGAGGGTCTCGATCTGGAAGAACTCCTCGAAGCTCTTCAATTGGATGTCGAGGAAATCGGGATACGGGGTGGGCAGGGGATTCGATCCGAAATCGATGCGCTTGCTCTTCTTGGAATGGGTCTTCGCCTGGGCCATGGGTTGCGATCGGGGAAAAAGGAACGAGAAGGACCGGACTACGTGGCGGGGCCGGAGGCGTTGTGCCTGTGGGCGGCCGCTTATGCGGGCAGGGAACGACGTGCGACCACGGCGCGAGCGGAAAGGCCCTTTGCGGGAGCCTGCCCGATCTGCCGTGGTCGTTGCGTCGTCAGGAGCTTTACTTGACCTCGACTTCGGCGCCGGCTTCGGTCAGCTGCTGTTTGATGGATTCGGCGTCCTCCTTGGACACACCTTCTTTCAGCGGCTTGGGAGCGCCGTCCACCAGGTCCTTCGCCTCCTTCAAGCCTAGGCCGGTGAGCTCTTTCACGAGCTTCACCACGGCCAGTTTGTTCTGGCCACCGTGCTTCAGGATCACGTCGAAGGCGGTCTGCGCAGCGGCTGCTTCGCCGCCACCAGCGGCACCACCGGCCACCATGGCCACAGCGGCCGCAGCGGGTTCGATCTTGTATTCGTCCTTGAGGTACTGGGCCAATTCGCTCACCTCTTTTACCGTGAGGCCAACGAGCTGATCGCCCAGGGCTTTGATATCTGCCATCTTTCGGGGGTTGTTACTGTTTGTTGAGAAGCTATCGTGGAAGTGCGTAACGCGTTGGGTCGTGGGTTCAGGCGGCTCGGTCCTGGAGGGTCTTCACCAGCCCGGCGATCTTTTGGCCACCGCTGGCCTGCAGGCCACCGATGACGTTCTTGATCGGGCTTTGGAGCAGCGCGAGGATGTCGCCGATGAGCTCCTCTTTGCCTTTCAGGTTGCTCAGCACGGCCACTTGGTCGTCGCCGATGAAGACGGCCTCGTCGATCCAAGCGCTCTTCAGCAAGGGCTTCTTATGCTTCTTGCGGAAATCCTGGATCACCTTGGCCGGGGTATTGCCCTTCTCGGCGAACATGATCGAGGTCTGGCCTTTCAGCGTGGCGAGCAAGCCGCTGTAGTCCCGGCTTTCGATCCGCTCCATCGCCTTCTTCAGCAGGGTGTTCTTCACCACCTTCATGCGGATGCCGCTCTTGAAGCAGGCGCGGCGAAGGTTGCTGGTCGCCTCGGCGGACAGGTCACTGCTATCGGCCAGATAGATCACATTGCTCGCGTTGAGTTCCTCCACCAGCGTGGCGATCTCTTGGTCCTTTTCGGTTCGGGTTGCCATGTTTATCGTGCTGTTGGTATCACTGCATCGTGCGGGTGTCCACCTGAACACCCGGGCTCATGGTGCTGCTGATGGCGATGCTCTTGATGTAAGTGCCTTTCGCCGTGCTCGGCTTCAGCTTCAAAAGGGTCTGGATCAACTCGTTGGCGTTCTCGCTGAGCTTCACCGCATCGAAAGAGGCTTTGCCGATCACCGCATGGATAATGCCGGCCTTGTCCACTTTGAAATCGATCTTACCGGCCTTCACCTCTTTCACGGCTTTGGCCACGTCCATGGTAACGGTACCGGTCTTGGGGTTGGGCATGAGGCCACGGGGACCGAGCACACGGCCCAGCGCGCCCACTTTGGCCATCACGGCCGGGGTGCAGATGATCACATCCACACTGGTCCAACCACCCTTGATCTTCTCGATGTACTCCTCCAGTCCGGCCATGTCCGCACCGGCGGCCAGGGCTTCTTCGCACTTGGCAGGGTCAGCGAGCACCAACACGTTCACCGTACGACCGGTACCGTGCGGCAGGCTCACCACACCGCGCACCATTTCGGTGCTCTTCTTCGGATCCACGCCCAAACGCACGGCGATATCCACCGTAGCGTCGAACTTGGTGGTACTGATCTGTTTCACGATCTGCGTAGCCTCGCTCAGGCCATAGGCCTTGGAGGTGTCGAACTTGGCCATTGCGGCCTTGCGCTTCTTGGATAGGGTCGGCATGGTGTCAGGCTTTTTCCAATGGGTTCTTGCCAGAAACCGTGACCCCCATGCTCCGGGCCGTGCCGGCCACCATGCTCATGGCGCTTTCGACGGTGAAGCAGTTCAGATCGGGCATCTTGTCCTCGGCGATGGCCTTCACTTGGTCCCAGGTGATGCTTCCCACTTTTTTGGTCTGGGGCACGCCGCTACCACCTTTGATCTTGGCCGCATCGATGATCTGCACAGCGGCGGGTGGCGTCTTGATGATGAAGTCGAACGACTTGTCGCTGTAGACCGTGATGACCACGGGCAGCACTTTGCCGGCCTTGTCCTGCGTACGAGCGTTGAACTGCTTGCAGAACTCCATGATGTTCACCCCTTTGGCGCCGAGCGCCGGTCCGATGGGCGGTGAGGGGTTCGCGGCCCCGCCTTTTACCTGGAGCTTGATCAGCCCCGAAATTTCCTTGGCCATGTTGCTTGATTTGTGTCCTTGGTAACGCCTTCCTCTCGGTCAGCTCGGACGGTTTTCCTTTCTTCAGACTTCTTTTTCGACTTGCATGAAGCTCAGTTCGAGCGGGGTCTTCCTTCCGAAGATCTTCACCATCACCTTCAGCTTCTTCTTCTCTTCATTGATCTCTTCGATCACGCCGTTGAAGCCATTGAAGGGGCCATCGATCACCTTTACGCCCTCACCAACGTGGTAGGGGTTGTGGATCGATTCTTCCGTTTCAGCCAGTTCATCCACGGTGCCCAAGATGCGGTTCACCTCGCTCTGGCGCAGCGGCAGAGGGTCCCCCCCCTTCTCCGCACCGAGGAACCCGATCACGTTCGGCAGGTTCTTGATGCTGTGCGCGATCTCACCGGTCAGATCCGCCTCCATTAACACATAGCCCGGGAAGAAGTTGCGCTCCTTGCTCACCTTCTTGCCATCACGGATCTGGTAGAACTTCTCGGTCGGGATGAGCAACTGGGAGATATACGTGCCCATGTTGGAGCGTTTTACCTCGCCCTCGATGAGTTCCTTCACCTTCTTCTCCTTGCCAGAGATGGCGCGGATCACGTACCACTTCTTGTTGCCGGTCGTCGTGGTGGCCATCAGCTCATCAGTTTATAGATGAACCCCAAAATGCCCTTCCAGAACGAGCCGTTCGTCATGTTGTGGACGCCGAACACGTAATCCATCACGAACACCAGAAGAGAGATGATCATCGCGGTGACAAGTACCACGATGGCACTGCCCTGCAACTCCTTCCATGTTGGCCAGGAGACCTTGTTGACGAGCTCGTTATAGCTCTCGCTGAGGTATGTTTTGAAGCTTGCCATTCGTCTGTTCGGTCGGGTCGCTGTTGGCACGGGTGGCAGGAATCGAACCCGCAGCCTAAGGTTTTGGAGACCTTCGCTCTACCAATTGAGCTACACCCGTAGATGTCCTGTTCCGTGGTTCTCTTTTCGGCGGCGAAGGCCGTCCCGACAAGTCGGGACGGCCCAGCCTCCATTGGTCTATGTTCCTTACTTGATGATCTCGGTCACCTGGCCGGCACCCACGGTACGGCCACCCTCGCGGATGGCGAAACGCAGGCCCTTGTCCATGGCGATGGGAACGATCAATTTTACGCTGATGGTGACGTTGTCACCGGGCATCACCATCTCGCGGCCAGCCTCCATGGTGATCTCTCCGGTCACGTCCGTCGTCCGGAAGTAGAACTGCGGACGGTACTTGTTGTGGAAGGGAGTGTGGCGGCCACCTTCCTCTTTCTTCAACACATAGATCTCGGCTTTGAACTCGGTGTGCGGCGTGATGCTGCCGGGAGCGGCGATCACCATACCACGACGGATGTCCTTCTTTTCCACCCCGCGCAGCAACAGCCCGCAGTTGTCGCCAGCCTCACCGCGATCGAGCAGCTTGCGGAACATCTCCACGCCCGTGCAGGTGCTGGTCATCTTGGTCTCCTGCATGCCGATGATCTCTACGTTGTCACCCACCTTCACCACGCCGGTTTCGATACGGCCGGTGGCCACGGTACCCCGACCGGTGATGGTGAAGACGTCCTCCACGCTCATCAGGAAAGGTTTGTCCACTTCGCGAAGGGGGACCGGGATCCAGGTATCGACCGCGCCCATGAGTTGCATCACAGATTCAACCCACTTCTCCTCACCGTTCAGAGCTCCCAGAGCACTGCCACGGATAACCGGGGTGTTCTCGCCGTCGTACTCGTAGAAACTGAGCAACTCGCGGATCTCCATCTCGACGAGGTCGAGCAACTCGAGATCATCGACCATGTCCACCTTGTTCATGAACACCACCACTTTCGGTACGCCTACCTGGCGGCCGAGCAGGATGTGCTCACGGGTCTGGGGCATGGGCCCATCGGTCGCGGCCACTACAAGGATGGCGCCGTCCATCTGGGCGGCACCGGTCACCATGTTCTTCACATAATCCGCGTGGCCCGGGCAATCCACGTGTGCGTAGTGACGGGCTTCCGTCGAATACTCTACGTGGGCCGTGTTGATGGTGATACCACGTTCCTTCTCCTCGGGGGCATTGTCGATGGAATCAAAGCTGCGCTTCTCCGACAGGCCTTTCGAGGCGAGCACGGAAGTGATGGCCGCGGTCAACGTGGTCTTACCATGGTCAACGTGACCGATGGTGCCGATGTTGACGTGCGGCTTGTTACGTTGAAAAGTCTCCTTAGCCATTTGTCGTTCGGTTGTTGTTCTTGTTTCCTGATCGGTTCGTTCACAGACTGTACTTGCCGCTCCGCCTTTCGGCGGGACTACGTTCGCCTTCTGGAGCCTTTGCCGGGAATTGAACCCGGGACCTCTTCCTTACCAAGGAAGTGCTCTACCCCTGAGCTACAAAGGCCGATGTCCCTGGGTGGAGCGGGAGACGAGATTCGAACCCGCGACATTCAGCTTGGAAGGCTGATGCTCTACCAACTGAGCTACTCCCGCAATAGTGTTCGGAGGCTTAAGGCGTGCCCTGCTTTCGAGCGGCTCCGTGTGAAGCGTGGGGAGAACAGGATTCGAACCTGTGAAGCGATGAAGCAGCAGATTTACAGTCTGCCCCCGTTGGCCACTTGGGTATCTCCCCTCGTCCCGTTCACGGAGCCAACGGGCGGATTCGAACCCCCGACCTGCTGATTACAAATCAGCTGCTCTACCAGCTGAGCTACATTGGCAAGTACAGCAAGGGAAAGAACGCCTTTTGCCCGCTTCCAAGGATGGTTTGCCTTGGAATTGGGCCTGCAAATGTAGGAAAGTATC
>JAGNSU010000206.1 GCA_017987895.1 Flavobacteriales bacterium | reverse complement strand
ATGCGGTATTCCCATCATGGCCCAGATTGATCCTCGACCCGTGGGGCGAAGGCTCGTTCACATAGGCGGACGCCGGATCCCCGGCATCGATGGCCGGGCTGTGCATGCCATCGGTCACCCAGCTTTGGCTCACTGGGTCGTACCGCCCGATCGTAGAGCGCAGATGGAAGTCACCGTTCGCTGTATCCGCGAACAAGGGATCCGACTGGAAGTTGCCTTGACCAGCGACCGGCTCCTCGCTCAGCGTGTACGTTACGGTGAGGCTGCTACCGCCGGTCACATGGAAGTCATCGCCGTTCCCATAAAAGATGCAGTTGATGGCTGTGGCGAACGAGCTCACATCCACAAAGACCGCATTGCCTCCCAGTCCGCCGGTCGCATGGTTGTTGGCGATGGTGCAATTGGTGAGGTACACGTACGAGGATCCCGGACCGCCATAGTCGGCCGCGATCGCCGCGCCTTCAAGGGAGGTGCTGTTGCCGTAGATGAGATCATTGTTCATGTACAGGATCCCGCCTTCGTCCACGAAAACGGCGCCACCGTAAGAGGGGCAGTAGTTGTTCCTGATCACGTTGCCGGACATGTGCGCGGTGCCGAGGATCAGCACACCACCGCCCCAGCCGTAGCTGTTCTGCAGTTGGTTCCCTGCGATGATATTGTTGCGGATCTCCGCGTAGCCGCCGAGGTATACACCCCCGCAATGGTCATCATAGCCCGTGTTGTTCTCGATCAGGTTGCCTTGCACCAGGAGACTATCACCGGTGCCCGAATTTCCGGAGATACCGGCTCCTCGTCCCCCGTGGTTGTTGCGGATCACGTTGTTCAGCAGTTGGTGTCCATTGCCGAGCACGAGGATCCCCGCACCCAAGCTGGTCGCTCCGATCAGTCCGTTGTTCTCGATGATGCAATCGCTGATGGTCACGTTCTCCACAGGCGGCCAGGAGATCAGCGCATCGCATACGATGCCTTTCATGCTGTTGGTCACCGTGAGGTTCGAGATCACCAAGGAGAACGGGTCGAAGTCGAACCGGGTAAGCACCACACCGATGCTATCGGGCCCACCGCTGATCACCGTTAACGCCGGATCGGATGCCGGCGCAAGGAAATCCCCACCCAGACCTGCATCATAATCCGTTGTGCTGCCTCCTGGATAGCCGCCCCACAGTACCAAGGGCTTCCCGAGATTGTCCGCGGGCCCGTAAGTGCCCGCAGCCACCTTGATCGTATCGTTCAAGGCCGCGTTCATGATCGCCGTTTGCACGCTGCGGTAAGGGTATTGCGCGGTGCCGTTCTGCGTGGCGGAGAGATTGCCATCATCCACATGAAGCACTTGTGCGTGCAGGAGAATGGGAAGAAGCAGAAGTGACAACGGGACCGCCATCCGGCGGAGATCAACGTTCCTTTTCATGGTGATCGGGGTGATGGGATCGAACGGCGGCAAGGCTAGCTCTGAGAGTCGTTAAAGGATATGCCCCATTGCGCAAGTGGTGGGTAGCATTGAGCGGATCGCACATGTTCAGCATCATTGTCCTTCGTTCGGCCACCCGATCGTCAGCACTTCCAATTCCTGCGGTACCGATCCGAGCACGACGTTGACGCGTTCGCCCACCCGCTTGCCCATCAGCGCGCGCGATATCGGCGCGGTGAAGGCGAAGCGCTGCTCAGCGACCGAGGCTTCATCCACACCCACGATGGTGAAGCTACGCTCCGAGCCTTGCTGCGGACCACTGCGATAGACGACCTTGACCAGGACGCCAAAGCGAACATCCGCAGGTGGTCCCGTGCCATGCTCCACCGGCCGCGCGGTGACGATGCGCTCGTTCAACAGGGCGAGCCGTCCATCGATCTCCGCTTTGGCGCGGCGGCGTTCATCGTCGCTGCCTTGTGCATTGGCCCGCGCTTGTTCGAGTTGCGTGCGCTCCTCCAGGAGCAAGCGCATGCCGCGTGGGCTCACGTGGTTCGTCACTCCATCGGGCAGGGGAGCGCGCGGGGGTATGAAGGGCGCCTCCTCCTGGTCGTCCTCTTTTACGAAGCCACGGCTCATGGGGCAAAGGTGGGATGGGAGCGGGCGGCCAGCTCGCGTTCAGCTACCCGTGCGCGCGATCTCCTGGAGCTGTTCCTCCACCCAGGTCCGCGCCTCAGCCTCATTGTCGGTGATGCGTATCCGTTGCAGCTGCGGGAAGTAGGAGAAGTAGATCTTCACCAGCATCTGGATCATGTTGGCGTGGCACACCACCGCAGTGGCCACGATCAGTCCCTCCGAGCGGTCTTGCCCCGCATGGTCCGCGTTCATGGCCTGCAGTTGGAAGTCAACATCCTCCGGTATGATGGTGAGGGTGGCGTAAGGGTGCGTGCCCATCATTTCGCGACGCGCCAGTTGCGTTTCCGCGATCTGGGGGAGTGCGAAAAGGCATCCGGCGTTATAGTGGATCTCCAGCAGATCGGGACGTACGCGCACGAGCCGCGCGATCGTGGTGCGGCGTTCGATGGGTTCTACGGTCATGATGGCGGGGTGTACACAAAGATGGCATCGGTCGGTTCCAGATACAAGGTTCTGGGCAGGTACTTTGCCTTTAACCGCGATCGTTCACCTTCGCCCCGCGTGCCGCTGCTCCTTTCGCATCTCCTCTTGGTGCTCCTGGCACTGCTTGGTGCATCGTGCGGCGAGGTATACGGGCAAGAACTGGTGGTGAACGGCGGCCTGGAGTCTTTCAAGCGATGCCCCACGGGCCCGGCGGTGAAGCGCTTGAAGGTGGATGGAAAGGTGAAGGCCGCCCAAGGCGATCCGGACCTGTATGCGACGTGCAGCGGGTCCTTCGGTGTACCGGCCAACTGGAGCGGCCAGCAAGCCGCCTGGGAGGGGAAAGCCTACGCGGGTCTGCTGCTCACCACCGACATGCCGAACGAATGCGGCATGCGCGAGTATCTCCAGTTCGCTTTGAAGGCACCCCTGGAAAGCGGCCGTCGCTATCGCCTCACCCTCCATGTGAGCCCCTCCGAACATTCCGGGTACGTTACTGATCGCGTAGCCGCGCTCTTCAGCGAGGATGATCAAGCGGCCAAGGGCCTCTCGCCGGCCCTGCGGGAACGGGCCGATGTGGAAAATGCACATGGCCGCCTGCTGAACGATACCGCCGGATGGACCACCATCACCGGCATCCACAATGCGCGCGGCGGCGAACGCTTCGTGCTGATCGGCAACTTCCACACATGCAACTCCAGCACACGCATCCGCATGGACGGCCGCAAGAAGGCCTCCATGGAACGCAAGGCTGCGGCCCGCACCGACCCCGATGCACGGCGCGGCGCGTGGCGCGAATGGATGTCCCGCGCAGCCTATGTCTACCTCGATGGTGTTTCCCTGGTGCCCGATAGCACCTCGCCGGAACACATCAACATGCTCACGCCTGCTCTGGCCTGCCCGGTGGAAGTGCCAGAAGCCACCGGCCCCGAGCTGATCCCCGACCCGGGCTTCGATCGCAACCTGCACCCCACGCCAAATAGTTGGCGCAACGCTTCCGATGGCACACCCGATCTGTACGACGGCGAGACCGGACTCTATCTCTATTCGGCCGGGTACACGGACAACCGCGAGTACATCCGCATCCCCTTGGCCGATACGCTCAGTCCGTGCTCCACATACCGGGTGTCACTCGATGTGCGCCTCAATCCCACGTATGCTTTCGCGGTGGACGCCATCGGCGTAGCCGTTACGGATACGTTCAGCACCCGGCGTGATCGGTTGCGCATCGACCTGCCGTGGGCCTGGCGTTCACCACCCGGAGCGTTGATGGCACAGAGCGATCGATCGATGACGCTTTGCGGCACCTTCACCCCAACGGTGTGCGCGCGGCACTTGTTTGTGGGCAACTTCGGTCCGGACAGCTCCACCACCATCGTGCAAGTGGGTACCGATGGCGATGGTCCCTTCGCTTACAGCTTCGTGGACAACATCCACCTCGCCGCCGTCTCTTCCGTTCCCGGTTGTGTGGAGCCATGCCCTGCTGCGGTACACGGAGTGGTGGGCAGCAACACGAACACGTTCGAATGGCCCGACCGCATCATTCTTCATTTCGATAGTGACAGCGATCTCCCCTTGGAGGTGGATGCCGGAGCTCTGGACCGCCTGGCCACCACCTTGAACGCGGATCGCAGCATGTCCCTCCACATCACCGGGCACGCGGATGGCTCCGGAACACCGGCCCGCAACCGAACGCTCGCACAAGCCCGCGCCGACCGGCTTCGCGAATTGCTCCTGCAACGTGGCGCACCACCGGAATCGATCCTCACCTTCACCCAGGGCAGCAGCCGGCCGATCGCGGACAACGCCACTCCGGAAGGCCGCGCGATGAACAGGAGGGTGGAGGTGGAGGTGCGGCGGTGAAATGATCTGTGCTCGGCCGCGATCAGGTGAGCGCGACGCGAACTTC
>JAGNSU010000068.1 GCA_017987895.1 Flavobacteriales bacterium | reverse complement strand
GGCCTTGCAGTCGGCTGTCCAGTTTGCGGAAGGTGGCCAGTTCCTTCACAGGGAAATAGCCGCTGCGCGCGAGCACGCTGTACCACACGGGGCTGATGTGCCCGTTGCTCAGGAAGAAGAGGTCCTGGCCGGTGCCGTCCGTATCCCAGTGCTTCGGATCATGCCGCAGCACACGGAAGTACAGCGCAACAAAGAACTCGGTGCAGCCCAATGATCCGCCGGGGTGCCCGCTCTGCACGGCGTGCACCATGCGAACGATGTCCCGGCGTACTTGTGAGCAGATGGCGGACAGGTCCTCCATCGAGGTGCTGGAGCCCTTGGCAACAGCGGGTTTTACTTGATCCATAGGGGCGGGAGCGCCGCGAAAATACCCGGTGCCCCGGCGGTGGCGGGTGCGTGTGGATAACTTCTGAAAACCGAGAGGCTGGTTCAGCCGGATCCGCCGCTGGTCTCAGGGCCTTTGTGTTCCGCGAGCATCCAAGCGTTCAAGAACGCGAACAGTAACACCCCCCATTGCCGGTCCAGCACATCCTCGGTCAGGCAGCTTAGCAGGAAGAAAAGGAGGAAGGCCAAATGAAGGTGGTCATGACGACGCCAGGCGCGCTGGGCCGAGAGGCCGAAGAGCAGGACGAACGCGAAGAGTCCGGGCAGTCCAAGTCCGATCCACCAGAGCAGCGGTTGCATGTGTGGGCCGTGGTGCCCATCGGCAAGTACCCCGTTCGCTATCGGGCGAAGGCAGTCATCCATGGCATCGCGCACGCGGTGCGGCCCCATGCCGATCCACACATGTTCTTCCAGCAGATCCACCGAGCAGTGCAGCATGGCGATCCGCTCGCTCACGCTGTTCAGTCCAAAGGATGAGGGCAGTTCGGCCGGGGTGGTCCAGGCTTCGTGCATACGCTCGCGGACGGAGGGTAGCAACGCACCAGAAAGGACCAGGAGGGCGAGCGTGATCAACGCAGCTCGCTTCGCGGTTCCGCCGGAGCGTCCCCGAAAAAGGATGACCGGTGCCGCGCATGCGAAGGCGATGATCGGCATGCGTGACGCGAGCAGAAGACCACAGAGCACGAGGAACGCGCAGGCGGACCAGCGGAGCGGGGATCGATGCTCCGTCGCCGCGTGGAGTTGGATCAGTGCCGCCGCGAAGAAGTAGTACGCCGCATACACCGCATGGATCCCGGTGCGCGTGGCGAAGGCTTCGCGATAGTCGCGCGCCGTGGCCGAGAGAAGTTGGGCATCGTGCAAGGCGACCCCGACGTTGGCATACAGGCCGAGGCACACGGCAGCGATGCTGAACACGTCAAGGACAAGCGTGCGTCCCACAGGTGGTGCGGGCATAAGCAGCAGGCAGATAGGAAGCACAGCGAGCGCGGCGGTGCGCTCCGCGACGGCCCAAGCCGCACCGTGGTCGCTGGCTACCAGTGAAGCGATCGCGAGCAGCACGAACGGAAGCGCGAGGGCAGCGACCAGAAGCAGGTCGCGTCGTTCGGGCACCAAGTGCTGCTGGATCGCCCGGGCCAGTTGGACCACCGCGAGGATCACCACGGCCGACGCAGCAATGGGCAAGGGCAGGATCGGCTGTGCCGCCAGCAGCAGCAGCGCGCCGATAGAGAGACGGTCAAGCGCGCGCATGAGCGATCGCTTCGTTGACAATGCGTGTCATCGCACTGCGGAAATGCGCGCGGGAGAAGGGTTCCGCCGCTGCGCGAAGTTCTTGCGTCGAACAGGCGACACCGTCCCGTTCGAAGCGAAGGACCGTGTCTCTGATCGCTTCAGGTGTGGCCTCATCGAAGAACAAGCCTGTCCGACCGTCGGTGATCGTCTCCTGATACCCACCGCGTCGGAGCGCGATCGCCGGAGTGCCGCAGGCCAACGCTTCCACCGGAGTAAGACCGAAGTCCTCGTCAGCGGCCACGATCAGGGCACGCGCATGTTGCATGGACCGCACGAGTTCATCGCTATCCACATGACCACGGAACGCTACGTTCGTTGGAGCAACGCGTTGCAAGCGTTCGCGCTCTGGACCATCGCCCAAGACGACCAGCTTATGATCGGGAAGTGCGCGGAACGCGGCGATGATGCGGTCGATGCGTTTGTACGGCACGAGGCGCGCCGCTGCCAGATAGTGTGTGCGCTCACCTGGTCCTGGAGCGAAGCGAGCGAGGTCCAGGGGTGGGTACACGACCTCTGCGTCGCGACCGTGGATATGTTGGATACGTGCTGCGGTGTTGCGACTGTTGGCGACGAGTCGATCCACACGCGTTGTGACGCGCAGGTCCCAGGCACGCAGGTAGCGCAGCACGCGGCGCACCAGCCATGCCTTCGGGCCGTTCCCGATGCCGTGATCGTTCAGGTAGGCGTCCTCCATCACCCACGCATAGCGCATCGGTGTGTGCACGTAGCTCACATGCACCTGACCCGGATGCGTACGCACACCTTTTGCCACCGCGTACGAAGCGGAGATCACCAGATCGTAGCCGCGCAAGTCGAGCCTTTCGATCGCGCTTGGGAATAGGGGAAGGTACCAGCGGAAGTGGGTGCGCGCGAAGGGCAGGTGTTGCACGAAGCTGGTCCGTGCATGCTTTCCATGCAGGATCGCCTGGCGATCATCAGCGGAAAGAAGGTCGACAAGGGCGAACACATCCGCATCGAAGAGATCCACCAATTCACGGGTCACCTGTTCGGCACCGCCATGCACCACCAACCAATCGTGGACAAAGGCGACTTTCATGCGGTGTTCAGCAAAGGATCGAGCACGGTCCGGAGGGCGGTGCGGGTGCGTTCCCGGGTAAAGGTGGCCGCCACCGCACGGCCGCGAGCGATACGATCGGTGCGGAACGAAGGTGAAGCGAGCTGCGCTAACGATCGGTCCAAGGCGTTGGGGGCCGCTATGTCGGCGTAGAGGACCGCGTCGCCGAAGCTCTCACGGAACACGGGTAGGTCTGTGGCGATCACGGGGCAACCGTGCTGCATCGCTTCGAGGAGGGTAAGGCCGAAGCCTTCGTAACACGTCGGTTGGATCAACGCGATGGCGCCTTGGTACAGTGCGGAAAGTCGGGCATCATCCACATCCGTGAGGTGGACAAGACCTTTCACATGCCCCACCGGCTCATGGGCGAACGCGCGCCCCGGTCGACCCACCCAGACCAGTCGGAACGCGGGTTCCGCGAAGGCGGCATACCAGGCGATGGCCTCGCTGATCCGCTTGCGCGTATCCATCGATCCAACGATCAAACAATAGGGTGTTCCGATGCCCGGGTCGTTCGGGATGCTTCCTTCCACCGGTAACAAAAAGGGCGGGACCACGGTGATCCGGTCCTCGTCCACCCCCAAGGTCCGGATGATCGAAGCGCGGACATCTTCACTGGGTGTGATCACCTGCGCTACACGGCGTGCGAGGCGTGGCAACAGCCACCGGTACCACCTTGCGAAGGAAGCCTTGAACCATTCCGGATGCTCCAGGAAAGCGAGATCATGGATCGCCAGGACCTGCTTGTGGACCGAGACAGGACCCGTGTTGGCGAGGGATAACAGAACATCCCCCTTGTTGAGCCGCATCGGAAGTACGAGTTGCTCCCAGGCATGACCCGTCGTAACGCCTTGTGGACGTTCGACCCGGTGGTCGGCCTCTTCGGCGAGAAGGCTCGCGATCGCAGCGGCATAGCGCTCCACGCCGGTCACGGGCCGATCCATGTAGCGGCCATTCACCACGAGCGCCATGGCGGCCAAGGTAGGGCGGCCCGCCAAGGCCTTCGGCTAACTTGCGCGCCATGGGCGGCGGAGCGGTTATGGCGGAGGGCGGTGGTCGCGGGTTGGCCTGGCCCTTGCTTTTGGAGGTGGCCTGGAAGAACGTGCGGCTGCGCTACAAAAGCTCCTTGCTCGGCTTTCTGTGGACCTTGCTGAACCCCGTGCTCTACCTGTTGATCTTCCTCTTCATTTTCAGCCGGGCCTTCCCCCAAGTGGAGAACTATCCCGTTTTCGCGCTTTCCGGTCTCATCCTCTGGACCTTTTTCGCCACCACCACGGCCCATATCCAAGGTGCGCTGGTGGAGAACGCGGGTGTGTTGCGTTCGCTGGCCGTGCCGCCGCTGGTATTCCCATTGGCACAGTGGATGGCGGGATTGTTCAATCTGTCGCTTTCGCTCCTTCCCTTCGCGGGCATCCTCGCGTTCTTCGGTTGGCGGCCATCACTGGTGGATGTGCTGGCGATCCCCGCATTGCTGGTCTTCACCGTTTTCGTCTTCGGGGTGGGGCTCGCGCTGGGCGCGATGCACGTCTTCTTCCGCGACATCGGCTTGCTGTGGGGGGCGCTGCTCCCGGCCTTCTTCTACCTCACGCCCATCGCCTACCCACCCGATCTGGTGCCGGAGGACCTGCGCTGGATCGCCGGGGTCAATCCGCTCTACTGGTATGTGGACCTCTTCCGCACTGTGGTCAGTGAACGACTTGTTCCCGATGTGGAGCAATGGGTCCGTGTCGTGTTGTTGTCGCTGGTATCGCTCACGGTCGGCATGCTGGTGTTCCGGTCCCTCCGTCCGGGGTTCATCGCGAACTATTGAGCATGAGCGAACAACGCACCATGATCGAATTGCGGGGCTTGCAGGTGGATTACCTGGTGCAGCGCCACGGCTACCGGTCCATCAAGGAGTATCTCGTATCGTTCGGGACCAAGAAGTTGTTGGAGCGCAAGCGTATCATTTCCCATGTGGACCTCGACGTTTACGCGGGTGAGTGCTTCGGTATCGTAGGGCGCAATGGGAGCGGTAAGAGCACCTTGTTGCGTGTGCTGGCCGGCATCGTGGAGCCCTCTGGCGGAAGCGCTTTGATGAAGGGTAGGGTGGCGCCGATGCTCGCGCTTGGTGTGGGCTTGGAACCGGAGCTCAACGGTTTGGAGAACGTCCGGTTATGCGCGGTGCTGATGGGTGGCGATCGATACGCCGTGCGGCGGGCCTTGGAGAATGTGCGGGCCTTCGCCGGTCTTTCCGAGGACGACCTGACGATGCAGGTGAAGCGCTACAGCACCGGTATGATGGCCCGGCTGGGCTTTGCCATCGCGATCGCGAACGATCCCGAAGTGCTCCTGATCGATGAGGTGCTCGCCGTAGGGGATGCCGAGTTCCAACGCCGCTGCTATGAACGTATCGACATGCTGAAGCGGATGGGAAGCACCATCGTGTTCGTGTCCCATTCCCTCGGCGAGGTGCAGAAACTATGCGATCGTGCGGGCTGCATGGAGCATGGTCGCATGGTGAAGGTGGGCGGTGCGCATGAGGTCGGGCTCTTCTATCACGATCTGCTGGGAATACCGCGCGAAGGATGAGCACAAGGCTCCGCCCGCACGGCATTGGCACTGAGGTCCGATACACCGACCTGGTGCATGTGGTGATCCCCTGTTTCAATGATGGTGCATTTCTCCAGGAGGCCCTGGACTCGTTGGGCGAGGCGTATGCGGAGGGTAGTGGCGTACTGATCGTGAACGATGGCTCCGCGCAGGACGACACTTTGCGCGAACTGGATCGGTTGCGTGCGTTGGGGTACCGCGTGATCGATACGCCGAACCAGGGTCTGGCCGCCGCGCGGAACGTGGGGTGGCGTGCGAGCGATGCGCCGTACATCCTGTTCCTCGATGCGGACAATCGTGCGGACCCTCAACTTGTTGAGCGGGCATGTGCCGTGTTCGAAGAAGATCCGGAAGCGGCGGTGGTCTATTCGGACAAGTTGGAGTTCGGCGATCGCACCGGCCTTGTAGTGCAGCCGGAGGCGGACCTCTCGGCGATGCTGGTGGGCAACCGGATCGATGCCTGTACCGTGGTGCGCCGCTCCGCTTTGGTGCGGATGGACGGGTTCGATGATGCGATGCGCCAGGGTTACGAGGATTGGGAACTATGGATCCGGATGTTGGATGCCGGCCTGCGTTTCGTCCACGTGGAAGGCGCGCTCTTCCACTACCGGGTGCGGGAGGGGTCCCTGCTCAGCCGCGCGGATGATCCGCACGTGCGTGCCTCTGTTCTGCACTACATCACCAACAAGCACCATGCGCTCTTTTCCGCGCATGCTGACCGCGTGATCACCGAATTGCACCGCATCCAGGCGCATGACCGCGGCCGTGTGATGCAGGCGGACCGCATTACGCGCGAGGCCAGAGAGGCGGCGCGCAACGCGACCGACCTGGTGGACCGGCTCGGATCGGATCTGGAGGAAGCGCGCCGTGTCCAGGCTGGAGCGATCGAACGGTACGACGCGTTGATCAGCCTCGTCGCCGATGAAAGAGCGCGCGGCGCAGATGAGCGGCAGGCATTGCTCCATGAGATCGACGTACTGAAGGACGCCGCGGGTGCCAGCGCCGGACGACTCGCCGCTCTGGAAGAGAGCAAGACCGCGTTGGCCACGGAGGCGCATCGGCTGGTCGGAGAAGTGGACAAGGCCATGCATGCCCTGGGTGTGCAGCGCGAGCATGCCCGCGCCCTGCAGGCGCTGATCGATCAGTACGAGGCGAGGATCCGGGCGATGGAGGGCAGCAAGCTGTGGCGCCTGCGGAAACAGTACTACAAGTTCAGGGCCTTGTTGCGCACGTCCAGCGGAACCTCACGCAGAGGGTGGCGCTGGTTGAAACGGGTCACTTTTCTGGTGTCTTCCAAGGGACGGCACATCCTGCGGAAGTTCCTGGCCAAGGTCTTCAAGGCGTTGTACCTGCTCACTGAGGTGCGTCCGGTCCGGATCATTGTCGGGGAGGAGCAGCAGCAGCTCTTCGCTGTACATGGGGATCCCTACCACCAGTGGATGGCCCGGCACTTCGCACGTCCGTCGGACCTGCGCGATCACGCGGACCATGTGAAAGAGTTCGAATACCGGCCGATGATGAGCGTGGTGATGCCGGTGTACAATGCTCCGGTGGAATTGCTGGATGCCGCGATCCGCTCGGTACGTGCGCAGGTCTACCCGGACTGGGAACTCTGCATCGCGGACGATCGGTCCACGCATGCTGAGGTTCGGCGCTGCCTGGAGCGTTGGAGGAAGGAGGACCCGCGCATCAAAGTGGAGTACCGCGAGCGGAACGGCCATATCTCCGAAGCGAGCAACAGCGCGCTCCAACTGGCGACCGGCGAGTTCTGCGCATTGATGGACCACGACGACCTGCTGGCGCCCGATGCGCTCTATCACATGGTGAAGCGGTTGCAGCGCGATCGGGACCTGGATATCCTCTACTCGGACGAGGACAAGATCGATGAGCAGGGTCGGCACAGTGAGCCGCATTTCAAGCCACAATGGTGCCCGGACCATTTGCTCTCGCGCAACTACTTCGGCCATCTGGTCGTGGCACGCACCCAACTCCTGCGCGATGTGGGCGGATTCCGCCTCGGCTTCGAAGGGAGCCAGGACCACGATCTGCTCCTGCGTTTAACGGAGCGAACCGGGCGGATCGCGCACATCCCGCGCGTGCTCTACCATTGGCGCATCCATGCGGGCAGCGCGGCGAGGAGCGAAGAAGTGAAGCCCTACGCTTATGAGGCGGCTCGCCGGGCGATCACCGAAGCCTGTGAGCGCCGCGGTGAACCGGCGCAGGTGAGCTTTCTGGACGGCTTCCGCGGATACGGCATCCGGTTCAAGCGTCCGCTGGAAGGGCGCGTCAGCATCATCATCCCAACGAAGGACAAGGCGGAGATCCTGGGCACCTGCCTTCGGTCGCTCTTCGAGATCACCGACCACCCGGATCTCGAAGTGATCGTGGTGAGCAACAACAGCCGCGAGGGCGCCCTCTTCGAACTGCTGGACGATTTCCGGACCAGGTATCCGGAGCGCTTCAACTGGTACGCGCACGATGTGCCCTTCAACTTCGCGGGCCTCATGAATTTCGCGGCCACCAAGGCCACCGGTGCCCACCTGCTCTATCTCAACAACGACACGGAGGTGATCCATGCCGACTGGCTACGGGCCATGCACGAATGGTCGCAGCGTCCCTCGATCGGTGCTGTGGGGGTGAAGCTGCTCTATCCGAACGACACGATCCAGCATGCTGGGGTGGTGATCGGCCTGGGTGGCGTCGCGGGACACACCTTCGTGGGTTATCACAAGGATGGGCCGGGCTATTTCAACTACATCAACACCATCAACAACAACAGTGCGGTAACCGCCGCCTGCATGATGGTGCAGCGCACCAAGGTGGAGGCGATCGGGGGCTGGGACGAAGCCTTCAGCGTGGAGTACAACGATGTGGACCTTTGCCTGCGCTTGCGGGAAAAGGGGTTCAACAACGTGTACCTACCGCATGTGTCGCTCTATCATTTCGAGTCCCTCACGCGCGGCCATCCGCACCTCACACAGGAGAGCTACGAAAGGCATCTGCACGAGGTGGGCCTGTTCCAGAAGCGCTGGGCGGCCTATGTGGAGGACGATCCCTGCTACAACCCGAATCTCGGGCGTGGGGTGCATGATTGGCAGTTCGCCCTATAGGTCCTCGCGCATGTTGTCATGCGTGAGGTCCTTCAGGAAGACCTCGAGCAGTTCCTGCACCACGATGTCCGGCCGTTCGCTTTCCACGATAGCGGGAATGAAGATCGGGGACCACACGTAGACACTTCTGCTGAAGTGCTCGCTGAGGTACGGGATGAGGTACACCGCGAACGAATCACGGAACATGAGCAGCTTCGGTGCTTGCGGATCCGGACCTTGCTTGAAGACCGGACGGTACTTGAAGAAGCCCGACCCGGCCAGGGTTTCCTCCGCCAGGTCGCGGGCGCGGAAGGGCGCCTGTGGCACCATCATCGGGGTTACACGCGTGAGCAGATCGTTCAACGCCAGTTGCATGGCCAGGTCGCCCTGGTCGTTGGTATCCAGTTCAACGATATAGTCTTCGGCAAGGCAGGGCGCGCCCACTTCCGGGTGGTCCTTCGCGATGCGTTCCATCAGCGTGCGATACCCGATGAACGCCCCCCACGGGTTCCAATGGATGTCCGTGGTGTAGTACGTATCGCGCACCGCGCGCCCGGCGCGCAGCTGTTCGCGCATGTCGATCACTTGCACGGAGGTATGCTCGCTGAGGTGGCGGATCAACTGGTCCAAGCCACCTTCGCCACCCACCGGATGGAAGCGTTCGGGCAGTTTTTCCGGATAGATGGTGCTGGCCATGGGCGCCACGGTGAGGTAATACGCGATGCCCCGTTCGGCCAGCCATTTGCGGCGCGTTTCCAGTCGGGAGGCGATCAGATCCAGTTCGTTGCGGGTGAAGATGGGCAGCCCCCGGTACTGGTCCACCACACCATCGCGCATCAGGAAGAGATGGCCCTCCCTGCCGAACACCACGTTGTCCGGCAACGGGGAAGAGCGCAGCACGTAGGTGTGGAACATGGAGTTCAAGCGGAAGAGCGCCTTGCGGAAGCCGAAATGATCGCTGAAGAATTTGGTGTACAGCGCAGGGAAACGCTCGATGGAATGCATCCGTGCCAGCGGTTTTTCCGCCATCGGGCGCTTCTCGGTGTCCTCCAGATAGGGCTCGATCGGCAGCCAATCCGCCAGGAGCGGTGCCCAAAGCATGGTCACGAAGGCGATGCCCAGGACCATTTGATGTCCGGTCGCGCTGCCACGTACATGGTCGAGACGCGGCTGTTGCACCAGGCTCGTGTACGCGAAGAGGCCCATGATCAACGCGAACGCCAGCGGTATGGGTCCGTTGCCGGAGCGCGATTGAAGATCCTCCAGCCGTGTGCGCAGGTCCGTATCGCAATAGAGGAAGGGGTCGTTCCCCGAAAAGACCATGCGCAGCCCCTGTCCGGTCACTTCATAGGTGCGCACCTGTTCGTTCCCGTGGAACAGGTCGAAGAGCTCGTCTGGGCCGTAGATCGTGCGCTCATCGTTGCAGCGCAGCACCATGCGACGGATCAACAGGCTGTCCTGTTGATCCCCCGGATCGAAGCGGAGGAAGCCGTATGCGGTATCCGCAGGCATGCGGAAACTCACCAACTGCGGTCGGGCCGAACCACGCAGGGCAGCGTTCACGAAATAGCCCTCCTTGAAATCACCGGTGCGTGCCGCATGGAACATCTGGAAGTTGTCGCTGCGCGTCGCCACCAGTTCCAACTCCACACGCACGGCGCGGTCCCGGAAATGGACCCTGTTCACCAACCCGAGGGAGAGCACACCCGCAGCGATGCTGATGCCGGCGGCGATCAGTCTTCTTCTGCGCGGCATGGGAGCCCGGTGCGATATCGGTACCGGATCAATGGAGCGCATTTTTCTGGGGCGCAGGGCCCATTGGAGCGAAAGGAACACCAGCACGGATATGAAGAGCGCCATCAGGAACGGACCGATCACGGGACGCACCGGGTCGAGCGCCTCCTGCACGATCGGCGCGATGTCGCGCGTGGTGCTCATGTACGGGTCCGGGCCATTGGCCTCCAGTACGATCGCCTCGCGGACCGAGTCGATACGGAAGGGTTCCAACTGATTGGTAGGCGCGAAGAGTTCCAGGATCCGCTCCGGCGTGAGCCGTACGGTGCGGTAGGGCCCCTGCAATACGATGGCATGGAGCAACTGCTGGGTTCCTGCCGTGGCTGGATCCAGGCGCAGTCCCTGTACCCGTGCGATCCCTTCCGGCAGTGCGAAGCCGATCCGCTGCCGCTCGTGCGATGCGACCACCTCGCGCTGGATCTGGCGCGCGGGATCGTAGGCATAGGTGAGGTCGTCGTAGAAGAGGGTATAGGTATCGTCGTAGGTGGTGGTCACTTCCAGCACCACATGCAGACCTGGCGGAGCGGGGGCCACGCGCACCGCCCGCCAGACCCCCCCGAACGCGAGTGCGGCAGCGAGCAGCGGAAGCCAGAGGGTGCGCGTCATGCGGTCCATCAGAAGCGGAAATAGATGAACGGACTGTAGGTGGAGCTCGCCACGGACATGGCCACGAGCAGGAACAACGTGAACAGGCCGAGCACCTCGAGCGTTCCGCGTGTTCCGGTCGCGAGCTCCTGGCCCATGGGACGCAGGTCCATCGCGCGGCCGATAAGCACATGCACGTTCAAGGCGCCGAGCGCTCCGATCACTAATGCGAGCGCGGTCACCGGCGTCAGGAAGAGATCGGCCGGGTGCAGCACCGCATCACCAGGGCGGATCCCGTACATGCCCAGGATGTAGTGCCACCCTTGGGTGATGTCCGGCAGGCGGAACAACACCCAAGCCGTCAGCACCACGAGCAGGGTATAGAGGTGGGGCAGGGGGCGCGGTGCGCGTTCCAGCACCTTGCCGAGCCCCGCGCGTTCGAACACCAGGAACAACCCATGTACAAGGCCCCACACCACGAAGTTCCAACTGGCGCCATGCCATAGGCCGGTGAGGAAAAAGACGATGAACAAGTTGAGGTAGGTGCGTGCCGGACCGAGCCGATTACCGCCCAGTGGGATGTAGAGGTAGTCCCGGAACCAGGTGCTCAGGCTGATATGCCAGCGCTGCCAGAAGTTGCGGATCGAAGTGGCGATGTACGGCCGGTCGAAGTTCTCCCGGAACTCGAAACCGAGCATGCGCCCGAGGCCGATCGCCATATCGCTGTACCCGCTGAAATCAAAATAGATCTGCAGGGCATAGGCTATCGCACCCAGCCAAGCGGTCACCAGGGGCACTTCATCCGCTGGCACGGCGAAGATGGCGTCCGCCACGCGAGCGCACTGATCGGCGATGAGCACTTTCTTGGCCAGCCCAATTACAAATCGACGCACGCCATTGGCGAACCGGGCGGTGTTCAGCGTGCGCTCCAGGAACTGCGCCGCCACATCGTGGTACCGGATGATCGGCCCGGCCACTAGCTGGGGAAAGAGCGCCAGGTAGAGCGTGGTGATCGCCGGACTCCTTTGGGCGTTCGCCTGCCCGCGGTACACATCCACCACATAGCTGAGGCTGTGGAAGATGAAGAACGAGATCCCGATCGGCAGGTGTACCGGTTCCAGATGGATCGGTCCATCGAGCTGATGCGCGAAGAGCGCGTTCAGTGTATCGACGAAGAAGTTGGCGTACTTGAACCAGGCCAGGGCGGCGAGGTTCACCACCACGGCGAGCACCAGCCAGGAACGCCTGCCGGTATTTCGATCGATGGCCAGACCGCAACCATAGTTCACCAGCACGGTGGCTAGCATCAGGAGCACGTAGACCCCCTCGCCCCAGGCATAGAACAGCAGACTGGCCGCAAGCAGGACCGCATTGCGCGCGGCCGTACTACCTGCGAGCCACACGGCCAGCAGCGTGAGCGGAAGAAAGAGGAAGAGGAAGACCGGCGAACTGAATACCATGGCCGAAGGCGGGCGAAAGTAGCGAGCTACGCACCGCCCCTAGTGGACAAGTCAATGTTAAGCCAATGTGAATTCCTGGTGAAACGATCCTTACCTTGGTACCGTTAAAGGCGATGAACCAGCTCCCCATGCGCACCCTGCTTCTCGCGTCCATCCTGTTCTTCAGCCTCGGTTCCCAAGCCCAGGAACTGCTCCGCCAGGAGCGGTTCGATAACGGCCGCTTGAAGTCGTCCCTCTACAAGGAAGGCGGGATCGTGCGCTTCATCACCTTTTTCGAGAGCGGCCGCGTCAAGGAACAAGGTGCTTTCCTGAGTGGAAAAAGGGAAGGGGTCTGGCAACAGTTCGCCGAGAACGGTATCATCCTGGCCAAAGCGGAATTCACCGGCGGCATGCGCAAAGGCACCTGGGAGTTCCGCTCCTCCACAGGGCAACTTCAGGGACGATTGGCCTATCAGAACGGGACCTTGACCCGCGGTGAGGAGATCGGCGCCCATGGCGAACTCGTCGCCCAGCGCGACTACTGATCGCGGCGCGTGGACGTTTCCATTCCCGGTGTTCGGGCGGTAGGGTCCGATGCCCTATCATTACGACGAGTTCCTCCTCCTCGAACAGCGTATGCACATTCGTTGGATCATTGTCATCGCTGCTATGGGCACCCTGTATGTGGCTGCCTGCAAGCACGGCAAATGCGAGGATGGGGGTTCCAGTGGGGCCGGTAGGGTCAGCCATAATGCGGGTCAGAACTGCTTTTCATGCCACCACCCCGACGGCCCCGGTGAAGTGTGTTGGAACGTGAGCGGCACCATCTACAACAGCGCGGGAACCCTTCCGGTCGCGGGAGCGCAGGTCCGTCTTTTCACCGCGTCGCACGGCGGCGGCAACGTTGCGCTTGAACTGTCCAGCGATGGGAGCGGGAACGTCTACACGTCTCAAGAGGTGCGATTCGGGAATGGCCTGTTCCCTGCGGTCATCAACAGTGCGGGAGATACCTCTTTCATGGTGGAGGCCGTTCATGACGGCGCGTGCGGTCGATGTCACGGATCGAGCACCGAACACATCAAGTTGCCGTGAAGAACTTCAGTTCTTTCGGAAGAGGTCGTTTGTGCTCTTGAACGCTTTGAACTCGATGGCGTGCCCATCGGGATCCTCGATGAACATGCTGACCTGTTCGCCCACTTCACCCTTCATCACCGTGCGTGGTTCGATGAAGAATGGGTAGCCCACCTTCTTCAGTTTGTCGCGCAATTTCTTCCAATCGGCCAAGGGTAGCACAATGCCCCAGTGATCGCTGGGTACAGTGCTCTTGGGGTTATAAATGCGCGCGGTCTTGATCAGCTTCGGTACTTCCTGGATGGTGAGTTGGTGGCCGAAGAAGTCGTAGTCCACCCAACTGGCGGCGCTACGGCCTTCCGCACAGCCTAGGAACTTGCCATAGAACGCTTTGATGCGTTTCAGGTCGGTGGTGGCGAAGGCGAGGTGGAAGGGGCCTTTCATGGGAGTGCGGTTTGCCTGTGGCTCTAAAGTAAACTCCTGTTGGCGGCGGATGAGGTCACGGTTATGGGCTTATCAACAGGGGAACGAAGAACGCCGCTCATCGAGCGGCGTTCTCTTGTTCTCTTGGAAGTCCCGGGATCGTTCAGTCCTCGTCGTCCTCATCGCCGGCGTCCTTATCGGCGTCCGCATCATCGTCCTCATCATCATCGGGGGCATCGTCCTTGTCCTCTTCCTCCTCCTCATCGCTGGCGCCGTCGTCGCCTGTGGCCAGGTCCTCGCCGTCCATGTCGTCGCCGGCGGCGGGTGTCGCTTCCTCCTGGTCGAGGAACTCCTCGATCTCGGCGCGGCTTTCGGGGTTGATCTTGATCAGGTAGATCGCCTCGGCGGTGCGCAGCTCGATCACGCGAAGCGTTTCGCCTTTGGCGGTGCTTATGGCGCGGATGTGCGAGTTGTCGATCCCATCGGGGAACTGCTCCTGGAGCTTCTCACGCAGTTCGTCGGTGAGGGTGTTGAAGGAACGGATCAGGCGTTGCATGGGGGCGGCTTACATGTCCAGGATGTACGCGAAGATGAGGGGCGCCACAATAGTAGCATCACTTTCGATGATGTACTTCGGGGTATCGATATCCAGTTTGCCCCAGGTGATCTTTTCGTTGGGCACCGCACCGCTGTAACTGCCGTAGCTGGTGGTGCTGTCGCTTATCTGGCAGAAGTAGCTCCAGAAGGGAATGCTGTCCCGCTGCAGGTCCTGGTGCAGCATGGGCACCACGCAGATCGGGAAGTCGCCCGCTATGCCGCCGCCGATCTGGAAGAAGCCGATGCCATCGGTGCCCGCCTCCTTGGTGTACCAGTCGGCCAGGAACATCATGTACTCGATGCCGCTCTTCATCATGCCCGGCTTGCAATCGCCGGTAATGCAATGCCCGGCGAAGATGTTGCCCAAGGTGCTGTCCTCCCAACCCGGGCAAATGATCGGCAGGTTGCGCTCGGCGGCCGCCACCATCCAACTGTCCTTCGGATCGATCTGGTAGTACTGCTTCAGCACCCCAGAGTTGATCATCTCATAGAAATACTGGTGCGGGAACCGACGGTTGCCGCTTTTGTCGTCGGCCGTCCACAGGTCCACCACGTGCTTCTCCAGGCGGCGGAACGCTTCGTGCTCCGGGATGCAGGTATCGGTCACCCGGTTCATGCCGCGGTCCAAGAGATCTCGTTCCTGCGCAGGGGTGAGGTCGCGGTAGTTCGGCACGCGCTCGTAATGGTCGTGCGCCACCAGGTTCATCACGTCCTCTTCCAGGTTCGCGCCGGTGCAGCTGATGATGTCCACCTTGCCCTGCCGGATCATCTCCGCGAAGATCTTCCCCAGCTCGGCGGTGCTCATCGCCCCGGCCAGCGACACCAGCATTTTCTTTCCCGCGGCCTTGTGCGCCTTGTAGCCTTTGGCGGCATCCACCAACGCGGCCGCGTTGAAGTGCAGGTAGTGCTTCTCAAGGAAGCTGGAGATCGGTCGGTTGCTCATTGGCGAATGGGGGCGAAATATAGACGCGGTAAATGAATGCAACGAGCAGGGGCAGTTGGCAGGGGCAGGAGCAATGGTCACGTCTCGCTCCTGCCCCTGCTCCTGCTCCTCAACACAGAACTACTTTCTAACAGGTTCCTCCATCGGCAAATAGCCCAGCAATTGCAGCATGCGCTCCGCACTTTGCTCCGGTGCGAAGAGCATATCCGTAAGCGAGCCATCCGGCAGGCGGTCCACCAACACATGCTTGGGTTTGGGGATCAGGCAATGCTGTATGCCGCCGAAGCCACCGAGCGTGTCCTGGTATGCGCCGGTGTTGAAAAAGGCGATATACTGCTTGCGGTCCTCGCGGAAGCGCGGCAGGTAGATCGCGTTCACGTGCTGTTCGCTGTTGTAGTAATCATCGCTGTCGCAGGTCATGCCGCCCAGGAACACGCGCTCGTACTCGTCGTTCCAGTTGTTCACCGGCAGCATGATGAAGCGTTTGCTTATCGCCCAGGTGTCCGGCAGGGTGGTCATAAAGCTGCCGTCGATCATGTCCCAGCGCTCCTTCTCGTTCTGCTTCTTCTGGTACACGATGCTGAAGAAGGTGGCGCCGCTGTCGCTCACCGTGAAGCTGCCGAACTCGCTGAAGATGTGCGGGTCCTTCACCTTGTTCTCTTCGCAAACATCCTTGATGCGTCCCACGATCTCGCCGATCATATAGTCCAGGTCGAAGCTGAAGTTCAGGCTGTTCTTGATCGGCAGTCCGCCGCCGATATCCAGCGTGTCCAGGGTGGGGCAGAGCTTCTTCAGGTCGCAGTACACGTTCACGCACTTGCTCAGCTCGTTCCAGTAGTATGCCGTGTCCGTGATGCCGGTGTTTATGAAGAAGTGCATGAGCTTCAAGCGGAATTTCTTCTGCTTGCTCACGTTGCGCATGTAGAACGGGATGATGTCCTTGTACCCGATCCCCAGGCGGCTGGTGTAGAACTCGAACTTGGGCGCCTCCTCCGCCGCGATGCGGATGCCGATGTCGCACGGCCCCTTGATCACCTCGTCCAGCAGGTAGATCTCCGCCATGTTGTCGATGATCGGCACCACGTTCATGCCGCTGTTGGCCAGGCGGCCGATATTGCGGATGTAGCGCTCGTCCTTGAAGCCGTTGCACAGGATCGTGGCGTCCTTCGGCATTTTGCCGCGTTCCAGCAGCAGTTCGATCATCTCCAGATCATAGGCGCTGCTCGTCTCCAGCGTCACTCCTTTCTCCAGCACCTGGTCGATGATGTAGCTGAAATGATTGCTCTTCGTGCAATAGAAGTAGGTGTAGTCGCCCTTGTACTTGTGCTCCTTGAAGGCCTTGGCGAAACTGGCGCGCGCCAGGTCGATCTTCTCGCCGATCTTCGGCAGGTAGGTAATGCGCAGCGGCGTGCCGTACTTCTCGATCAGCGGCACCAGCGGAATGTTGTTCCAGGTCAACTGGTCGTTCTCCAGGCCGAACTCGTCCTTCGGGAAATCGAAGGTCTGCTCGATCAGATCGATGTAACGGGTCTTCATGCGCGGGAGGCCGGTAGGCTGGGAACGGTTGTCGGTTGTCGGTTGCCGG
>JAGNSU010000067.1 GCA_017987895.1 Flavobacteriales bacterium | reverse complement strand
AAAGCCCGGCGAAAGGGGTGGAACTGAGCAGCTCGTACTACTTCGATACCGACGGCAATACCGTGGCCGTGTGGTGGAAGATGACTTGGACCTTCAGCGGCTGTGCCGATAGCCTGGCCGTGGAGACGAGCGTGAGCTACCTGCACCCCGCCACCCATGTGTTCTATGAGTACGCCAACCTTACCGATGGCCACGGCACAGACATCGATCCCGAGCCGTGCAAGTTCCCTGACATCGAACGCGAGTATGCCACCTTCTACCACCGGGACATGCTGCTGCTGATGCGGCATATCCCGTTCGAGTGAGATTATCGCGCCCGCAAGAGTGATAGCTAGCCGACCGGCTGTCTTTTCCACTGAACGAGGAACGGTCGGGCGAACCCCCACCGGCCGGTCTAGCTTCACACTATGAAGCTGCAATTTGTCCTCTTAGTTATTTGTTCGGGATCCACGATCGGATCGATCGCACAACTTCCATTCGAGTATACGGACCAGCGGACGCATATTACCTACTACGCCGATGTTGCGAGCCAGACCGATGGCTGGACCGTATGCGGCCATTCTCAATTCGAATCAGGCACCTATCGCTTCAGCTTCCTGACACACTTCACTTCGGAGGGCGATACCGCGTGGAGCTTGCTCATGCCCAACACCGCTGTGCCCAACGCACGGCCCTCCTACCTGGCGAACGCGGCCGGTGACCGGATCGTGGTGGGCGGTATGGTGCTCGGCTGCGATCCGGGACCGTTCGATCGGCTGTTCCTGATCTCCATTGCGCCGGACGCATCCGTGGATTGGGCGCATGAGTACACGTTGTTCAGTGCCCAGGACATGGCCATTTCCGCTTCCGGCTCAATAGCGGTGCTTGGTCACAACAAAACGCTCATTGCGAACGCCGCCGGCGACAGCCTTACTTCATGGCCGAGCGGATCGCGCCAAGTGCTCTGGGAAAGTGATTCTACTCTGCTTCTTGCAAACCTGAACACGATCGAGCGTCGCCACCACAACGGTACGCAGCTCCATGAGGACTCTCTCCCCGCTCCAACGATGAAGATCGCGCTCATGGATGATCGCATCCTCGCACTTGCGGCCAATGGCGATCTGTTCACCCTGGACAGCCTCTTTCTCCCGGTCGATACCACCCATCTCTTGTCCAATTTCTCGTTCGGGGACCTCATCGTATCGGGCGATTCATTGATCGCCGTGAGCATCGACAAGATCTTTCTTCTCGATAGCTCGCTCTCCGTGCTGTCCAGTAGTATATGGGATACGCAGCTGGCATTTCCGCTCGGTCTGTTCGACGATATGGCCTTCGCCGCACCGGATCGCGTAGCGATGGTGGGCATGCATCCCTACAATGAACGCCTCACCGGGGTCCTGCGCACTGTACATCTGAACGGCGACCAAGCCCTGCACACGACGAACGTGGGCGTCGAGGTCGCCAGTATCGACAGCAGTTGGTACACGGGAGCGCCCCCCACCATCTATCCCGAAGCACTGGTCTCGATCCGGATCAGCAACCTCGGCACAGATACCGTGAACAGCGTGGTGCTGAACGCCTTCTATGGCGAATGGCTCTGTAGCGATGTGGGCCGAACGTACTTCTATGATGCGTTAGGATTGCTTCCCGGCGCGGATACGGTGCTCACCGGGATCCAGCCAATCCTATACTCCGGCTCTGTGGAGGATGTGCAAACCCAGACCTTCTGCATCGCCGCACTCAGCCCGAACCACATCTTCGATCGCGACCAAGGTGACAACCTCGCGTGCGACTCTGTACACATCACCGTCGGGATCGAGGATCAATTCCGTGAGAGTAAGGATGTGTTCATTCCGAACCCCTTCGGCGATCGCATTGAGCTAAACTTCCCGATCATGACCACCACTCCTGTGCATGCGCACCTCTTCGATACATCCGGTCGCACGGTCGCTGAGTTCACTGTCCCTGCCGGGGCGGAACGCTTCGCGTGGAATGCAAGTGGGCTGAAGGGAGGGCTGTTCGTGCTGCGCCTCGATGGCATGGGAACGCCGATCGTTCGTCCGATGGTCCATCGGGCTCTTTGAGCGATCCTGTTCGCCCCGCCGTTCGAGCGGAAAAGGAGCGGCATACCCCCAGCTGGGTGCTTTGGGACAACATGGGCAATTCCCGCCCCAAATGGGTACTTCTCGCCCCACCCCGCGGCGTTGCGCGTGCTGCGAACCGGCGGCACCATTGTGGCCCAAGATGTTTCAGACACCGTACACCATGCCCTGGCTCACCCATCTGGATACTAAGACCGCGCCGAGGCTGACCCCGATGGACCGGATCATTCGTTACGTGTTTTTGCCGATCGTGGTCGCCATAGGGCTGCACGGCTTGGTCCACTATGCGATCACCGGCGATGATGGCACGGGGTCTTCGGCGACGATCAAGGTGCACGCGGACTAGTTGCGTCCCGGTTCCCTGAAGAACCTAACCGGCACGCGTCGTCCACATTTCACTCGGGCAGCAGTTAGGCCGACTTGAGGATATTACCCAGGCAGGCTGTCCTCCGGTGGGCTCGTAGGCCCCCTGCTTAAGGGCGTTCCGCGCATAGGGCCCTCGATCGCCTCCAAGCAACATTAGGTACTTTCACCGACGTCCTCACGCCACAAACCCATCCCAATGCGCAGATCCCTTGTCCTCCTGGGCGGTGCCATCCTCCTCGCTTCGGCCATCATTACCGGGTGCCACAAAGGCTCCGGTGGCAACGGGCCGCAGAACGCATTGCACACCGTGTTCACGAACAACCTGGCGGCGGCCGAGCAGAGCTTCTTCGTGGACGCGCTCGCGGGCGGCACCATCACCGGTAGCGATGGCACGCAGGTCACCTTCGTCGCGAACGCCTTCCGCACACAGGGTGGTGGCGCGGTGAGCGGCCAGGTAACCGTGAAGTTGGTGGAGGCTTTGACCGTGGGCAAGATGATCCTGATCAACAAGCAGACCGTGGGCTATGACAACGGCGTATTGAAACCGCTCACCAGCGGCGGGCAGTTCCGCCTCACCGCCTCGCAGAACGGCCAGCCCTTGAAGCTGGTGCCCGGCGGCTCCTTCGTGCTCGTACCGGCCAATAACCCCGATCCGCAAATGGAACTGTTCAGCGGCACCGTGGATGCCGACGGCACCATCCTCTGGGACCCCTTCGCACCAGGCACCCTCAATGCGGACAGTATGGGATACACCTTCCCCAACGATTCGCTCGGCTGGATCAATTGCGACTACTTCAATAGCTGGGGCGTGCCGCTCACGACGATCACCGTCACCGTACCGACGGACCACAACGACCAGAACACATTCGTTTGGACGGTGTTCCCCAGCATCAACTCGTTGACGAACGCACCCCAATACGACGCGAACGCCTCCACCTTCGCCACGGGCCCGAACTACTCGGCACCCATCGGCGAAAACGTGATCATCGTCTCGCTTGCGCTGATCAATGGCGTCTACTATTCTTCGTTCACACCCACCACGCTCGTGGCCAACCACAACGAGGTTATCAGCTACCAGGCTACCACGCTGGCGCAGTTCGAAGCGGATTGCGCGGCGTTGTAGGCGGATCGCACGCGCGCTCCGATGAGCAAAAACCCCGGCGGCAGGCCGGGGTTTTTGCGTTGGGGGAGGGCACGAACGAAGGAGGCTCGCGCCAGTATGGGGACCGCAGGGTCCCGAAGACGGTGACCCTGCGGGGACGATATGGGACCTCGTTGACCGACCAGGGCTCCCCGCATCGCGTACAAGCCCACGCACCAGGCGGGCGGGCAAACGTATCGCCCGGCGCCAGTTGGCGCCACAAAGTGCTGCGCGCGCACTTGGAAGTCGGTCAACAAAAAAGCCCCGCTGTCGCGGGGCTCTGTTGTTGACCGACCAGGGCTCGAACCTGGACTCTTCTGAACCAAAATCAGACGTGTTGCCAGTTACACCATCGGTCAATACCGGCCAGGTGGCCATGAACAGGGCGCGAAAGTAATGCCTCTGCCCATTCCCCCCAACGCCGCATCAAGGTCGGGCCGGGAATTCCGGTATTTTCGCCACCGTTCCGCCGAAGGCTGGCTGGAACGGACCTTACCGGACCCCTCCTCTCCCGCATGGACTTCAAGAAGCTGAACATCGTCACCGGATGGCTCGTGTTCCTGGTGGCCACCTATACCTATATCGCCACCATCGAGCCCACGGCCAGCTTCTGGGATTGCGGGGAGTTCATCGCCACGGCCAACAAGTTGGAGGTGGGCCACCCGCCGGGGGCACCCCTCTTTATGATGATCGCCCGGGTGTTCAGCGCTTTCGTAGGACCGGAGAACGTGCCCGTGTCCATGAACGTACTGAGCGCGCTGTGCAGTTCCTTCAGCATCCTCTTCCTCTTCTGGAGCATCACTCACCTGGCACTGAAACTGGCTGTGCGCAAGGGTGATGAGGAGCTCACCACCGGCAAGTTGATCGCCGTGATCGGTAGCGGCGTGGTGGGGGCACTGGCCTATACCTGGAGCGATAGCTTCTGGTTCAGCGCGGTGGAGGCCGAGGTGTACTCCATGTCGTCCCTTTTTACCGCCCTGGTGTTCTGGGCCATTCTGAAGTGGGAGAGCGAGGCGGACCAGCCGCACAACACGCGCTGGCTCATTTTGATCTGCTACCTCATCGGCCTGAGCATCGGCGTACAGCTCCTGGGGCTGCTGTGCATACCGGCCATCGCGCTGGTGTACTACTTCAAAAAGTACACGACCACCACCAAGGGCGTGGTCTACACCCTGGTGATCGGCGCCTTGATCCTGGGTACCATCCAGGCGATCATCATCCCGGGCATCGTGAAGGTGGCGGGCACCTTCGAGCTGCTCTTCGTGAACGACTTCGGCCTGCCCTTCAACACGGGCAACTTCGTATACGGTGCCCTGCTGATCACCCTCATTGTCTGGGGCTTGATGTGGAGCCAACGCAACGGCCGCGTGGTGCTCAACACCATCATCCTGGGCGTCACGGTGATCATCCTGGGGTACAGCACCTATGCGATGATCGTGATCCGCAGCACGGCCAATCCGCCGATCGACGAGAACAACCCGGAGAACGTGTTCAACCTGGTGAGCTACCTGAACCGCGAGCAGTACGGCGACCGCCCCCTGCTGATGGGCCAGTTCTGGGATAGCGAGCTGAGCAGCGAGCGCGGCGATGGAACGCCGGTGTATACCGCCACCTGGCTGGCGAAGAAGGACGGAAAGACGGCCGGGCAGTTCTACGACCGCTGGACCGCCCAGCACTGGGCCGATGCCAACCCAGGCGGCGAGGTGGACCATGCCTACATCATGACCGATCCGCGCAAGGGCTCCGAGCCGGTCTACGAGCCGGAGTTCACCATGGTGTTCCCGCGTATGTACAGCTCGCAGGCCAGCCACGTGGAGCAGTACAAGTCCTGGAGCAATTTCAAAGGCACGCCCATCCGCACCACCGATCGCGAGGGCAAACCCACCATCATCTACAAGCCGACGTTCGGGGAGAACATGCGCTTCTTCGTGGACTACCAGGTGAACTGGATGTACTGGCGCTATTTCCTCTGGAATTTCGCCGGGCGGCAGAACGACATCCAGGGCCACGGCAACATCATCGAGGGCAACTGGCTCACCGGCATCCCGGCGATCGATTCACAACGCCTGGGCAACCAGGAGACGCTTCCGCCCAGCATGACGGCGAACAAGGGTTTCAACAAGCTCTACCTGCTGCCGTTGCTCCTGGGCGCCATCGGCTTGATCTATCAACTGATGCGCAACCTGCGCGACTGGACGGTGGTGATGCTGCTCTTCTTCTTCACCGGCGCGGCGATCGTGATCTACCTGAACCAAACGCCCTTCCAACCGCGCGAACGCGACTACGCGTACGTGGGCAGCTTCTATGCTTTCGCGATATGGATAGGGCTCGGGGTCTATGCCCTTTTCGAGGCCGCGCGCTCCATCTCCCAGCGCGAGATCCTGATCTCCATCGGCGCGGCCGCGGGTCTGGGTGTGCTGAAGTATCTGGTGGAATCCGTGGCGGATGATGACCACGCCGTGAGCTATTCGATCTTCTACCTCACGGTGTTGAGCGGCGCGGGGCTCGGCCTGTTCCATGTGCTCGGCAAGGTGGTGAAAGGGGACACGGTCCCTGCTGCACTGGCTTCTCTGCTCTGCCTGCTCGTGCCCTTGCAAATGGTGCGCGCGGAATGGGATGACCACGACCGCAGCACGCGCATGCCTGCCCGCGATCTGGCCAGCGATTACCTGAACAGTTGCGCACCGAACGCGATCCTCTTCACCAACGGCGACAACGACACCTTCCCGCTGTGGTACGCCCAGGAGGTGGAGGGCATCCGCACCGATATCCGCATTGTGAACCTCAGCCTGCTGAACACGGATTGGTACGCGGACCAGATGCGCCGCAAGGCCTACGACAGCGAGCCCCTACCCTTCGGCCTGGCGCAGGAGAAGTACCGCCAGGGCACGCGCGACATCGTGGCCTTGATCCCCTCGCAGAACGAGAAGGGTGTGTACGTGGATGTGAAGCAGGCCATGAACTTCGTGGCCAACGACCGGAACATGCAACCGCTCTTCCAGCGCAATACCAAGGACGCCTATTTCCCCACCAACAAATTCCGCATTCCCGTGGACAGCGCGCACGTGGTGGAGAACGGCACCGTGGCACTGCAGGACACCGCGTTGATCGTGGACAACGTGGATTGGGAAGTGCGCAAGCAGATCCTGCTCAAGAACCAATTGATGGTGCTCGACCTGCTGGCCAACTTCAACTGGGACCGCCCCATCTATTTCGCGGTGACGACCGGCCCGGACAGCTACCTGAACCTGCAGAACTACTTCCAGTTGGAAGGCCTCACGTACCGCCTGGTGCCCATCTACACCAAGAACGAGAACCCGAACCTCTACGGCCGCGTTGGCACCGACGTAATGTTCGACAATGTGATGAACAAGTTCCGCTGGGGCAATATGGAGTCCGAAGGGGACATCTACCTGGACGAGAACATACTGCGGATGACCACGAACCTGCGCCTGCAGCTGAGCAGCCTCGCGGACGCGCTCACCGAGGAAGGCCGCAAGGACGACGCCCGGGCGGTGCTCGACCTCACCATGGAAAAAATGCCGGAGCGCAACGTGCCCTTCGACCGCATCATGCTGCCGGTGATCGAATCGTACTACAAAGCGGGCGACACCGCCAAGGCCAACCAGTTCGCCGAGCGCCTCTTCACCGTGATGGAGGAGAACCTGGCCTGGTATGTGAGCCTGGAGCCGAAGTTCGCGGACAAGATCAGCAACGACATGGCCATCGCCCATGCGGTGATGGACCGCCTGGTCACCACCGCGCGCGCGCTTTATGGGCAGAAGGAGTTCGCCGACGGCCTGAAGGACCGCATGGACGCCGCCGCGCAAGCCTACGAGGCCAAGATGATGGAGCTGGAAGGCACGACCCCCAAAGGCCGCCGCACCACGAAGGGCAGGTTCTGACCGGATGTACCTACCCCGCACCCCGGAACTGTTGAAGCCGTTCTACCGGGAGCTTATGTGGAGTGTGGACACCACGGCGAAGGAGATCTATCTCACTTTCGACGATGGCCCCGATCCGCACGTGACGCCCTGGGTGCTGGACACGCTCCAGCAATTCGGTGCGAAGGCCACCTTCTTCTGTTTGGGCGCGCAAACAGCGCGGTATGCTACGCTGTTCCGGAGGATCAAGGACGAGGGGCATGGCATCGGCAATCACACCTGGGACCATTGCAACGGCTGGAGGACGCCCACCTTCACCTATTTGCGGAGCATACTGCTCTGCCAGTTGCAGACCGCCACGCCCCTGTTCCGTCCGCCCTACGGCCGCATTTCACGCGAACAGATCGCCGCGCTGAAGGACCGGTTCAAGATCGTGATGTGGGACGTGCTCACCGGCGATTTCGATACCAAGATCACAGGTGAACGCTGTTTGGCGAACGCGGTGGACAATGCGAAACCGGGCTCCATCGTGGTGTTCCACGATACCGCCAAGGCGGCTATGCGCATGAAGTATGCATTGCCCCTCGCCTTGGAGCACTGGCAGAATGAAGGCTATCGCTTCGGCGTGCTCGACGGCAGCACCACGGGTTGATCGGCCTCGCGCCAGGCCTCCATGCCGCCCACCAGGTCGTACACCTGCGTGAAGCCAAGTTCCACGAGCTGCTTGCTCGCCCGGGCGCTACGCCCGCCTGCGGCACAGTAGACATACACCGGCTTGCTCTTGTCGAGCTGTTGCGCTGCCGCTTCCTTGAAACCGCCCGCGTTGAAGTCGATCATGGTGGCGCCTGCGATGATGCCCTCCTCCTGTTCCGCCGGTGTGCGCACGTCCACCAGTTGACCGGGCTTCTCTTTGAGGTTCGTTGCGAATTGGGCCACGGTGCATTCCACGGGCGCAACGGCGGGTTGTGCCTGGCCACCACTTGAACCGAGCGAGAGAAGAAGGAAGAGACCGTGTTTGAGCATCGTGCGTTCAGAGATGGATCGAAGGTAGCCTGTGCGGGTTCGTTGCGGGCGCCATCACTGCCGAACCTCCAGCACGGTGTACTCCACGCGGCGGTTCTCCGCATGCTCCTGCTCGCTGCATTGCACACCGGGTACACAATGGTTCAACAGGCGCGTTCCGCCATAGCCCTTCGCCACGACGCGGTCCTTGGGTATGCCCTTGGAGATCAAAAGGTCGATGGTGACCTGTGCGCGCTTCTGGGTGAGTTTCATCTGCTCCTCGGCATCACCCTGCGAGTCGCTATGTACCGCGATCTCCACCACGAGCGCGGGATTGACCTTCAGCCGTTCGGCCAGCCCGTCCAGCTCGGTCTTCGCATTGGGCTCCAGTGCAGTGCTCTTCGCGTCGCTCCACTTCACGAACTTCAGGCGCACCGGCTTGCCCACCTCCACCGGCTCGAAGCTCAGGTCGCGTGCCTGGTTCAGGTCGATCACACCCTGACGGATCCCCACCGTGGAGACCGGTACGCTCATGCTGTAGTAGCCCGGTTTCTCGAACAACACTTCGAACTCCTCGTTCGCCTGCATGCGGAAACTGAAATCGCCCCCCTCCCCGGTGGTGGCGCTTTCCGAATTGAAGCTGGTAAGGTTCACCACGGAGACGGTCATGTCCGGGATGAAGCCCAAACGGTCCTTGTAGCGCACAGCGCCGCGAAGCCATACGCCCGCATCCGGCACGAGGTGGATGTCCCGTGCGACGATCTGCTGGTTCTCGATGGTCTCGGTGCTCAGATGCTGCTCCCCGTCATACCGCCCCTTCATGCGCGCCACCACACGGTACTCTTTGTCCTTCTGGACCGCGAAGGAATATTCACCCTTCACATCCGTGGTAGTGGTGGCCAGCAGCCCGCCCTTCATGTCCTGGAGCTCCACCGTCACATCGATCAACGGGGCCGAGACCTCATCGTCGATCACCACGCCGGTGCACAGGTAGCGCTGCTCGAGCGGGTAGTTCATCGTGAACGCGTAGATGTCATCGTCGCCCCGCCCGCCGGGGCGGTTGCTGCTGAAATAGCCCTGCTTGCCTCGCGCATCAATGATGAAGCCCAGGTCATCCTTCGGGCTGTTCACCGGGGCACCTACGTTGATGGCCGCCGTGAACCGATCGCTGCCGGCCGGTGTGGCCGCGAACACGTCCAGGCCACCCAGACCCGGATGCCCATCGCTGCTGAAGTACAAGGTGCCATCAGCACCCATGGAAGGGGTCACCTCGTTGTGCGGGGTGTTCACCGTGGGTCCAAGGTTCTCGGGCTCACCCCACTGTCCGCCCAGGTCCTTGCACACATAGATGTCCGTGCCACCGGATCCGCCCGGCATGTCGCTCACAAAGAACATGCGCTTTCCATCGGGCGAAAAAGCGGGATGGGCCATCGAGCACTCGTTGTTGTTGTACAGGAAGGGTTCCACCCCACCCCAATCGGTGCCATTGCGCCGGGCCCGGTAGATCCCCAATCGCGTGATCCCGTTACGCCCTTTCACCGCGCTGTTGCGTGTGAAGTACAGGGAGGACCCGTCCGGTGTGCATGCCGAAGGCCCTTCGTGCAACTTGCTGTTCACCTGGCCTTCCAGGGGAACGGTCCCGTCCAGACCACCATCGGCTCCCCGCTGTGCGACGTACAGATCGAGGAAGGGCTGATCGTTCCACGCCGCACGGCGCTGGATGCCCACGTGCTCATTGCGGCTGCTGGAGAAGATCACTTTGTCGGTTCCACACCATGCTGCACCGAAATCGGACCAATGCGTATTGATGCCCAACGGCTTCACATGGAAGCGGTCCTGCTGGTCATTGAACTTGCGCGCGAAGCTGCTGATGTTGCTGCGTTGTGGGCCTCCCTCCGGCGGGCGTGTGGCCAGGTACTTGTCCATCCACTCCTCGGCCTGATCGTACTTCGCATTGCCCTTCAGTGCCTGCGCATAGTTGTAGAGGTCGCGCGGTTCACGGTTCAGGAACTTCACCACGATCGCGTACCACCGTTCGGCCTCCTCGGTATTACCCAGCTTCATGTAGCTCTCTGCGAGCCGTTTGGTCACATGCTCGTTCACCGCTCCCAGGTCCGCCGCTTTGCGGTATTCATCCACGGCCAAAGCGAAGGCCATCTGTTGGAAGTATTGGTCGGCCGTGCGCACGTGGGCTTGCGCACCGCCCTGTGCGTACCCGCGGGGCATCGCCACCAACGCGGTGAGCAGCACGAGCATATGGCGAAGCCGACCCATCAGAAATAGCGCGGCGAGATGGTGCGCCCCTTGGTGAACTTCAGGTCGTAGCTCAGCATCACCTCATGGGTGCCGGCATTGTAGGCGCCGAGGCGCGTGGTGGTGAGGTCGAAGGCGTAGCCCGCGCGGAACTGCTCGTTGAACTGGTATTGCGCCATTACGCCGAAGGCATTGCCCAACCTGTACAGCGCCCCCAGCCAGATGCGGTCGCGCATCAGGAAATTCGCGTTCACGTCCAGCGATAGCGGTGCCCCGCCCACCATCCGCAGCATGATGGAAGGTTTGAACTTGAGGTCGGGGCCCAGGTCCACCACCAGACCAGCGATCGCGAAATAGTGCCGGTCCTCCTTCGCAGTGGTCAACACCGCGCTCTGGGCTTCGGTGAGCTTGTTCTCCAACAGTTTCGGTGCGGAAAGGCCCACATAGAAACGGGGACCGTGCCAGAACAATCCGAACCCGAAATTCGGAAGGACCTTGCTGCTCAGATCCGCTGTGGAAGGATCAACCTCCACGGTGGAAAGGCCTGCGAGATCCGCCTGGAAGAAATTGACGCCCCCCTTCAGTCCGAAGGACAGCCTGGACTTCTCGCCCGTGCGGATGCGGTAGGCGATGTCCAGGAACGCACCGGTCTGTCGCGCTGGCCCGACGCGATCGTGTAGTACCACGCCGCCGAGCGAGAGCCCGCTCCACGGCAGCGGCGAGTGCAGCGCCACGGTTTGCGTGCTTGGTGCGCCTTCAAAACCCACCCATTGATGCCGCGTCAACGCCATCATCGTGAACACGTCCGCGCTGCCCGCGTAAGCAGGGTTGAAGGCCAACGTGTTGAACATGTACTGGCTGTACAAAGGGTCCTGTTGCGCCTGGACTTCGGTCGGCGACATCAGGCACGTGGCCAACCCGAGCGTCACCATGAAAGCATGCATCGTCCGCGACGCACACCGAGCGGCCGACCGACAACCCATAACCGTCAACTGCGTGCTCATCGGTTCAAGTAGACATAGCCTTTGATGGGCTCGTTGCCATTGCCCAGTTCGATCACGTAGTAGTAGGTGCCGCTCGGAAGCGCCCCGGAAAGCAAGCTCTTCTGCGCCGTTCCATCCCACACCACGGTACGGTTATCGTACCCCGCGCCTTCGAACACCTCATCGCCCCATCGGTTGAAGATGATCACCGAGTTGGATGGATAACCTTCGATCCCGGGAAGCTGGAAGGTCTCGTTGATATCGTCACCGTTCGGCGAGAACAGTTCGGGTACGAAGACCTCGTCGTCGAAAGCACATGGCGTCACGCCCTCGATGACACGTGGTGCGCAGTTGTTGGCATCGTTCACGAGCAGCGAATAAGCCTGGCTCGTGAACACGGGATCGCTGGTGAACACATAAGGCGGGACCGTGCTCAACGTACCGGGCAGACCTGTGACCACATAACTCGCGGGGTCGCCTCCAACAATGGTGAAGACAACGGTATAGGTACGGTCCTGCTCATTGCAGGTGCTCTCCAAGCCGGTGACCAGGATACCCTCCTTCAACTGAACGGTCACTTGAGCGGAAGCCTGACCACAGCCAAGCACATCCACATCGTAGCGGAACACATAGGTGCCTGGCGTAAGAAGCGTGCTGTTCAACAGCGAGCCGGTCACGGTCCCTGTCGAGTTCAGCTCGGTCCAGACGCCCCCTGGTTGCGGGCTTCCGGCGAGCGCTGTGAACAGATCGAAGGCGTCCTCGGTATTGCATAGCACAACGGTGCTGTCCGCACCGGCATTGGCCGGTTGATTGAGGCTGATGGTTACCGTGGCGCTACTGTCCGCGCAAGGAGCGATACCTGGGACGAGGTAGATGTACGCGCCGGGTTCGTCCTGCGCCGGATCGAACGTGCTGCCGTGCGGACCGAGCGGACCGCTCCACGTCCCGCCCACAGCCGGTGTTCCACCGAGCACATCGAAGAGGCTCACCGCAGGATCCCCATCGCAGAACGCCAAGGTCGTGTCGGTGCCGGGGTCGGCATAGGGACCGATGTGTATAAAGATCCCCACCGAAACAGGGCCGCACGCGGGCGAAACCACTTCGTAGGTGAACGGCAAATTGTTCCCTACCGGAAGGGCCGGTGCATTGAGGATGGACCCGTTCAGTTCACCGGTGCCCGAATTGTCCGTCCAGGTGCCGGTCGTGTCCGTTCCGATCGGCAACGAATTGAAAAGATCGTAAGGCGATGCGCCGCAAATGGTGTCCACACCACCCGCCCCCAGATCGATCCCGAAGGAGACTTCGGCCACGATGGTGATCGCGTCGCTGGCGCAGGGCACGGTGCCCGGCACGGTGTAGGTGAAATGGTAGAAGCCCACTCCGGGTAGGGTCGCATTGAAGAGCGAATCCGTCAATGCGTTCGTGGCATCATCATCCGTCCAGAAACCCGTGGTATCGTACCCAACGAGCGCTTCGAAAAGGTTCTGCGCGGTTTCGGTCGCGCATACCGCAAGAGTGTCACCGCTACCGGCATTCGCGGCCTGCACTACCGTCATCGTGAGCAAGGCGGTATCGTTCTCACAGGCCCCTTGGCCGAGTATCAAGTAGGTGTAGGGGCCGCTATCATCGGTGGCTGGCTGGAACAGCGCGGTATGCACCACATTGTCCGGATCGTACCAGGTGCCCCCTTGCTGTGGATTGCCGCCCAATTCATCGAGCATATTGAAGGACGCTGCGTCGGAGCAAATGGTCAGAGCATTGTCGAAACCAGCATCGGGTGCCTCGTTCTCCGTAACCATGACCTGTGCCTGATCCGGGACGCAGAACAAAGAGCCTTGCACGTTGTAGAAATATGGACCGGAGTCGTGGATCGCCGGATTGTAGAAGCCGTTCATCGGACCACCCGGACCGACCCAGGAACCATTGGGTGTCTCGCCGATCAAGAGCGCGCTCAGATCGACCGGTAGGTCCTCCGAGCAAATGCTCAGCACCGTGTCTTGTCCGGCGAAGGGAGCGGGATCCACGTTCACGGTAACGATGCTCTGCGTGGACGGACAGTCGCCCACACCAGCGACCTCATAGACATACTCGCCTTCCGGATCGGTGGTGGGGTCGAAGGACCCGTCATGCGGGAAGGCTCCTGGATCTGTCCAGGTACCGTTGGCGTCCGGTGAGCAGTTCACGAACTGTAGGAGCAGGAACCCGCCCGTGTTGGCGCAGACCGTCACCCCACCATCGCAACCGGCGTTCGGTCCTTCCAGCACCTCCACGGTCAGCACGGAAGTATCGCTCAAACAAGAGGCGGAGGCTTGAAGCACATACTCGAAGTGCCATGTGCCGACGCCCGCGAGACCCGCGTTGAAGACCCCGTTCACCATGGCGCCCGAGCTGTCGACGTCGAACCAATCGCCGCCAGGCTGTGGCGCCCCACCAAGCAATGGGTACAGCAATACGAAGTTCTCGCTCTCACAGACCTGCACCGTAGAATCCGCGCCTGCGTCCAGCCCTTGCACGATGGTGAGCGTGAGCACCGCATCGGCGGGCGGGCAAGGGGCGTTACCGGTCCTGGTGTAGGTGAACGTATAGGTGCCAGGAGGTACGCCCGTGGCATTGAGCACCCCGTTGTTGAGCTGCCCGATGTTGTTGTTGTTCGTCCAGGTACCACCGAGTTGCGGCGAACCGCTCAAACCATTGATCAGCACGATGCCCGTGGCATCCACACAGACCGTGAGATCCCCATCCTCACCGGCGTTCGGCGCGATCACCTTGTTGATCTGCACGGTGGCCGAATCGTTGCCACAGCTCGCGAGACCGAGGACCAGGTACTGATAGGATCCGCCGGGGTCCGTAGCCGGATCCCATTCACCGGAGGGCACGGGACCATTGGGGCCCGTCCATTGGCCACCGGTCTGTGGCGTGCCGTTCAACAAGCTGATCAACGGTACTTCCGGCCCATCGGAGCAGAGGGATACCACGTTCAGGAACCCCGAATCAGGGGCCGGATTCTCCACCACGTCCACGTAGGCGGTATCGTTCGCACAGGGTGCGTTCGCCACCAGCACATAGGTATACGCACCGGCGATGGATGATCCTGGAACGTACACACCGGAGAAGGGATCCCCGTTCGGGTCGAACCAGTCGCCGCCTGTCTCTGGAGCGTTCAGCAACACGGTGAACAGATCCACATCATCATCGTCGCTGCAGACCTCGATCGTCCCGTCCGCACCTGCGTTCGGCGCGTGGTTCTCGATCACGGTAACCGTGCTCTGGTCCAGGGCGCAGGCGCCGATCGCGGGCACGGTATAGGTGTACACCCCCGGCTCGCTCTGGCCCGGGAAATACAATCCCGCATGCGCCAAGCCATCCGGATCGGTCCATGTACCGTTCAGGTCGGGGGAACCGCTCAAGACCGTGATGAGGCCGAAGGCCGATTCGTCATCACATATGACAGTAACACCGTTCCCTCCCGCGTTCCAGGCCTGGTTCAGGATCACAGTAACTCCACTGGTATCGTTCTGGCAAGGAGAAACCGCGGTCCGCACGTAGCGGTACAGCCCTGCTGGATCACTGTTGGGGAGGAACAGGCCGGAGAAGGGATCCCCGTTCGGGTCGAACCAGTTGCCTCCGGGCTGGGGAGTGCCACCAAGCTCGTTGAAGAGGTTGATGGTGGGACCCGGTCGGCACACCTGCGTCGTGGCATAATCGCCCGCATCCACTCCCTGGCTCACGCCTACGGTGACCGTGGCTGTGGCGTTGAGACACGGTGGGTCGCCGGCCACCGTATAGACATAGACCCCGGGGATGCTTTGCCCAGGGCAAAAGATGCCATCGCTGGGCTGATTGTTCGGGCCCGTCCAGGTCCCACCGAGATCTGGCGCTCCGCCCAGCTGACCGAACAATGAGAAGCATGGGTCCGTGGAACATTTCAATTCTATGTCGCTCTCGCCCGCATACGGCGGATCGTTCACTTGGACATTGACAACGGCTGAATCGTTACCGCACGGAGCCACTCCGATCACCTTGTACGTGTAATCACCTGGTGGATCCACCAACGGATTGAACACGCCGCCATGAGTTTGACCCAGGGGGTTGGTCCAAACGCCAGTATTGTCCGCTCCACCCAGCAAGGGGAACAGATCGACCGAACCCGCTCCTGGACATGCCACAGCACTGGTGCTGTTCCCGGCGTTCGCCTCATTGTTCACGAACACGCTGACAATGGAACTGTCCGCATCGCAAGAGGCGTTCGCTGGTACGAGGTAGGTGTAATCGCCCTCCACATCGACGTCGGGATCGAAGAGCACCGAATGCGGTGCTCCTCCCGGGCCCTTCCACGTACCGTCCGTGTCCGGGGTGCCACCTAGGTGGTCGCTGAGCAGGAACGAACCGCTGTTCGAGCAAACCGTAACCTGGCCATCACTGCCTGCGTCGGGTTCCGCATCCACCCCGACCGTGAGGATCGCGACATCGATATTGCACGGGAAGGTCCCGGGCACGCTGTACAAATAGGCACCCGCCACATCCACCCCAGGCACGAAGAGACCGGAATGTGGACTGCTGTTCGGTGCCTGCCAGCTACCGGTGGGATCGGGGGTTCCGCCCAGGCTATCCAGGAGTTCGAACGGTGCGTCCGAAGTGCATACCGCGATGTCGTCATTAATGCCCGCATCGGGTGCCGTCACTTCCGAAACGATCACGTACGCTATGGAATCAGCACACGGCGGGTCTCCGTCCACGCGGTATTCATAAGTGCCCGGGATATCGTTCGACGGGTTGTAGCTCGGTGAATGCGGCAGGTTACTGAACCACCAGGTCCCGCCTCCGTCGGGTGTGCCGCCCAGTACGTTGAACAACTGGAAGGACCCCCCATTGCCGCACACCAGGATAGCACCGTTCAGCCCGGCATCCGGTTCACCCACGACATTGATCGTCATGGTGGCTTGATCGTCCGGGCAGAAGCCACCACCATCCAATTGGTAGGTGAAATCGTAGATGCCGGGGCTCACCAGGGTAGCGTTGAAAATGCCGTTGGCCAGTGCGTTGCTGTTATCATCGTCGCTCCATGCCCCGCCGGGATCGGGGTTGCCGTTCATATGGGCGAACAACACATAGGCGGACTCGTTGCCGCAGAGGTTCTGGAACGTGGTCGCACCTGCGTTCA
>JAGNSU010000205.1 GCA_017987895.1 Flavobacteriales bacterium | reverse complement strand
GGTCTGGCTGGCGATCGAGCGCTGGATCTTCCCCAAGCTGAAGCGGATCATCACCGTCAACGGCAGCATCGCCCAAGCCTACAAGGAGCGCTACGGCAAGGAGGTGGCCGTGGTGCGGAACATTCCCGTACCGGGGGATCTCGGTCCCGCAGTAACGCGAACCTCGCTTGACCTGACGGAGGATCGCTTCATCCTGATCCTGCAAGGCGCGGGCATCAACGTGGAAAGGGGAGGAGAGGAGGCCGTGCTGGCGATGAAGGAACTGCCCGGCTGCCTGCTGCTGATCATCGGCGGCGGCGATGCATGGCCCGTTCTACAACGGCTGGTGAAGGAGAACGGTCTGGAGGACCGTGTCCGGTTGATCGGCCGCCTGCCCTTTGTCGAGATGATGCGCTACACCCGCAACGCCGATCTGGGCCTCACACTCGATAAGGACACCAACTTGAACTATCGCTTCAGCCTGCCGAACAAATTGTTCGACTACCTGCACGCCGGTATCCCCGTCCTGGCCACCGATCTACCCGAGGTGGCGGGTATTGTTCGGGGCTATGATTGCGGGGTGGTGATCCCGGTGCCGACACCGGAAGCCATCGCTCAGGCCGTCAGGGAATTGCAGGCCGACAAGGCCCGTCAGGTTGCCTTGCGGGCGAACGCTACTTTCGCGGCCCGTGAACATGACGGCGCCCGCGAACAGGATCGGTTGCGCGACGTGCTAGCCCCTTGACCGAACGCCACCTGCATATCGTCAGCTTCGACGTACCCGCTCCGCCGGACTATGGTGGCGTGATCGACGTCTATTATAAAGTGACCGCGCTGGCGGCGCTGGGCGTGAAGGTGCATCTGCATTGTTATAGCTATGGCCGCAAGCCCGCCGCGGAGCTGGAACAGTTCTGCGAAAGTGTCCACTACTATCCGCGGAGCACGAGCAAGCATCTTTTGTTGAGCGCACTGCCCTACGTGGTAGTGAGCCGCAAGAGCGAGGAGTTGCTCGATCGTCTACTCCAAGACGATCACCCCATCCTGTTCGAGGGACTGCATGCCTGCCACTTTTTGGGTGACCCACGCCTGGCCGGACGAAAGCGGTTGGTGCGCACCCACAATGTGGAGCACGACTACTACGAGGCATTGGCCAAGGCGGAACGCGGCACCTTCAAGCGCACCTATTTCACTCAGGAGGCCCGCAAGCTGAAGCGCTTCGAGCCGGTGCTTAGCGAGGCCGATGTGCTCCTGACCATTTCACCGAACGACCAGAAGCACTTCGCCAAGCACTTCAACAACGCCGTGCATGTGCCGGCCTTCCATCCCAGCGCGCGGGTGGATGTGCCGGACGGGCTCGGGCGTTTCTGCCTCTACCACGGTGCGCTCAGCGTGCCGGAGAACGACCAGGCGGCGTTGTTCCTGGTGAACGAAGTGTTCAACGAACTACCTGTTCCCTTGGTGATCGCCGGCAGCGGTGCGAGCCGGGAATTGCGCACGGCGGTCGCCGGGGCGAACAACGTGAAGCTCCGCGAGCATATCCCGACCGCCGAGATCACTGAGCTCGTACGCTCGGCCCAGGTGAACGTACTGCCCACTTTCCAAGCCACCGGGATCAAGTTGAAGCTGCTCCTCTGCCTCTTCGCCGGCCGGCATGTGGTGTGCAACACACCCATGGTGAAGGATTCCGGTCTGGAGGATCTCTGTCTGGTGCATGATGATCCCGCGCACATGCGTCTCAGCATCCAGGCATGTATGGCGAAGCCCGCCAACGGATCCACCTTGGAGCGACGCATCGCCATACTGGAAGAGCGCTTCTGCAACAAAAAGAACGCGGAAGCGATCGTCGCTTTGCTGGACTGAGCCTGGAGGTACCCTCAGGGCGTCGCCTCGCTCAACTCCAGCAACTTCCCGTCCTGGCAGCGGATCACGCGGGCATTGAGCTTCTTCATATGCGTGTAATCGTGCGTGGCCATCATCACGCAGCGGCCGCTCTGGCTGATCGCATAGAGGAGGTCGAGGATCTCGCCCGTCGTCTCCGGATCCAGATTGCCCGTGGGCTCGTCGGCGAGGATCAGTTCGGGATCGTTCACCAGCGCACGGGCGATGCTCACGCGCTGCTGCTCGCCGCCGCTGAGTTCATGCGGCATCTTGTAGCCCTTGTTCGCCAGGCCCACTTTCTCCAGCACCTGCTGCGCCTGTGTGTCGATCTTCTTCGCATCGGTCCAGCCCGTGGCCCTCATCACAAAGAGCAGGTTCTCCTGCACCGTGCGGTCGCCGAGCAACTGGAAGTCCTGGAACACGATGCCGATCCGCCGGCGCAAGTAGGGCACTTGCTTGCGCCTCAACTTCAAGAGGTCGAAACCGCAGACGCTGCCGGTGCCTTCCTTCAGCGGAAGATCCCCGTACAGCGTGCGCATCAAACTGCTCTTGCCGCTGCCGGTGCGCCCGATCAGGTAAGCGAACTCACCGCGGTCCAGGGTGAGGTCCACATTGTTCAACACCAGGTTCTCGCTTTGGAAGATGCGCACCCCGCGCAATTGTATCACAGGTCCTTCGGTGGTCGCGGTCATCGTATTTCCCGCGCTGGGCGCGGTGCGTCAAAGGTGGAAAATTTCCGCGCCGCGCCTTGCGTTGTCATGTACGATGGTTGCCGCTCCGCATGAACATCCCCGCGTGGATAAGTACGCCGGATACCATCCTTGCCAGGGATCGCCCCCCAGGAACTTTGACCGCTTGATGAAGCTCTCCGCATCCACCGCACTGCTCACGCTCGGCCTTTGGGCCAGCCCCTGGTCCGGTGGCTTGGTGTTCTCCCAACGTCCTGCGCATTACGAGCATCCTCGCGCCGCCTTCGATCACGCCAGCGACCTGTTCGACCGGGCCAAGTACGGTGCTGCGCAGTACGAGTTGGACCGCATCATCGAGACGACCCGTGATGCGCATGCCCCGACGCGTATCGAAGCGGAATACCTAAGCGCCATCTGCGCCGTGCGCCTCTTCCATAGCGATGCACCGGTGCGCTTGTTGGCCTTCATGGCCGATCATCCCGAGGACCTGCACGTGGGCGCGGTGCGCTTTGAACTCTTCCGGCACTATTTCACCAACAAGCGCTGGAAGGATTGCCTGGCATGGGCAGGCAAGGTGAACGAAGAGGATCTGAGCAGCGCTGACCTGGAGGAGTTCCAGTTCAAGTCCGGCTACGCGCACTTCCAGGAAGGTCATACCGAACACGCCCAGAGCGCTTTCGGCAAGGTGAAGGATGGTACGGGGCCGTATGCTGTGCCTGCGAAGTACTACACCGCTCATATCGACTACGAGCGCGGGCGGTACGCCGTGGCCCTTCCCGTGTTCAAGTCGCTGGAGAACGATCCCGCGTTCGGGCGCATCGTGCCGTTCTACATCGCGGAGATCGAGTTCATGCAGGGGCACTATGATGAAGTGATCGCCTACACCAAGCCCTTACTGGAGGATCCCGAAGGCACGAAGCGCATCGGTGATATCAATCGCTTGGCCGGAGAGTCCTACTACCGCACGGGCCGGTATGGCGAGGCGGTGCCCTACTTGGAGAAGGCGATCGCGCGCGGGGCCGGCGTGGGGCGCACGGAGCGCTACCAGCTCGGCCATGCCTACTACAAGGCAGGGGATCACCAGAAGGCGCTCACGCAGCTCACCTTGGTCAATACGGAAGAGGATAGTCTGAGCCAGCTGGCCGTATACCACATGGCCGATTGCTACCTCGCGCTGAAGGAGAAGAACTACGCCCGCAATGCGTTCAAGCGTGCCTATGAGCTGGGTTTCGACGCGAAGGTGACGGAGGATGCGCTGTTCAACTACGCCAAGCTCGCCTATGAGCTATCGTTCGATCCCTACAGCGAAGCCATTGTCGCGTTGCGCGATTACTTGAAGAAGTACCCGAACACACCGCGCCGCGACGAGGCCTATGGCTTCCTCGTGGACGTGTTCCTGAAGTCGCGCAACTATGACGCCGCGCTGGAAGCGCTGGATGAGATCCAGAACAAGGACATCGTGCTGAAGGAGACCTATCAGCGGCTCGCGCACGATCGCGGCGTGGAACTTTATGATGGCCGCAAGTACGATGAAGCGGTGACGGCTTTCCAGCGTGCGCTCAAATACCCGGTGGACCAGTCGGTGAACGCCCGCTGCCACTACTGGATGGGGGAGTCCTACTACGGAGCTGGGGACTATGATCAGGCGCTCGCCAAGTACGACGACCTGCGGAATTCTCCAGGTGCCTACGCCACGGAAATGTACGAGCAGGCCAGCTACAGCATGGGCTACGCGTACTTCAAGCAGAAACGGTATGATGAATCACTGACCGCGTTGCGTCGGTTCGCGGGCGTAAGTGGCACCGAGGCCAAGCAACGTGCCGATGCCTTGATGCGGATCGGTGACTGCTACTACCTGGCCAAGGATGAGGAGCAGGCTATCTCCTGGTATGATCAGGCGATCAAGGCAGGCAGCACCGAACGGGACTACGCGATGTACCAGAAGGGCGTGTGCTACGG
>JAGNSU010000012.1 GCA_017987895.1 Flavobacteriales bacterium | reverse complement strand
CTTCCTGGCCATCGCAGGTGCTGCCCCCGAGCAGGGTCCACTCCACACGTATGGCGCCGGGCAGTTCGGTGAGGGCATAGTACGCCAGGTAGGGGTGCTCCTGCGCCTGGGCCACACCCCCGGCCAGAGCCAGCGCTAGAAGGGTATGTCGGGAAAGGCGCATGAGGTTAGGTATAAAGGTAGACCGGTCAGGACCCGGGCTGGGGAGAGATCCGCGGGGCAAATGGGACCTGGGCGTCCGAATAGATATGGTGTTCGGAATTCCGCACACGGAGCCGCGGAGACACGGAGGATGCACCGCGGACGCGGTGGAAATGCCGCGCTATGATCCTTCTCCGTGTCTCCGTGCCTCCGTGTGCCATTTTGCACGTTCTGGTGATCGGATCGGCCGTGGGACCCGACCGCCTCAGGGGGGATAAGAACAAGCGGATGGGGGATCCTTGGCACCGGAAAAAGTGCGCGGCATGTCCGGCCTCGCTACTTTCGAGGCATGATCGCCACCCAGATCCGCCAGAAGGACGCCCGCTTCTACTTCGTTTCCTACCCCTGCGAGGACATCCTGCGCCGCGTCCGTTTCATCAGCCGCTTTTATGCCGAAGGCGAGAAGTCCATCGCTCCGGACGAAGCGGAGAAGGGCGATGAGGTAGCCTCCTTCATCCAGCGGATCGAACGCAGTGATGCCGCTTTCCAGCGCACCATGTCGCAAGGCAAGATCAAGGCGATCCGCAATTTCTACGAGACCGCCGTGGCCCAACCGCCGATCCCCGGCACCGTGCTGCTCTTCAGCAGCGACATCCTGGAGTTCTCGCCCATCGGCAACACGAAGAACGTGGGCGATCTGAAGGAGCCGAAGGAGAAGTACCTCATCATCGACGGGCAGCACCGCCTGGCCGCGCTGGAGTTCTATCTGCGCACGCACCCCGATGAGGCGAAGAGCATCCACGTACCCTGCATCATTTTCGATGGCGAGAGCGAGGACTTCGCGGCGGAGATGTTCGTGATCATCAACAGCACGCCCACGCGCATCAACAAGAGCCACCTGATCGATCTGTACGAACGCGTAAGCTGGGAGAAGCCCGACAAGCGCCTCGCCGCGAAGGTGATCGAGCGCATGTACAACGAGCCGGACAGCCCGCTGCGCTACCGCATCAACCGCTTGGGCAACCGCAGCAAGCAGGAGAAGTGGATCATGCAGGCGGAGCTCTTCAACGAGGTACACCGCTGGATCCTGCGCTCGTTCGACAAGAGCGAGAAGGTGAACGCCGCCGCTGTGGAGAAGCGCTACCGCATTCTACAGGAGTTCTTCAAGGCCGCCAAGGCCGCCTTCGGGAACACCTGGGGCGATCCCAAGTACCACGTCACCAAGCCCGTTACGCTCAAGGCACTGATCCGCGTGTGCGCCGATCTCAACGCGCGCGAACGCGGCGACGAGAGCACGCGCGAAGCCCGCTGGACACAACGCCTCAGCGGCGCGTGGGCGGAGAGCACACGGGAGTTCCGCGACGATGGTTTTTACGAACGCTTCGCCGCCAAAGGGCAGGTGGAGCGCGTAGGCAAGGTTCACAAGTACCTGAGCGGGAAGCTCGGCCTGTAATTCCACCATCACCATGGAGCATTTGCTACGGGTCCGCCATGCCGCGGTTTGCGGCGCATTGTTCAGTTTGGCGGCCACCGCCCAGGAGCCCTGCCATTTCATCCGGGCGGATTCGCCCAACACGGACACGGTGGTCTTCACCTTCACCGGAGGCGGCTTCGCCAGCTTCGGGTGTGCGCCGATCGATCCCACCTATTGGATGAGCGGCACTGGTATGGAGGTGACCGCCACGTTCGCACAAACGATCGACTTCCCCGCGTTCCGCGTGTGGGGTATGAACGATGATGATGTGGCTTCGGTGGCGGTGAACGGCATCGCATATCCGCTCGATGCGCAGTCCGCTCAATACGATCCCAAAGTGGTGTGCGGCCTTTCGCCCGGACCGGATGGCGTGGTGTTCGCCGCCGGAAATTTGGTGGGCGCGAACACCAACGTGGACGGTAACTATTCCTATCAGGATGTGATCTTGAACGTGTTGGGTGTGAACTCGATCACAGTGGAGGGCGTCGCCGGTGCGGGTTGGGGCTTCGTTGGTGTGAGCGTGTATTGCGCTACCGCCGTACCGGATCTCAGCATGGCGGAACAAGGCCTGTTCCCGAACCCCACGAGCGGCATCGTGCAACTAACGCGGCCGACGAACGGCACCATAGCGGTGTCCATCCACAACACGCAAGGTCGGTTGGTAAAGCAGCTACGTGCGATCGGTGGAAGCATCGACCTGAGCGACCTGGCACCGGGGATCTATACCGTGCGCTTTGAGAACGGTGCGGCCTGGGGTGCGCAGCGCGTTGTGAAGTACTAGAGGCTATCTCAAAAATACCCTTTGGGCTGTGCGAGCGCCTCTCGTGCCCATGCTTCGTTGCGGAAAGCCTCACAGAGCGCCCGGCTATGCTCGGTTTCCGCGCCTCGCCTGGACACGGGATCCATCTCGCTCGCTCTCAAAAGCATTTTTGAGATAGCCTCTGATCCCGCTACTGCTTCACGAACCGCTGCCTCCCCGTCGATCCGTCCGTATCCACTTGCAGCAGGTACACCCCGCTCGTTAGTGCGCTGATGTCGATGCGGCCATCGCGCAGCGTGCCGGATGCGAGTTCCTTTCCGGCGATGGAGAGAACACTGTAGCGGGCCCCGTTCACGACGTGAGCACCCTGCACCAGTAACACATCGCTCGCCGGGTTCGGATAGGCGATCACCTCGTGGGGCCGCAGCGTGGCTATGGCGATCACCTCGCTCAGGCTCTCATCACCGTCCACGTCGGTGCTGCGCAGGCGGTAGTAGTTGGTGCCGGGCAGCGGGAGGGGATCTTTCGCGGCATAGTCGATCTGGGCGTTGCTGGTGCCGGCGGCATCGAGGGTGATCAAGGCGGTGAAGTGGATCCCGTCCGTGCTACGTTCCAAGGTGAAACGTTCGCTCTCCTGCTCGGTCGCCGTGGCCCACTCCAACAGGTTCACGTCACCCGCGCGACGTCCGTGGAAATGGAGCAGTTCGATGGGTAGCGCCACGCTCAGGCATTGTGCCGTGGTGGCCGTGGAGCAGGGTGCGCATGTAGGGGTGAACAAACGGCCCAGTGAGGCGGCGGTCCATTGCGTGTTGTTGCGCCCCGCCACCACCGTGGCCGAGGTGCCGCCATTGTTCTGCAGGCCATGCACGGCGTTGCCGTTGTTCCAGGTGGTGCAAATGGGTTTGTTCAAAATGAACGACCCGATGCAGTTGCTCCCTTCGTACAGCACGATCTGGCTGCTGTACAGTTGCGAGGTACACGAGAACATCGGCACGTTGAGGTAGCTCACCACAAAACGCCGGTTGGGTGCTGTGCCGAGCGTTTGGTAGCGGATGCTCCCGCCCACACCGGGGTTTATGTCCTGCCAGGGGTCCAGCACGGCGTTGTGCGGCTGTGCCGGGGTGGCATTGGGCACCGCCACGGTCACCCAGGGGCTATAGGCGTTCGCGTTCGCCAGGTTGAAGGTGATGTAGTTGTTGGACGCGATCACGCATTGGGTGTAACTGGTGCCGTTGAAGCAGAAGCTGAAGCCGATGTTCACCACGCCACTATGCACATCATCGGTGAGCGCAACGGCGGTGCCGGTGTACGGGTCGGCCACGTAGGGTATCGCCGTTTGCGAATAGCACATGGGCACCGGTGGTGGCGGGCAGGTAATGGTGAGCGTATAGGCGCCCACGGCCGCCCCGAAGCCGTGTACCAGAATGTAGTAGGTGGTCCCAAGAGCCGAGGCCCAGGTGACTTGTGACTGCAACCCGCAGAAGTCGTCATTGCCTACGGCGCACACCATCGCCGCGCAGGTGCCCGTGTACACCCGGATCTTGGTGTCGTAGCCGCTGCCGCACAAGGAGGCGGTCACGCTGCCCCCCGTTCCAACAAAGCGGTACCAAACCCCGCCACCCGTGCCATCGCCCGTGCCGCAAAAGGGGGCCACATCCGCGGTGAACGCCGTGGTGTTCCCTGCCACCACCGCACCACATGCCAGCGCGGGAGCACCGGCGCACAGATCCGCCTGTGCGGTGCAAAGCCGGGCTATGGCCATGGACGCGGTGAAGAAAAGGAGGCGCGAGGCGTACATCATCGCTCCTGGGTCGGTGGGGGCGGGGGTGGGGTCAGCACGGTGCCATCGGAAACATCCACCGCACCCTCCAACACATGGCCACTGCTTTGCACCAAGCTCCTCAGCTCATCATGGTCAAGAGCCACGCTCGTGGACAGCTTGAAGCAGTGGCAGGCATCGATGAACACGCAGGAGGATATGCCGGTGTGCTGCAAGAGCGACACCTGCAAGGCCTTCGCCGAAGCAGAGGTCCCAACACCCAGCACACTGAACTTGTAGACCAGTTCCCCCTCGTTCTGGGCGAGCAACGCCCCGCTCATCGGTCCCATGCCCAGAAGGGCAAAGGCGGCGAGACAGGACATCCGCGAGGGATAGGAGAACATGGTGGGCTTGTCAAGCACCCCAAAATACCCCAACCACTGGGGCGACGCAAGCACTTTAGTTGCGCACCGGCGGGCAACCGGAAGGGCGGGATCGCGAACGAGAGGCTGGGCAGGTGCCCCTCACACCCTCCTGAACACCAGATCCAGCCAGGTGCGGTCCACGCGCACTTCGCGCAGCACCCCATCGCGGTAGATGTAGTGGTTCACGTTGTTGCCCGGCAGGGTGAGGTCGTACAGGCCTTCGCCGGTGCGCACCAACGGACATTCCTTCAAGGCGCTCTCCACGAAAATGGAGTCCTGTCCCATGGGTTCTTCATAGTACATCCGCGCGGTGGTCCATGTGTTGGTGATGCTGGCCGCGAACACTTCACCGGGATGGATGTAGCAGAGGGCCTTCTCGCCCACAGTGCGCATGTGGCTGCTGTCCCGTACGCCGTCGTTCACATGGATGGTGCCGCAGCAATGCACCACCCGCTCACCCACGTATTCCGTGGCCAATGAGGTACGCACGTGCTGGGTCCAGATGATGTCGATCTCCGAACTCGAGGTCATCGTGTAGGAGATCCGATCGCCGTTGATCGCGCGACCCACTTGGATGTGCCCCACCACTTCGCCGCCCTTCAGGATCTCGAAGGTGCCGTCCTGGGCGGATAGGTTCGGCCCATCACCGAGCTGCAATAGGATGAACAGAGAGAGCGGGATGCGCATGGCGAGGGCGGAACGCAGGCAATGTAATGGTCCGTGCAACACGGTGAAGACGCTCGCTACGCTGGGGTTCACCGCAGCGGCGTTACGAGCGCAACGGGTTCGCCGCGCGGCCGACCACCAACTATCAACCAATAACCATCAACTGCTCCGCCTACAATTCCTCCGCCACCACCTCCCGCACACCGGGCACCATCTGCTTCAGCAGGTTCTCGATACCGCCTTTCAGTGTGACCAAGCTGCTGGGGCATCCGCTGCACGAGCCGCGCAACGTCACGGTAACCAGCCCATCCTTGAAGGAGCGGAAGGCGATGTGGCCACCGTCGTTCTCCACCGCTGGGCGCACATATTCGTCCAGCACGGCGATGATCTTCGCATCGTCCTCGCCGGTGGGTTCCACATGGCTGGTGGCGCGGTCGTTCGCATCGGCGAGCTCCTTGGCGGGCACATCATCGTACAACACCCGGCCGTCGGTGCGCAGGTGGTCCTGGATGAACTCGCGCAGTTCCAGTTGCACCAGGTCCCAGCTTACCACATCGTTCTTGGTGACGGTAACGAAGTTGGTGCCGATGAACACCGCCGTGGTCATGGGCAGGTTGAAGACCTTTTCCGCCAAGGGCGATACACCCGTGGCCTGCTCCGGTGCTAGGAACTCCAACACGCGGCCTTCCGGCAACAACTGCATGCTGCTCACAAAGCGCATGGTGGCCGGGTTGGGCGTGAGCTCGGCGTAGATGGAGAGCGGCGGGCGTGGCGTGGTAACGGACATGACTGGAGGGAAGGGTGCAAAGGTACAGGCGCCGCCAGGCCTTTGTGGCGGGCTTGGCTTAACAAGTCTTGTGGCAGGCAGGCCGGGCGCACTTGGCGGTAAGGGCTACTTTTGGCACCGTTATGCGCGCGCTCCGTTCCCTCCACATCAGCCCTTGGGCCTTGGCGCTGATGCTGCTCTTCGCAGCGGCGGCACCCTCCCTGTCGCGCATGACGTGCCTGCAGGGTGGCCATAGCCAGTTGATGCTGGGCGAGCTGCGCGACTGCTGCCCCGAGCTGCCCGCCTCGGATGGTCCTTCCATAAAGGCCCAATGCTGCGTGACCTCCACGGCGGCGGCGGACCTCGCCCATTTCGTGTTGGCCCAAGGCACCGTGCTGCCTGATCATCATGCGCTGGTGGCCGTGCTACCCGCGCCGAACGCACCGCTGCTGGCACCACCCGTGCGAACAGCGAGCTGGCGCGGGCCGCCTCCTTTGTATGCCCCGGCGCGTCTGGCCCGCCTGCAGGTGCTGCGTATCTGAGTTCGATCGTGCGGTAGGCCGATGCTTCACAGCATCCGGCCGTGGTCACTTTTCGTTCTTGCTCAGATACCGTTCATGTCCAAGACACTTCGAACATTCGTTCTGCTCCCCCTGCTGGGTGCCCTCTTCCAAGCGAGCGCCCAGGATGGTGCCGTGCGTGGTCTGGTCCGCTCCGATGCGGACGGTGGCGCCATGCCCTACGTGAACATGGGTTGGGCGGGCACCAGCATCGGCACCGCCACCGATGCAGAGGGGCGCTTCATCCTTCCCGGCCCGCCCGCCTGGCCCGCCGCGTTGGTGAGCAGCTTAGTGGGGTATGGCTCGGACACTTTGCGTCTCGCCGCAGCGCCTTCGGCACCGATCACCATCACGCTGCGACCCTCCGCCCAACTGAAGGGCATCGACGTGGTGGAGCGCACGCAAGGGACCACCTTGAGCACACGCAGCATTCTGAGCCAGGAGCAGCTCGGTGTGAAAGAACTGAAACGCGCCGCGTGCTGCGACCTCAGCGAGAGCTTCGAGACGAACGCCACGGTGGACGTGAGCTTCAGCGATGCCATCAGCGGAACGAAGACGATCCGCATGCTCGGTCTCGATGGCAAGTACGCCCAGCTCAGTTTGGAGAACCTGCCCTTCATCCGCGGACTTTCGTCGGCCAGTGGGCTTACGCTCATACCTGGCACGTGGATCCACGCCATCAACGTGGGCAAGGGGGTCGGCACGGCGGTGAACGGGCCCAACGCCATGACCGGCCAGATCGATCTCTGCCTGGTGAGCCCCACCGACCAACCGCCGCTGTTCGTCAACCTCTACGGCAACAGTCAAGGGCGCACCGAGGCGAACATCCACACCGCGCAGAAAGTGGGCCGGCACGCGGCGAACGTCTTGCTGCTGCACGGCAATCTCTTTCTCACCGAGATGGACCAGAACGGCGACGGCTTTATGGACATGCCCTTGACCAAGCGCTTCAACGTGATGGACCGCTTCCTGCACCAGAAGGACGGACGCACCTCGCAACTCGCCGTGCGGTATGTGGTGGATGAGCGGAAGGGCGGGCAAAGCCTGAAGCATTTGGAGGGCGACCACGCCGGGCATCCGCTCTACACGGTGGACATCCGCAACGAGATGGTGGATGTGCTGGCCAAGCATGGCTTCCTCTTCAAGAACGATGCGACCAAAAGCATCGGCCTCATGACCACCCTACGCCACCACGAGGTGGGATCGCTTTTCGGGGAACGAACGTACAGTGGCGTGCAGCAGAGCGCCTATGTGAGCGGGGTTTACCAAATGCTGGTCGGTGGCCATGGCGATCAATTGAAGGCCGGTCTCAGCTTTCAGTACGATGAGTATGAGGAGGCTTTCCGCACGAGTGCGACCGCTCCGTCGGACAGCTCGTTCGCACGCCACGAGGCCATGCCCGGCGCTTTCGCCGAGTACACCTTCCAGCGGAAGAACTGGACGCTGGTGGGCGGCTTGCGCGGTGATCACAACACGTGGTTCGGCACGGCGGTGAGCCCGCGCTTGCACCTGAAGGTGGATCTCGGTCCGCTCAGTACCATCCGCATCAGCGGGGGCCATGGCTTCCGCACGGCGAACCCCTTGGTGGAGAACGCGAGCGTGCTCGCCAGCGCGCGCCGTGTGGTGGTGCAGGGTACACCGGGCATGGAGCGCGCATGGACCTTCGGCGCGGGATTCCTGCACAAGTTCAAATGGCTCGGGCGCAAATGGGCCATCGGCGCGGATGCTTATCGCACCGAGTTCACCGCCCAACTGGTGACGGACCTGGACCGTTCGCCCTCCACCGTGGTGTTCTACATGCTCGATGGTCCGAGCTATGCGAACAGCGTGCTCGCCGATGTGCAAGTGGAGCTGTCGCGCCAGTTCGACCTCAAGGTCAGCTACCGCTGGTACGATGTGCGCACCACCTACGACGGTGTGCTGCGCGAGCGCCCCTTCACGCCCACTCACCGTGGCCTGGTCGATCTCGCCTATGAGAGCCGCAACGAGCATTGGCGGGCGGACATTTCCTGGAACCTCTTCGGCGACGCGCGCATGCCAGGGACCATCGCCAACCCGGAGGAGTACCGCTTCCCCCGCCGTTCGCCGGCGTATTCCACATTGCACGCACAACTCACCTACATCGCGGGCGCCTGGGAGTTCTACGTGGGTGGGGAGAACCTCACCAGTGCAGGACAGACCCGACAGATCATCGCACCGGAGGATCCCTTCGGCACTTACTTTGATGCCTCGCTCCTTTGGGGCCCCACACTCGGCGCCATGGCCTATGGCGGTCTGCGTTACACATTACCCAACAACAGCAACAACGAACCATGAACATGAAGAACATTCTGAGCACGCTCCTCCTCCTCGGCACCTTTGGCGCTTTCGCACAAGACGATAACCTCGCGCAACTCGATGTGCGCACCAGCACCGTGTGCGACATGTGCAAGAAGACCATCGAGACCGAACTGATCTACGAGAAAGGCGTGAGGTCCGTGGAGGTGGATCTGGCCGCGAGCATCATCCACGTGAGCTACGATCCCAAGAAGACCAGCCCCGACCAGGTACGCACCGCCATCACCAAGCTCGGCTACTACGCGGACGACCAACCGGGTGATGCCAAAGCGTACGCGAAACTGCCCGCCTGCTGCCAGAAGGAAGGATGTGGGAAACCGGCGGAGAAGCACTGATCGCATGGGACTGATCCGATCGGTGCGGGGCTTCACCCCGCGGTTCGGCGAGGACTGCTTCGTTGCCGAGACCGCCGTGGTGATCGGCGATACGGTGATGGGTGATCACTGCAGTGTATGGTACAATGCCGTGGTGCGTGGTGATGTACACAGCATCCGCATCGGGCACCGGGTGAACATCCAGGACGGTGCCGTGCTGCACTGCACCTATGAGCGTGCCGCGCTCACCATCGGCAATGATGTGAGCATCGGCCACAACGCCATCGTGCATGGTTGCACCGTGCATGACAAGGTGCTCATCGGCATGGGCGCCATCGTCATGGACCATGCGGTGATCGGCGAAGGCAGCGTGATCGCCGCTGGTGCCGTGGTGTTGCAGAACACGGTGGTGGAACCGGGCAGCTTGATGGCCGGTGTTCCCGCCAAACGGGTCGGTCCGGTGAGCGCGGACCTATCGCGGAACGAGATCGAACGGATCGCGCGGAACTACCGGATGTACGCGGGGTGGTTCAAGGAGGGATAGAACCACTGAAGAATTCCGCCCCCGAGAACATCGACGGGGTTAGAGTACGTCCACGAACGAACGGGGCACCGGTAGACCGGTGCCCCGTTCGTTCCAATGAACGCTCCGATCAGTGGATCACCACCGGCATGCGCTGGCGGACGCCCGCGGCAGAGGTGATCTCTACTACATAGCTGCCTCGGGCGGTTTCCCCGAGGTCCAGGTCCAGCATGGCACCGCGTGCCGCGCTCCAAGTGCGTCGCTGCACCAAACTACCGTCCAGTGCCAGCACGCGTACATCCATGGTGCCCGTCAGTTCGCCGTTAACGCGGATGGTGAATGCGCCCGCGTTCGGGTTCGGGAACACGGCGAGATCGGGCGATACCTGCTCATCGATCCCGACCACGTTCGCGATGCGGATATCGTCGAGGTACATGTTGTTGCCGAAGTTGCTTTCGGTCTGGAACATGAAGAGCACATCGGGTTGGCCAAGCACGGTGGGTAGGTCAACGAAGTCGGTGCGCCATTGCGTGGCCGTGGGGGTGAAGGTGGCCGTAGTGGGTGCGCCGGTGGAAAGGGTACTGCCCTCCTTATCGTATAGTGTGGTCCAGTTGGCCCCGCAATCCGTCGAGGCTTTCACCATCAAGCGCTCCACGCTGGAGGTATTGTACTGCCGGTAGGCCACAGCGAACTCCAGGGTGGTGCCCGCTGGAGCGGAGGACAGGTCTACGCGCGGCATCATGAGGTGGTCTATCTGGCCAGTGATGTCCATGTCGCCGGAATAGTGGTCCATCTTCAGGCAACCCGTGCTCAGGTCAAAACCGCCGGTGGTGGTGTTACGGGACATGAAGTTGTTCGGGTTGAAGTGCACGTAGCTCCAGCCATCGGGCGGGAAGGTGGTGGCATCGAAGCCCTCGCTGAACGGAAGGCTCTGCACCGGATCGATGGAGCGGAAGCATCCTTCCAGCTCATCGTTCCCGATGTTCGCATCGGCCACCCCGTTGGGTTGGGAGGTCCACACGTTCACCTGGTGGGCCCCTGCCGGGAAGGTCGCACTAGGTAAGCTCACATCCACGCTGCCGCCCGGGGCGAGGGTGCCGGTCCAGGAAAATTGCGTTGCGGTACCGCCGTCCATGCTGTATTCGATCGTGGCGGAAGTGAGATCGTTGCTGCCCATGTTCGCCAGGGTCACGACCGGCACGATGGACGCCGCGCAGATGGCATCCTCGATGGAGAAGTAGTCAGGCTTCGCCGCCACGGTCACCGGAGCGACGATCGCCGTGATGGCCGCGTCGTTCGCTAATGGCAGCGGATCGATGCGTACCACTTTGTTGCCCGTGTTATGCACGTACCAGATGCGGCCGTCCGGACCCACCTTCACGCCCATGATGCCGTTCATACCGGTGCTGATGGTGCCTAGCTGCGTAGGCGTACCCGTCACGTCGTAGATGCGGATCTGCCCGTTCGTGTGGTCGCTCACGATCAGTCTGCCTTCGGAGTAGTCGATGCCGCAGGGCTGCGTGGTCCAGGTGTCGACGATCTCCACCGTGGCGCCTTCCACTTTTTTGTACCCGGCCAATGGTTCTTGGGAGGTGACTGGCACGGTGAGGTTGCCGGTTTCCGCGCCACTGTGCACATTGAGCCGCTTGATCTGCTTCGGCCCCCCATCGATGTAATAGAGCCAGCCGTTCTCGCGATCCAGCACCATGTGGCTCGGAATGTTCGGCACACGGGTCACGGGAACATCCGTGTAGCGCCAGATTTTGCCCGCGCCGTGGTAGTCATAGCCGGGACCATGGTCTTGCACAAAGTCATACCGAACGATGCTGCCGAAGTGGCCGTCCATCACCCAGTACACCTTCGCGCTGTCCGCCGCAATGCCCATGGCGAAGGGGCTCTGGTGCAACATGTCGATGTGGCTGCCCAAGGGCATCCCGCTCACCCAGTTGTTCTGGAAAACGGTGGCGAAGATGTTCGGGTCGGCATCCCAAAGCGATGGGCCCATGAAGGTGCTGGTGGGCGAGGCGGTGTTCTGCACCTCGCTCACGGCGGCTAACTCGCCATTGTCCGAGAAGGCCATGGCACTGGCTTGGATCATGAAATGGCCACTGTGCGAATCCTTCTTGTACTGGTCGGTCTGCCCGGGAAGGCCCGCGTTGCGCACGATCACCATCGTGCCCCCACCGCTGCCGCCGCGCTGCATCACCCAGAGCTCGTTGCTGTTCGGCTTGAAGTCCAGGTCGCGCGGGTTGCTCACCTGGTCGGAAGAACTGACGATGGTGGTGTAGGTGAGCGTATCGCTCAAGTAGCGATCGATCTTGGCCTGTGCGAAGGCCCCACTACAAAGTGCGGAGGTTAGGAGAAGGGTCAGAAGTTGCTTCATGGGACGCAGGTTGCGGGTGACGGGTGAATATATCGGCGTGCGGCCAATGCCGTGGTGGATGGCGCGACGAATGTGACGAAAGCTGTGGATCCCATCGTCAAGGCTCGGCCAATACCGGGTCGGTCAGGAGGGTGGGGTCGGTAAGTGCGTTCATGAAGGCGATCAGGTCGTGTACTTCATCGGGCGAGAAGGGGGTGGGATTCATTCCCCAAAAGTCCATGAGCAGGTCCACATTGGGCGATGCCATGTGTACCCCGCCGTTGTAGTGGCCGAAGACCTCTTCCAGTGAGTCGAAGCGCGCATCGTGCATGTAGGGTGCGGTCACCGCGATGTTGCGCAACGTGGGCACCTTGAATTTGCCCTGGTCATCCGCGTTGCCGGTGATCCCTCCATAGCCGGGGTCGGCGAAGGTCAGGTCCATGCCGTTGTTGCGCAACGCGTTGTCCGTGAAAAGTCCAGGGGCATGGCAGCCCGCGCATTTGCCCTGGCTAGTGAAGAGCGACAGCCCGTTCCGCGCCTCTTCGCTCATCGCCGTGGTATCCCCACCGAACCAGTACCGGTCGAACGGCGAATCGAACGAGGTCAGTGTGCGCACGAACTGCGCGAGCGCTTTGGTGACCAGCGTGCTGTCCACGATCTCCGTTCCGAAGGCCGACTTGAACAGCGCACGGTACGTAGTGCTCGCATTAAGACGGTCTTCCACCACCGGCCAACTGTTCCGCATCTCGACCGGGTTGGTCACCGGATCGTGCGCCTGCGCCTCCAGGCCCTGCACCCGGCCATCCCAGAACATGCGATCGCCCCAGGCGAGGTTCACCAGGGACATCGCGTTACGCATGCCTGCGGAGCCGTTCGTGCCCACGCTGAAAGCGCGGGGATCCGCAAAGGCGTTCGCCTGCACATGGCACGAACCGCAGCTCAGGGTGAGGTCGTTGCTCAACGCCTTCTCATAGAAGAGCCTCCTGCCCAAGGCGATGCCTTCGATGGTGAGCGGATTGTCCAGCGGAAAAGTGGGCGCACCGATCTGCGCGACCACTCCTGCGGGCAACATCAATTCCGCCGGTGTGGGACCGATGCTATCCTCTCCCGGTGTTACCACCGTATCGCGTCTGCAACTCGCGAAAGCGAGCAGCGCGAACATCAGCAGCAGGGAGGCGCGTGGTGCGTATCCCATCAATGCGCTTCGTGGAAATTGGCGCTGAGGCTATCCATCAGCTGCACGTTCAGCGGTGCGCCACCCAGTGCGGAGGCATTGCCCAGCACATCCACACCGCCCATTAAGCGCTCCACATCCACGGCTGTTTCTATGGTGAGTGTGCCGCCATCGGGGATCTCGATATGCATCACCGCCCAGCCATTGCGCACCAAGGCATCGGTGCCGCAGCGGTAGGTGAACGGGGCATCGGCAGCGTCTATGGTGCCGCTGTTGTCGCTGTCCACGCGGCCCTCCAACACCAGGAACCAGAAGCCCTCATCGGCGCCCAGGCCCCAATGCATGGAGGTGTCATTGAGGGGTGCTGCGCAGGTATCCGGGTCCGCCTGGTTCAGCGGATCGTTCAGCCCCATGGTGAAACGGATCTTGTGGGCATGCGCGGCAGTGAGGGTGCCGAGGGCGAAATTGTTGGAGGGCTGTGCGGCATCCACCAATAGCTGTAGTCCGGGATAAGTAGCCAGCACGACGCTGCCATCGTCCACCACGTCCATATCGGAGAGCAGGAAGCGCAGCCGGTCCAACTTGTAGAGATGCCCGAGGTGGTCCGTGTACTCGCTGGCCAGCTCATACGAGTGGGTGCCGTACTTGAACACGAAGGCGAGGCGTAGGTCCACGGTATGGACCATATCGTGATCGTGGGGTGCCGGCTCCACGGTGTCCCGCTTGCAACCTTCCAGAAAAAGGGACAGGGCGAGAGTGGAAAAAAAAGCGGTCCTTAACTGCATCGGCATCGCAGGCCCCAAGATAGGAGGGCAAGACCGGGACCCTCCTACACGCCCCTTGCGAAAGTGGTGGATGGTGGGGATCCCAACGCGGAGGTAGAGAACGCCACTCCTTGCAACCACCGCACAACGCAAGAACCCCCGGCGTCCCGGGGGTCTTTGCTTGAAGAGGAGTGATGTGAGGTGGGCCTTGCGGCCTAACCTCATGCGGCCTTGGCCACGATCGTTTCGCTCAGGGGGCCTTCGCCCACCTTACCAACCGCCGTTACGCGGAAGGAATACAGCGTGCCGGAAGTGAGGCCGGTAACGGTGAACCGTCCGCGGCTCACCATGCCGACCTGTTCCCAGGTCCCCCCGTTATTGCGGCTCATGTACACGAAGTACATGCGCCCGCCGTTCACGCCTTTCCAGCGAAGGTCCACTTGACCTTCAATGGCGGCCGTGCGGCCTTCGAAACGGGTGGGAGCATCCAGGCGGTCGACCGGGTCCGGCGTTTTCGCCAATTCGAAGCCACTGCTCACGGCCTTCTCCACATCCCCTGCGGCCGCACTGTTCACGTAACGTGACATGGCGGTGAGAAGACGGGCGAGCGCCTTGGCAGATGCGTTCTTCACGGCGATGGCCGCATGCGCGCCGCCTTCGGCTTCCGCGATAGCGGTTACCAGGGCAGCACGCGCAGCGGTCACGTCGGCCAGGCTGGGGCTGGGGTTCGCGAAATTCGCGTTACCCGTCATGCTCTCCAGCACATGGGCGGTCTTACCCACCAGGTCAGGGGCCTTCAGCCCTTTGAGCCCTGCTTTGATGATCTCCATTTTGCTTGCTTTTTTCGTGGTCCTTGGGTTTCGAGTCCTTCAGTTGACTTTGGTTCAGCGGTCCTGATATCCGGGTTGTCGCTAACCGTTCGGCGAATCGGAAAAAGGGGTTTCGAGGTTAAGGGCGGAAGTCCTGTTAATAACCCCATGGAACACAGCACGGATAAGCGTTGCATGCGTATACTAACTGTTTGTCACTTCGCGCGAAATGGATAAATACGGACCGTGGGCGCTGACATCATGGCGGCTGCGTGACGAACGGACGCCCTTTTTGCAGATGCAACACGTTTTGGCCGACGCGCGGATCACTTGAGCAGAGGGTTGAGCGATCCTGGCGAAGGCGCGATCCGCTTAGGCAGAGGGTTGAGCGATCCAGGCAGAGGTGCAAGCCGCTTGCGCAGAGGGCAAAGAGATCCAGGCAGAGGCGCAAGCCGCTTGCGCAGAGGGCAAAGCGATCCGCGCAGAGGCGCAAGCCGCTTGCGCAGAGGGCAAAGCGATCCGCGCAGAGGGACAAGCCGCTTGGGCAGAGGGTTGAGCGATCGTGGCGAAGGCGCGATCCGCTTAAGCAGAGGGCAAAGCGATCTGCGCAGAGGGACAAGCCGCTTGAGCAGAGAGCAGAGCGATCCACGCCGAGTAACAAGCGGATCGCGCGCTCGCCAGGGCGGCGTGAGCGAAGGGTAGAATGATCCAGCCGTTGGGTTAAGCCGATCGAGCGCACGCCAAAACCGCACGAGCGAAGGGAAAAATGGTCCAGCCGTTGGGTTAAGCCGATCGAGCGCACGCCAAAACCGCACGGCCGAGGAGATAAATGATTTGATGGGAGGCAGCATACGCACGGATGTTCGCACGTTCCGGCCCACCCCCGGAAAATCGGGATTGAGATGTGACGGACCGCGCCAGTGCTTTGGCAGCCGTGCGGATCAAGAAGTTCGGCGTGGAAATATCCCTTGGACAAGGCAGCAAGGCCAGGGTTGAAATGCAGGTTTACAAGGACCAGCGCCCCGTGCTGTTCGGCCGCATGAAGCGCGACTGCCTGCCATGCCGCGCGCCGCTCACGGATGCCATGCGTACCCTCCTACTACAGAACCCTTGCAAGCAAGGCCAGCGCACGCCCCGGCGGCTGCGCTTGCACTGGTACGACCGTAGCCCGGACCGCTTCTATAGTCTGATCGTGCCTAGTGCCGGCATCGCACTGCCGGAAGATGGATCGGCCAGTGGTCTTGCTATCGAACTCCATATCGCGGCCACCGCAACCTTATTGCCCTGGCCGGTACTCTTCTATTTCCAAGCCGCAGCACCTATGCCCAAACGGTGGGGAGGGTACCGTTGGGTCATGTACCCCTGGCTTCCCATCTGTCCCTATGGCATCCGGCACTACGAGCACGAGGTATCGCCCTCCGGGCGCGTGATCGATCTGCGCTTGTGCTTTTGGTGACCAACGGATCCAAAAGGTGGGCGGAGCCCATAGGTCGGTTGGTGGTTGTCGGTGCATAGTTGTTCGTGGTTGCCTCCTGGAACGGACCGAGCAGCTGCGCGGTGCCCATTGCGCACTTGGCAGCGTGGTTGTGCGGCACGATGGGGTCCTGTAGGTCGCACCCCTTCCGGTGCTTCGAAGGAAGGTGTGGCATTGTCCGCTCTCTCGCGCCACACTTACAGCGTGAAGGCTACAGCACGCCCATGGCCTTAACCGCACTTTCCATTCGCTAGGGTTTGGGGCCTATCGCACATATTGACACCGGCCCAGGGTTCACATAGATTCGCGGCCCGAAAATCATGCGGAGCTTCGTTGCGCGTTACCCCGTACTCGTTTTTGTTGGCCTGGCGCTGGCCGTCCAGTTCGCCATGATCGGCTTCGTTTGGCTCACCGTAGCCGATGGGCTGTATGTGAGCGATGTGCCGCTCGCGCACAATGTTTTCCGTTTGCGTGTCTTCGTTCCTATCCTGCTCGTCACCTACATCACTTGGTATCTAGAAGGGATGGAGGGGATCAAGAACCTCTATGGGACGTATTTGAATTGGCGGGTGCCAGCAAAGTGGTACGCGCTCGCTGTAAGCTGGAAGTTCATCATGGCGGGCATCGCCATTATCCTTGCCTGGCTCATCTGGGACGTTGCACCGGACTGGGTCATTCAAGGCAATAGCTGGAACCTGTTCACCCACATGCCCTTCATCATAGGCATCGCGCTCGTGGAGGAAACCTCATGGATCCGCTTTGCCATAACGCGCATGCAAATGCGCTTCAGTGCGTTCTGGTCCGCCATGATCGTGGGGAACTGCTGGGCCACTTGGTATCTGCCTATGAACCTGATCGACGTGGGCACACCGCTCGGCGTGCCGGACATCGTATTCCACTCCGGCGTGGTCTCGCTCACCGTGCTGCTCCTCTGGGTCTACAATACCACGCGCAGCGGCACCGTGCTGTTGGTCATGCAGATCGTGAGCAATATGGCCTTTTTCTGGGTGCCCGTGCTGCCGCACGAAGGACTCCCGGACTACCGGATCATTGCCTACGCCTGGGTATTTGTTGCGGTAGCGGTGATGCTGATCCTGGTCTTCGGTCCGGAGCACCTCAGCCGCCGTAAGCGCGTGCGCTGGGATGAGGGCCTCAACCTGGGTTCAACTTCACGTATGGGTTCGCACAACAACGGCGATCCTGATCTGAGGAGCATAAGGCGGAGAAGAAGCATCGTGCGTAAGCGCCGGGCGATGAGGAGCCAGTGAGTGCTTTCGATCAAAATGGACCGGGGTACACACGGCCGAACCATCACCAAGGAATTGTCCCTATGGCCTCCGCCTCGTCAAGTGGCTGGTATCGCCCACCGGCCGTGTGATCGATCTGCGCCTGACCTTCTGGTGACCAACGGATCAAAAGGTGGGCGGAGCCCATGGGTCGTTTGGCATTGCTGTACTGCGGCACGAAAGCGCCTCTTGCCCAGCAGGCCCAGAAGCCTTTGGCCTCCGGCCACCTTACATCTCGTTCCCAAACATCAATAACAAAGACCCGTCCCTCCGCAAGCCCGATCCGCCGGGTGGTAACCTGCCCTTGTGCGCTCCGGGCTTAGGCCGCATCTTCGCCGCATGGCGCTCTTCCAGCGTTCCGTCCTCGACAAGTACCTGAAGCAGCAGGACGATACGCGCATTGCGGTGGCCTACACCGCGTTCCGCACCTACTTCCATAACCCTGCGACACAGGCCAATATCCGCGAAGCCAAGGAGGAACAGTTCCAAGAGCGGTTCCTGGACAAGCTCTTTGTGAACGTGCTCGGGTACACTATGAACCCCGACCCGAACTACAACCTCACCACCGAACTCAAGAACGAGGTGGGGGCAAAAAAGGCCGATGGTGCCATCCTCTTCGATGGAAAGGCTATCGCCGTGATCGAGCTGAAGGGCACCGACACCACCGACCTCGGCACCATCAACACGCAGGCCTTCAACTACAAGGCCAACCACACGCACTGCGTGTACGTGGTCACCAGCAACTTCGAGAAGCTCCGGTTCTTCATCGACAATGCGGTGGAGTGGCTGGAGTTCGACCTGTTCACGCTGAACACCGAGCAGTTCCAATTGCTGTGGCTCTGCCTGCAACGCGACAACCTGCTGGGCGGAATCCCCAAGAAGGTGAAGACCGAGAGCGTGCAGGAGGAGGAACTGGTGACCAAGCGGCTCTACAAGGACTACAGCGCCTTCAAGACCGCCCTCTGGCAAGACCTCTGCGCCAACCACCCGGACCAGGACAAGCTGCACCTGTACAAGAAGACCCAGAAGCTGCTGGACCGTTTCCTCTTCGTGCTCTTCAGCGAGGGCAAGGGCCTGCTGCCGCCCAACAGCATCCGCGAGATCGCCGACCAGTGGGAGAAGCTGCGCGACATGGACGCCTACGTGCCGCTCTACGCCCGCTTCCAGAAATACTTCGGCTACCTGAACACCGGCCACAAGGGCAAGCTCCACGACATCTTCGCATACAACGGCGGCCTCTTCAAGCCGGATGAAGTGCTGGATGCCGTGCGCATCAGCGACGAGGTGTTGCACCCGCACCTGATGCGGATATCGAAGTACGACTTCGCCAGCGAGGTGGACGTGAACATCCTCGGGCACATCTTCGAGCACAGCCTCAACGAGATCGAAGCCATCACCGCGCAACTGGAGGGCCGCGCGGTGGACAGCAAGAAGACCAAGCGCAAGAAGGACGGCGTGTTCTACACCCCGAAGTACATCACCAAGTACATCGTGGAGAACACCGTGGGCCGCTTGTGCACGGAGAAGAAGGACGAGCTGGCGATCATCGACGAGGACTACGCCAAGGGCCGTAAGGGCCGGCAGAAGAAAACCATCCAGGAGCTGGACACCAAGTTGGAGGTGTACCGGGATTGGCTGTTGAGCCTCACCATCTGCGACCCGGCCTGCGGCAGCGGCGCCTTCCTGAACCAGGCGCTGGACTTCCTGATCGCCGAGCACCAATACGTGAACGAACTGGAGAGCAAGTTGCTGGGCCAGAGCATCGTGTTCAAGGACATCGGCGACCACATCCTGGAACGCAACATCTACGGGGTGGACATCAACGAGGAGAGCGTGGAGATCGCCCGCCTGAGCCTCTGGCTGCGCACCGCCACCAAGGGCCGCAAGCTGAACGACCTCAGCGGCAACATCAAGTGCGGCAACAGCCTGATCGACGACCCCGCCGTGGCCGGTGCCAAGGCCTTTGATTGGAAGAAGGAGTTCCCGGCGGTGTTCGCGAAGGGTGGGTTTGATGTGGTCATTGGGAATCCGCCGTACTTGCGAGTGCAGGGCTTACGCGAGAGCTTCGAGAAAGAGACGGTGTTCTATGAGAACAGTTATTCCTCTGCCACAGGTCGGTTTGACATTTACGTCCTGTTCATCGAGAAGGCCTATGGCCTGATCAAGGCGAGCGGACTCGCTTCAATGATCCTGCCCCACAAGTTCCTCGTTGGCGGATTTGGTGATGGCATCCGATCGTTCCTCGCAACGAACCGTGCGATCAAATCGCTAGTGCACTTCGGTTCCGAAATGGTCTTCGACGATGCTTCGACCTATACCTGTGTTCTGACTCTGTCGAAGCACAACGAAGCAATCGACTTTGTGGAAGTCAAGCCTGCTCAACTTCTCGAAGGACTGACCATCGACAAGGTTGACTACGACAATTTGGGGAAGGCCCCTTGGAGCTTGCGGTCTTCTACCCCCGGCAGTGTGGTTGCGAAGTTGAACGAGCAACGATTCAGACTGAAAGATGTCTTCAGTGCAATCCGCACAGGTATCGATTCGGGTGATGACGACATGTTCGTACTCGAAGGATCCATCGTTGGAACTCGGTTCATCGGCCGTTCTGAAAAGTTGGGGCGCGACGTTGAACTTGAGGCCGCCATCATGAAGCCCATGTTGCGCGGCGAGGATGTGAAGAAGTACATGCCACTCTCAACCAGCAAGTATGTTATCTATCCGCACCATGCGACGAATGGGAAGACAGTCTCATATGAGGAAGATGAACTGCGGACGTCATTCCCGCTGACCTACGCGTACTTCCTTCCGTTCCGCGATGAACTTATCGCTCGGAAGATTCGGAAGAAGACGAATCCCAAGTATTGGTTCAGCCTCCATCGTTCGCGCGAGATGGACATATACGAAGTGCCAAAGTTGATCACGCCGGAAATCTCGTTCGGTACGAACCTGACCTACGACCTCAAGCATCACTATCACAACACCAAGTGCTACTCATTGGTCAGAAATCCATCCATCGAAGCCGATGACCATTTCCTCTTGGCTGTTCTGAACTCTACACTGTTGTGGTACTATTTGAAATCGACTGGCTATGTTCTGCGCGGTGGCTACTTCACTTTCAAGACGAACTTCCTAGAACCATTCCCGATTGCGATTCCCCCTCGTTTGAAACAGCAGCCGTTAGCTGAAAGAGCAGCACTTCAACTTCAGCACGTAGGAGAACTGACCAGCGTTTCACAGCAGTTCGTTTCCTTCCTCCGCTCCAAGTACAATCTCCCCACGCTAAGCCGCGCGCTGGAGAACTGGCCGGGCTTGGAGTTCAAGGGCTTTCTGGCGGAGCTGAAGAAAGCCAAGGTGCAACTGACCCTTGCCGAGGAAGCGGAGTGGCTGGGCTACTTCACCACCGAGAAAGCCAAGGCCCAAGCGCTCAGCGCAGAGATCGCCAAGACGGACAAGGAGATCGATGCGCTGGTGTATCAGCTTTATGAGTTGACGGCGGAGGAGGTGAAGGTGGTGGAGGGGAGGTGAGACGCCGCAAGCGCCCACAACAGCAGGCGCCTGCGGCGTTTATCTCTCTTGTTCAGCCCTTGTTCTTCCCGTTCACTTGGCCTTCACCGGTGTCATATCCATACCGCATTTGCTGCATTTGTCGCCTGCCTTGCCCGTTACCTCCGGGTGCATGGGGCAGGCATGTGTAGCGGTGGCTGTTGCTTTCACGGGGGTCATGGCCATGCCGCATGTGCTGCATTTGTCACCTGCCTTGCCCGTCACGGTCGGGTGCATGGGGCATGCGTAGAGGGCGGCTGGCTGGGTCATGGCCATTCCGCAATGCGCACACTTGGCATCCTTGGCGCCCGTGGCATCGGCGTGCATGGGACAGCAGTACATGGCCTTGGTCATGGCCATGCCGCAATGCGGGCACTTGGCATCCTTGGCACCCATTGCCTCCGGGTGCATCGGACAACAGTGCATACCCATGCCGACAACGGCCGCATCCGTGGGCGCCACCAAGGCCATTTTGCATTTGCTGCACAGGTCGCCCTTCTTGCCCGTTACCTCCGGGTGCATGGGGCAACTGTAAACCGGGTCTTGCGCGGTGGTGGTGGATGCCGCATGCGGATGGTCGTGTTGCGCGACAGCGCGGGACGCCCAAGGGTTCATGGTCATCAGTGCCAGCGTGAGCACAGTACTGAGAAGGGAAGTTGACCGGGACTTCATGGTTCGTTGGTTTTATCGTTGGTGTTACCAGTGCAAACACCCCACCGTGATCGTGGGAGTACCAAGGTACCCGCCCATGTGCAGGCATACCATGACCGTTGACAGGTACCATGCCTTCCAAGGTTCGTGGTCATCGGGGTCGGGTCGGCGGGCAGGACCACCTAGCTTCGGCACCGTGAAACTGCTGACCACACTGCGCAACTGTCGCTGGCTGATGCCACCGATGACCTTGCTGTTAGTGGCAGGCACTTCCATCCCCTCGTTGTGGCGGATGTATTGCCCCGAAATGGGGAAGAGCCGCACCGCGTGGGTGGAGATCCGTTCCTGCTGTCACCCCGATCGTACCAGTGACCATGCGGAGGTGGACATGCATTGTTGCGACTACACAGTTGCACAAGCGGATCTTTCCACGCTGGAGCATGGTAGTCGTATCCGCTTCGCGGCACCAATTTTCGAGGCGGAAACCTGGGCACCGCAGCAAGCAACAATAGGGTGGCCCTCCGATACGGAAGCGGCCCTCGCGCTACCGGAGCGACCTCCACCGCGAACAGGTGCCGAACGAGCGGCGTTGTTGCAGGTGATGCGGGTCTGAACGACCGGTATCGTTTGTGCCTTGGCACCAGTTGCCTTGGCGCGAGTGGCTTTTCGTCGTTCACATCCAACGCATCCCATGTTCTCGAGCTTTACCCTTCATCGTTCTTCTTCACAAATAGGTCGGCAGGCAGCACGTTCCTCTTGCGTGATCCTTGCGCAGGTCCTTGCCTCCACCATGCAGGCCCAAACCCCGTTGCCGATCCCGGATACCCTGAGCGGGGCCGTTATCGACCTGACTTTGCAGGCCGGCACCGTTGAGTTCCACGCCGGGGAAGTGGTGGACACCTATGGCTACAACGGCGACCTGTTGGGCCCAACGATCATCCTGCAAAGCGGACAGGACGTGACACTGAACGTGACGAACACCCTGCCGGACCTTACCACCACCCACTGGCATGGTTTGCACGTGAGCGCCGCCAACGACGGTGGCCCCCATTCGCTCATTTACCCGAACACCACCTGGAGCCCGAACTTCACGGTGCTGGACCGTGCGAGCACCTTCTGGTACCATCCGCATGGGCACGGCCTCACGGATTTCCAAGTGAGCATGGGTGCGGCGGGTATGATCATCGTGCGTGATGCGCAGGAGGCCGCGCTAGATCTGCCCCGTGCGTATGGTGTGGATGACATTCCGTTGGTCCTGCAAACCAAGGCCATCGTAGCTGGGCAGGTGGCGCTGCATACGGGGCTCGATAGTGTGGTGCTGGCCAATGGCGTGCGCAACGCCTGGCAGGAACTACCGGCCCAAGTGGTGCGCCTGCGCTGCTTGAACGGTTCCAGTGAGCGCGCCTTCCTTCTGGGCATGAGCAACGCGCTGCCCATTCACGTGATCGGAACGGACGGCGGCCTCCTCAACGCACCGGTGACGGTGGACCGGTTGCAATTGATGCCCGGTGAACGAGCGGAAGTGCTCCTCGATCTGGGCGGTCTTCAGGGGCAATCCTTCCAGTTGTTCAGCTATGCGAGCGAGTTGCCGGACGACATCATCGGCGCTGCGCAAGTGGGCAACGGCATGGCCACCTTGGACGGATACAACGAGAATGCGCTCAACGGCGCCGACTATGCGCTGGTCACCTTCTCCGTGGGTGCAGCCACGGGAACCGGCACCACCGTGCTGCCCACCGCGCTGGTGCCCACGAACGCTTTCGTGGAGGCCGATTCGGACCTCAGCCGCTCCTTCACCTTCGAGCCACAGTCCATGGGGCCCATGGAAATGATCGAAGGTCCCTTCGAGATCAACGGGGCCTTGATGGACATGGATGTGATCAACGTGACCGTGCCGCTCGGCAGCACGGAGATCTGGGAGTTCGTGAACAACACCATGGTGGGCCATCCCTTCCATATCCACGACATCCAGTTCAACATACTTGACCGCAACGGGTTGCCCCCCGAAGCGTGGGAGAGCGGATGGAAGGATGTGGTCTATGTGCCACCGATGGGCAGCGCAAGGATGATCACGCGATTCGACGATTTCGCCGATCCGGACATGCCCTACATGTACCACTGCCATTTACTGATGCATGAGGACGAAGGCATGATGGGACAGTTCCTCGTGGTGGACCCGAACGCCATCACCGAGCAAGGGGCGACCGCTCCCGTGCATGTCTGGCCGAACCCTGTGGTTGGGAACCACTGCACCGTGCAATGGGCGGATGCAAAAGGCGCGGTACGTGCGCAGCTGATGGATGCTTCCAGGAGAGTGGTCCACGAAAGCGTGCTACTTGACGCCGCCCATGGCCGATCGCTCACTTTGCCCATGTCCTTGCCCGGGCTCTACACCTTAGTGTTGGTGGACAACAACGACCAGCGCGCGCATACCAGGGTCTCCATCGCGCAATGACCCACGGCCAACCACCATCGAACCCAACCAACAACCAACAACCAACACGATGAAACACATCTACACCCTCCTCACCGCGCTCACAATGGCCACAGGCCTGCAAGCGCAAACCACCGCACTGGACTTCACCGCTGCCGACTGTGCAGGCACCAACCACAACCTCTTCACCGAACTCGACGCAGGTGATGTGGTGATCCTTGAACTGGTGATGATGGGCTGCCAGCCGTGCGTTACCGCCGCCAACAGCCTGAAGAACGCGGTGCTGCCTAACGTGAGCGACCCCAACCGGGTCAAGCTGTACAGCATCGGGTTCACGAACAGCATCAATTGTACCCAGATGAACGACTGGAAGACCACCAATGGCTTCACGCATACGGTGTTCGCGGGCATGAGCGCGCAGACCACGCACTACGGTGGCATGGGCATGCCCACCATCGCGGTGGTGGGGGGTGGCAGCGCACATACGGTGTACTTCAGCCAACAGGGGCACAGCGCCAGCGACAACCCCACCATACTCGCGGCCATCGAATCAGCCCTTACGGCAAGTGTGGGGATCGACGAGGCGGGCGCCAGTACCTTCTCCGTTCATCCGAACCCTGCTGTGGACGTGCTGAACTTCGACCTTGCAGAGTGGACAAGCGCGCGGGTACTGGACCTCCAAGGACGCGAGGTTTTGACCGCGCAACTCGTTACGGGCAAACTGGATGTATCGCTCCTGCTGCCAGGCATGTTCGTCCTTCAGCTCACCAATGCGGGTGGAGCGATCGGCACTGCGCGCTTCGAGAAGAAATGATCCACCCAATGAAGAACAACTTCCTTTTGAGCATCGCGCTACTTACAGGGTGCGGCGCTTTCGGGCAGACCTCGATCACGTGGGGCAATCCACTCGCATGCAACACATCGGGGCAAGGGACCTACCGCCCCCGCATCGCTTTGAACGGGAATGGGGACCCGGTAGTGATATGGGGCGATATGAACCCCAACCGCAACTACGTGACCGTGGGCACGGGTTCAAGCTTCACAGGCCCGGTGGAAGTGAGCATGCCTGGTTGTGAGCCAGCGGTGGCCGATTTCATGGGCAGCAGTATCGCGGCCAATGGCAATACGGTCTGGGTGGTGATGAAGGCACAGCCGGAGGATACCAGGCCGGTCTATGTGCGGCGGTCGAACGATGGTGGCATGACCTGGGGGGATACCATACGCGTAGATCCGTACGACGGCCACTTGTCACGTTTCCCCTCCATCGATGTGGCGGACCCGGACGCACCGCTGGTGCAGTATATGCAGTTCGACAATGGCTTCGCGGGCGCCCGCCATGTGGTCACACAGTTCGATGGCACAACCTTCACCGCACCCGTGCAGGTGAGCTCTCCGTTCGCACCCGGTCTCGTGTGCGATTGCTGTCCGAGCCAGATAGTTGCTGAAGGCACACGGGCCGTGGCACTATACCGCAATGCAGGCCCCAACATCCGCGTGCTCTGGGCAGCGACCTCCGATGATGCAGGAGCCTCTTTTCCCATCGGAGCAGAAGTGGACAACACGGGTTGGATGCTGACCGCTTGCCCGAGCAGTGGGCCGGACGGTTACCTCGCGGGGGACAGCATCCGCTATGTATGGATGTCCGGCGCCAACAATGGGACCAAGGTGTATATCGGTAGCGCTCTTGCTTCGGACCTCACGCTCGGTGGCCAAGGGTTCGTTCACCCCGGGCAGATGTCCATGCTGCAGCAGAACTTCCCGCGCATCGCCGGTAGTGGTGACACGCTTGGCGTGGTCTGGCAGCAGCATATGAGCGGCCAATACGAGGTCCTGTTCAGCTGGAGCGTGACCGGTCCCGGTGGCCTGAGCGTGCCCGACACAGTGAACTTGGACCTTTCCGGAGCCCAGAAAACGCCGGATATCGCATATGCTGATGGCACCTTCCACATCGTGTGGAGCGAAGGTCCCGCAGACATGGTGCGGTATCGCCAGGCTACTTTGACGAGCACGGTGGGCCTCGCGGAGGTGGAAGCCCTACCGGTGATCACAAGCTGGCCGAACCCCGTTCACGACCTGCTCCATGTGCAGGGATCGCAATGGACGGCCGCAGCGGTCTTGGATGTGCAGGGCAAGGTGATGGCGCGCCTACTGGTAAGGGATGGCACGATCGACATGACCAGCCTTGCCCCCGGTTCTTACACCGCGCAGCTGGAGGGCCTTGGCGGTGCGCAAGGCCTCGTGCGGATCCTGAAGCAATGATCGGCAGGCACTGCGGGAGAGCCCTCTTCAACCAAGTTCACCAACCAAACATTGCAACCAACATGAGGACCATTCCTTTGATCGCGCTCGGCTTTTCCATCCTTCCCTGGACAAGCTGCGCCGGTCCGGAGAACAATGATCCTGCAACCACGCAGGAACAGCCGAACGGCGGAACACCTAAGGACACCGCAGCCGCACAGCATCAACATGATGGTGACCATGAAGTGGGCTACGCTTGCCCCATGCATCCGGAAGTGACCGGCAATAAAGGGGACACGTGCCCGAAGTGCGGAATGGATCTGGAGGAGCAGAAATAGCCACAGCGCGGGACAACATTCACGGGCGAACGTTCGCTGCATGCACACAACGAACAAATGGCCACTTCCGTGAACCAAGACGGCCCGCGCCGGATCGAAGTGACGCTGCGCAACATCAGCGCCCTGTTCAACTCGCTCGATCCGTCGCCGTTCCGCGACAAGGACCTGGACGCGGAGGCCGAAGCCTTCATCGTGAGCTGGGCGCAGGAGTACCCGGTGGAGGAGCCGCTTCAAGCGACATGACTATGCGGGTAGGCACAGGTGCATAACGCATTAGCTACTCTCGATCGCTGGGCTTGGAGGGCGTATCGGTGCCAGCGCGGCCCGGTTCTTCATCGATCGTCCCCTTATGGATCGCGCGCTGCGCCGGGCCGATGTTCGCTTCCGACTCCGACAGGGCCCCCATGCGATAGACCACCGCCTTTTTCTTCTTGGCCGGTACAGGTCTGCTGGGTTGGTCCTTCTTCAAGGCCTCATTGTCGGTCTTGTCCTTCTTGGTATCCATGGGTACTGTGTTATGCGGTGGAATGGTCCACCCGCAAGGGATGGAGCACAACATCCAAGCCATGGGCAGCGTGGAAGGAGTTGCACTCAAGATCGGACAACATGAGGTCATCCGCTCACGAGCCCCGCCACCACGTAGAGAACGACCGCGATCCCAGCGGCTGCGAAGTTGTAGGGTGACGCGTATCGCATGTATTTGGCGTGGTCCGCGCCGGCGATGTTCGATGCCATGTTCGTCATCCCCGCTACCGGTGAAGTGACGTCGCCGAATGTGCCGCCGGTGATTACGGCGGCAACACAGAGGGGAACACTGGCACCAACCGATACCGCCAGCGGGATCGCGAACGGCATGATGAGCGAAGCCGAACCCCAGCCTGAGCCGATGAAGAAGGTGACAGCGGCGGAGAGGACGAAGAGCGTGACCGCCACGCTCCAACCGGGCAAGGAATTGCCCACAAGATCCTGAATGAACAGGTTCATCCCGAGATCTTGCGAAACCGCAGCCAACGGCCAGGCGACGGCCAGGATCACCAGGGTCGGCATGATCTCGCTCCCGCCCGCGATGATGTCCTGCACCATCTCCTTGATACCGTACTTCTGGAACGCATAGACAATGGCCGTCACGAAGACCGTGATGAAGAGTGCGACAAGCATCGCCCGGTTCGGTTCGGAATTCGTGATCGCCGCAAATACCGAAGCATCGCCAGACGGGGCAGACCCGAAGAACCAGAAGAAGAAGATGCTCAACGCAATAACCGTCAGCATAGGGACAACGAGGTTCAAGAGCCTTGGCTTGATCACGGGTTCCGGAGCCTCCATCGTCATGCCGTGCTCGGCAGCCGGCATGTGCGGCGCTGGTTCGGCTGGGCCAGCCTTCTGCTTCGAAGACTTGCGGAAGATCGAGACGAAGGTGATCGCGATCGCGGCCAGGCTGAAGAACTCGAGCGGAATGGCCCTGAGCCAGATGGAGTACGCGCTGGCCTGGTCACTGATGCCGGCACCTTTCAGGCCGAGCGTGATGATCGCCAGGTTGAAACCCACGTAGGTGGTCGCGATCGGGATAAGCTCCACGATGGGGCTGGCGGTGTTGTTCAGCATGAAGGCGAGTCGCTCGCGGGCGATCCCGTGCTTCTCCGCAAGCGGTCGGGTAATGGACCCGGCTCCGACGATCCGGAAGCCGCAGTCGATGAAAGTCACAGGTATGACCCCCCAGAGGACAGAGAACACGCCCTTCTTGCTCGCCACGCGTTTTCCGGCCATGGCGGAGAATGCCTGGATGCCGCCAGATCTCTTGATGATGCCCATCAACCCGCTGAACAAGAAGAGGAAGAGGAGTACCTGAAGGCTATCCTTGTCCGTGAGCGTGCTGACGATACGATCCACCGCCGTTTCGAAGCCGCCAGTTGGCCGCGGGTCAAGGAGGTAACCGCCCAACAGCAAACCAGCAAGCAGCGACGGGACGATCCTCTTGGACCAGATCGCGAGCGCGATCGTGAGCAGCGGAGGTAGGACCGAGAGCCAGGTCATGGTGGTCATTCGAAAGCTCTGGTTGTCCTTGCTCGCACGCCTGTAGATCAGTAACACTATTATCGTACCGCCTTCCTTCAGTTGCGCCCCAATGGGAACGCCTAGCAGATCAGTGTAAGAACATCCCCATTCATCGAGCGAACATACCCCAATGCGCCTTGCCCGTTCGTTCACCTATCCTTGCATCCTCCACCCTGCGGAGTTCCCTTACAACCGGCACGACATTCGTTCCCCAACGGTGCATCCAACAACCCAACATCATGCATCAAGAACACAAAGACTGCATCCAAGCCTGCGAGGCTTGTGCGAACGAATGCGAGCGCTGCGCAACCGAATGCATTACCGGCGAGGACCCCAAGGCGATGGCCGATTGCATCCAACTGGACCGTTACTGCGCCGACATCTGCCGGTTGGCCGTTGCCTTCATGGCCCGTGCCGATGAGAAGATCGGCCATGGCATAGCTCACCGCCTCTGCGCGTTGTGCGCCGAGGTATGCGACCAGTGCGCCGAAGAGTGCCGCAAGCACCACAACGAGCATTGCACCCGTTGTGCTGAAGCCTGCGAGGCATGCGCGACAGCCTGCCGTGCGATGGTAGAGGAACACGCTAGCGCGTAGGACCCGATCGCATGAACGCCACCCGGATGATCATCCGTGGAGGTGTTAATTCGATCTGCCACCTGTGGCGGCACGGCGATGGATCAAATAGGCCTTCATCGTCCACCCAGCATGACTAACGTCAGTTCCCAGCTCCTGGGGGTCGCTGAGATTTGTCAACAAGCGCCAGCACAGTCCACTCCCTAGAACCTTTCGGCGGCCGCGATGAGAACGAGCGTCAGAAAAGCGGTGGAGGATGGGCACGCGAAGTCCTTCGCTGCGGTGGCAGGCGCACTGGATGTTGATGCAGCGCAAGGGCTGAGCGCGGCGGTAGCGGCCAGGCGACTTGAACAGTATGGCCTGAACAAACTGACCGAGGAGAAGAAGCGCGGTTGGCCGCTGATCCTCTTCGGTCAGTTCAAGAGCCCGATCGTGCTGCTGTTGGTGGTGGCCGCCACCCTGTCCTTCGTCTTCAAGGAATGGCTTGACGGCTTCGCCATCATCGCCGTGCTGTTGATCAACGGCGTCATCGGTTTCTTCATGGAGTGGCAGGCGGACCGCGCCATGAACTCGTTGAAGAAGCTGGCATCCGTTCCCGCGAAAGTGGTGCGCGATGGACAGACGATCGAGATCGACAGGGCCGAGGTGGTGCCGGGCGATGTGATCTTTCTGGAAGCGGGGGACATGGTACCTGCCGATGCGCGGTTGAGCAATGCCGTGCAGGTGCAGGTGGATGAATCCGCATTGACGGGTGAATCCGTTCCCGTGGAGAAGCAGCTGGAACCCGTTGACGCCAAGGCCGTCCTGGCCGAACGCACGAGCATGGTGTACAACGCCACCTTCCTTACGAAGGGTAACGCGCATGCGGTGGTGGTGGCCACTGGCATGAACACCGAGCTTGGTCGGATCGCGCACTTGGTACAGAGCGCCGATCAAGCCGCCACTCCGTTGGAGAAGCGGCTCGAACAGTTCAGCCGCAAGCTGATCTACCTCACGCTGGGCCTGGTGGTACTCATCTTCCTCGCGGGCCTGCTCAACGCGCAGCCGTGGATGGAGATGCTGGAAACCTCCATCGCGCTGGCCGTGGCCGCCGTTCCCGAAGGCCTGCCGATCGTCACCACCATGGCGCTCGCGCAGGGCATGCTGCGCATGGCCCGGCAACATGTGATCATCAAACGGCTCTCCGCCGTGGAGACACTCGGCAGCACCGATGTGATCTGCACGGACAAGACCGGCACGCTTACCGAGAACAAGATCAGTGTCGTCAGCATCGTGTCGCCGTTGGGCACGGTGGATGCAACTGCCCCGTCGGGAACCACCGATGATCGCGCATTGGCCTTCGTGCGCGCCGTAGCCATCAACTGCAACACAGCCACGCTCGCCGCAGGGGATCCTTTGGAAGTGGGCTTGTTGCAATTCGCGTTGCGCGAAGGGGAAAATGTGGAGGCCCTGCGCGCTGCAACGCCCAAGCTCAAGGAGGAACCCTTCTCATCGGAGACCCGGATCATGGCCACGTTGCATCATACAGAGCAGGGCTTCATCGTGTACGCCAAGGGTGCGGCCGAGGAACTCCTCGCGCAATGCACACAGCAGGTTTCCAGCGATGGGGAAACGGATCTCGATGATGCCGGCCGCACTGAATGGGCCGGCAAGTCAGAGGCGCTCGCCGCCTCGGGGCTGAAGGTGATCGCGGCAGCATACCGCACCAGCGACAGCGAAGCAGTGGACCTGACGCACGAGCTGGCCTTCGCCGGATTGATCGGCATGATGGATCCGCCCCGGCCGGAAGTCGCACCCGCGATCGCGGAATGCCGCAAGGCGGGCATTCGGGTGGTGATGATCACTGGCGATCATACCGCCACGGCATCGAACATCGCGATGAAGCTGGGCATCGGTGCCGATGGGAACACGACGGCGGTGAACGGCAGGGATCTGCCTGCACTGGAAGGAATGAGCGCCAAAGTGAAGGAGAAGATCGCCAACTCGAACGTGTTCGCACGCGTGAGCCCGCAACAGAAGCTGGACCTGGTGACGCTGTTGCAGGAGCGCGGCCATGTGGTGGGCATGACCGGTGACGGCTTGAACGATGCCCCGGCGTTGAAGAAGTCGGACATCGGCATCGCCATGGGCATTCGCGGTACGCAAGTCTCGCAGGATGTGGCGGACATTGTGCTGAAGGACGACAAGTTCACTTCGGTGGTGCTGGCCATCCGGCAGGGGCGTGCCATCTTCTCGAACATCCGCAACGTGGTGGTGTACCTGCTGTCCTGCAACCTGAGCGAGTTGCTGGTGATCGCGGTAGCCGCTGTGCTCGGGCTTCACTTCCAGCTGGTCACGCTGCAGATCCTCTTCATCAACCTGGTGACCGACGTGCTACCGGCACTGGCCTTGGGCGTGATAGGCGCTGATGCGGGGATCATGGACCGGCCGCCGCGCAAGACCGACGAACCGATGGTGGATCGCAAACGATGGATCATGATCACCTCCTATGCCTTCATCCTTGGAATCGGTGCGTTCGGTGCGGTGCTCATCAGCCATTACACCCTGCACACCACGGAGAACTGGAACCCTGAGCTCTGCAACAATATCCTCTTCTACACGCTCATCATCGCCCAATTGCTACACGTGCTGAACATGGGCGCATCGGGAGTTCCCTTCTTCCGCATGGCGGTTGTGCGCGATCGGCGCATCTGGGCCGCACTGGCTGGCTGCGTGGTGATCCTGGTGGTGCTGAACCAGATCCCCGTGGTGCGCGAAGCCTTGCACATCCAACCGCTCTCGCTCTTCGACTGGTCACTGATCGGATCGTGCGCGCTGGCATCCTTCCTTCTGGTGCGCGCAAGCCGGAAATTCATTCTTGACCGCCTATGAAAAACAGAACGCACGACCGTACCGCGTGGAGCCTGCTGATCTTCGGTGGCTACGCGCTGATCATGGGCCTGGTGCTGCTTCTCGCACCCGAACAACTCTTACCAACGTTCGGCTTCGCCGAGAGCAGCGGAACATGGGTGCATGTGCTCGGCTTCGTGCTGTGCTGCTCGGCCTACTACTACCTGTGGGCCGGGTGGTCCGGCAACAAAGGGTTCGCGCGGCTCACCGTGCATACCCGGCTCGCTTCCCCGGTCGTGATGCTTGCGCTGTTGATGGCAGACAAGGTCGATCACATGGTCCTGCTTTTCGGGATCGTGGATGCGGCAGGTGGCGCTTGGACGTGGGCAATGCTGTGGTCGAGCAAAGCTCAAAACGAGGTAGCTTCCAAGGGCCAATGAGACCGCCGCTCGGGATGATAGAGATATCGGAACCATACGGGCAACGCGCCAAATGATCAATAACCTCATCACCTGGTCGCTCCGCAACCGCATCATCGTGCTGCTGTTCGCGGGCGCGGTGGCGGTGTATGGCGTCTTCGCGGTGAAGAGCACTCCGGTTGACGCCATCCCCGACCTGTCCGAGAACCAGGTGATCATCTTCACCGAGTGGATGGGCCGCGGCCCGCAGATCATCGAGGACCAGATCACCTACCCGCTGGTGAGCAACCTGCAGGGCATTCCGAAGGTGAAGAACATCCGCGCGAACAGCATGTTCGGGATGAGTTTCGTGTTCGTGATCTTCGATGATGACGTGGACATCTATTGGGCGCGCACGCGGGTGCTGGAGCGCTTGAACTATGCGCAACGCTTGTTGCCGCAAGGGATCACCCCCACGCTGGGCCCCGATGGTACCGGCCTCGGACACATCTACTGGTACACGCTGGATGCGCCCGGCCATGACCTGGGCGAGTTGCGCGCCTTGCAGGACTGGTACATCCGCTTCGGGCTCCAGACCGTGGAAGGCGTGAGCGAGGTCGCGTCCTTCGGCGGCTTCCAGCGGCAATACCAGGTGATCGTGGATCCGCTGAAGCTGAACTACTACGGCATCCCGCTGATGGACGTGGCCGACCGGATCAAGGCCAACAACAACGACGTGGGCGGCCGCAAGTTCGAGCAGAGCGACATGGGCTACATCGTGCGCGGACTGGGCTACATCAAGGACATCGGCGAGATCGAGAACATCCCGCTGAAGACGGTGAACTCCGTGCCGGTGCGCGTAAAGGACGTGGCCACCGTCCAGATGGGCGGCGATCTGCGTCTCGGCATCGTGGAGGAAAACGGTGAAGGCGAGAAGGTGGGTGGCATCGTGATCATGCGCTACGGCGAGAACGCCAAGGACGTGATCGAACGCGTGAGGGAGAAGATCAAGGATGTGGAGGCCGGCCTGCCAGAGGGGATCACCTTCAAGGTGGCCTACGACCGGTCGGGCCTGATCGACGAGACGATCGACACACTGAAGGAGGCGGTGGTGGAGGAGATCATCGTGGTGATCATCGTCCTCTTCATCTTCCTGTTGCACGCCCGCAGCGCGCTCATCGTGGCGATCACGATCCCGATGTCGCTGCTCATCGCCTTCATCCTGATGCAGTGGTTCGGCATCACCTCCAACATCATGTCGCTCTCCGGCGTGGCGCTGGCCGTGGGCGACCTGGTGGATGCGGGCATCGTGATGGTCGAGAACGCCCTGCGGTCGATCGGTGAAGAGAACGAACCCGCCGTGGAGACATGATCACCGAGGAGCAACGCATCGAGAAGATCGAGGCTTCGTCGAAGCTCATCGGCAAAGCCGTGTTCAATTCCATCCTCATCACGCTCGTCTCATTCAGCCCGATCCTCTTCCTCACCGGCCAGGAGCACAAGCTCTTCTCGCCCCTGGTGTGGACGAAGACCTTCGCGATGATCGGCTCGGCCTTCGTGGTCATCCTCCTGGTGCCGGTGCTCATGGCCATCTTCCTGAAAGGGAAGGTGCGGCCGGAAAGCAAGCATCCCGTGTCCCGCTTCTTCCTTCGGCTGTATTCGCCCCTGCTCCTCTTGTGCATGCGCTGGAAGAAAACGACGCTCGCTTTCGGGGTTGTGCTGGTGCTGGGCAGCGTGCCGCTGGTGATGAACCTCGGCACCGAGTTCATGCCGCCGCTCGATGAAGGTTCACTGCTCTTCATGCCGGTGACGATGCCCGACGTATCCAACACCGAGGTGAAGCGCCTGATGCAGGTGCAGGACAAGCTGATCATGACCGTGCCGGAGGTATTGAACGTCCTGGGCAAAGCCGGGCGGGCGAACACGGCCACCGACAACGCGCCCATCAGCATGATCGAGACGATCATCATGCTCAAGCCACGCGACGAGTGGCGCGAGGACGTCGGCAAGGACAGCATCATCGCGGAACTGAACGCCAAGCTCCAGATCCCCGGCGTGATCAACGGCTGGACGCAGCCCATCATCAACCGCATCAACATGCTCTCCACCGGCATCCGCACCGATGTTGGGGTGAAGATCTACGGGCAAAGCCTGGACACTTTGGATCGACTTGCCCAGGAATTCAAGAAACAACTGGAAGGCCTCGAAGGCGTGCAGGACCTTTACGTGGAACCGATCATCGGCGGCAAATACCTAGACATCCGCATCCGCAAGGACGAGATCGGCCGGTACGGACTATCCGTTGACGAGGTGAACATGTTCATCGAGACCGCACTGGGCGGCATGAACGCCACCACCACCATCGAAGGCCGCCAGCGCTTCACCGTGAACGTGCGATTCGCCCAGGACTTCCGCGATGAGTACGGAAAGCTCCAACGCCTGCAACTGCAGACCATGGACTACGGCCCCATCCCCTTGAGCGCCGTGGCGGAGATCGGCTTCAGCGATGGCCCACCGATGATCACGTCGGAGAACGCCATGCTGCGCGGCACACTGCTCTTCAACGTGCGCGGCCGCGACATGGGCAGCACCGTCAACGCTGCGAAGGAGCGGTTGGAAGAGGCCGTCGGGATGTTGCCCAAGGGTTACTACCTGCAATGGAGCGGGCAGTACGAGAACCAGGTGCGCGCGGAGCAGCGGCTCCGGATCATTATGCCGCTGGTGCTCATCATCATCATGGTCATCCTCTACTTTACCTTCCATTCCCTGCGCGAAGTGCTCATCGTGCTATCGAGCATTCCCGTGGCCCTGGTGGGTGGTGCCTATTCGTTGTACTTCTTCGATGTCAACTTCTCGGTGGCCGTCGCCGTGGGCTTCATCGCGCTCTTCGGCGTGGCGGTGGAAACCGGCGTGCTCATGCTGGTGTACATGAACAACGCCTTGCACCTGCGGGTGAAGAAGCAGAGCAAGGCCGGAACGCCCATGACGGACAAGGACATCGAGGAGGCGATCTACGACGGTGCCGCACTGCGCCTGCGTCCCAAGCTGATGACCGTGCTGGTGGACATCCTCGGCCTCCTGCCCGTGCTGCTCGCCACCGGTACCGGCAGCGATGTGATGAAGCCCATCGCGATCCCCTTCGTCTTCGGCCTCATCACCTCCACGCTCTTCGTGCTTATCGTGCTACCCGTGATGTATGCTACGGTGCGCGAGCGGGAATTGAGAAAGACCGGCAAATTGGTGGTACTTGAATTCGAGGACTGACCATGGAACGCTCGCTCCTCCTTTCCCTCTTTATCGCATGCGCGCTACGCGGCATGCCGCAGGTGCTTTCATTGGACAGTGTCTTGCGCACTGTCGACGCGGTGCATCCGGAACTGCGGATGTATGACGCACGGATCAAGGCCTTCGACACTTACGCCGAAGGAGCGCGTGCGCTCGATCCACCACGCGTGGGCGCGGGCTTCTTTATGACGCCCTACAACACGATGATGTGGAAGCCGGACGGCATGGGCGATCCCGGCATGGGCTCCTTCATGATCACCGCTGAACAGATGATCGCCAACGCGCGCAAGCGCAACGCCAACGCGACCTACATGCTCGGCATGTCGAAGGTGGATGCGGAGATGCAGAACGCCATGCGCAACGAGCTGTTCAGCATGGCCAAGCGATCCTACTACGAATGGTTGGTACTGGAGAAGAAGAAAGTGGTGCTGGCCCAAAGCGCGTCGCTCATCAATTACCTCGTGCAGGCTGCTGAGATCCGTTACACGTACGGCATGGACAAGCTGAACGCCTATTACAAGGCTAAGGCCATGCTTGGCGACGTGCAGAACATGCAGCTGATGACCGACCTGGAGATCGAGCAGATGCGCATCATGCTGAATACGGCCATGGCGCGTGACAAGGGGGTCGTGTTCTCCATCGATACCGCTTTTGGGCCAGCCCTCTCACCCCAGCTTTCATTGGATACCGCGCTTATCACCGAACGGCGGAGCGACCTGCGAGTCATCGATCGCAACATCGACCTGCTTCGCTACAAGCAGGACGTGCAGCGCGCCTCCTTGCGGCCCGACTTCGGGATCAAGTACGATCACATGGTCGGCTTCGGCACACAGCCCCAACAGTTCAGCCTCATGGGCATGATGACCATCCCCATAGCGCCTTGGTCCAGCAAGATGTACAAGTCCACCATCGCTGGGTTGACGCCCGAAATGGACGCCTTACGCGAAAGCAGGAACGCGCTAGTGAACGAAACGCTGGGCCAGCTAAGCCTGCTGCGCTCGCAGATCGGCACCAAGCAGCAACAGTTGGATCTCTACGATCGCGTCATCGTGCCCGCCATGCGTAGCAACTACGAAACGGCCCTGCTGGCCTACGAGCAGAACACCGAGGAACTGTTCATGGTGCTGGACGCCTGGCAGAACCTGCGCATGGTGCAACTGGCAAGGCTCGATCTGCTGAAGGATCTCTATCTCCTCTACGCCACCCACGATGAGCAACTGGAGATCCGCTGACCGCTCCCTGCTGCTTCGCGCAGCCGCACTGCTGATCGTATCAGCGGCGCTCACGCGCTGCGGTCGCAAAGACGGGGCGGAGGCGGACCATTCAGCGCATGAAGGCGCGCACGGAGGGATGGAAATGCCTGTAACAACCGGAGTTGTTGAACTGGACACGAACCTCGACGCCACACTCCGCGCACCGAACGCGTTCGTGGTAGCCGACCTCGAAACGGTCAAGATGGAGTACCGCGAACTTTCCATGGACTTCGAAACCTCCGGCCTGCTCACCTATGATCCGCGCAACATCCGCAGCGTTTCCGCCAGGGCCGCCGGATGGATCGAGAAGCTGTACGTGAAGTACCGATACCAACCCGTGCGGCAGGGGCAGCCGCTCATGGACCTCTACAGCAGGGAGCTGGTCACCGAGCAGGAGAACTTTCTCTTTCTCGCGCAACAGGTGCCGAGTGATCCCGAGCTGTTCGCCGCAGCGGAGAAGCGGCTTGCGCTGCTTGGCTTCCCGGATGATCAGGTCGCGGAGCTGCGCCGAACGGGAACGGTGCAGCGATCGGTGCCCTACTACAGCCCTTCCTCCGGCCACCTGCATGAGAACGATGGTGCGGGAACAAAGGCACCCGAGGCATCGATGCCCATGTCCGGTGCGAGCAACGAGGGACTATCCTTGCGCGAAGGCGGATATGTGGAGAAGGGCCAGACGCTGTTCACCATCTATGGCACCCATACCGTACTCGCATTGCTCAATCTCCATCCTGCGGACGGACAGGATCGGATCGTGGTGGGCCAACGGGTGTCCGTGAGCATTGATGGCTCCAACGGCTTGCCGCTGGAAGGCACCGTGGATCTGGTGGAACCTGTCTATCGCGAAGGCACATCGGTGGTCGCGGTGCGCGTGTACCTGCCCAACCCCGGCGATTCCCTTCGCATCGGTTCTCGGATCACCGCCGCCGTCCACGTTGCGGAGCGCAGCGCATGGGTGGTACCATCGTCGGCGGTCGTCAGCACCGGCCTGCACAACTATGTCTTCGTGAAGGCGAATGGTGGCTTCCGTTCACGGTCGGTGATCACTGGCATGCGCGCGGGCGAGTGGATCGAACTGCGTTCGGGGATCAGCGAACAGGATGCGATCGCGCGTAACGCGCAAATGCTGATCGACAGCGAGGGCTTCCTCAAGATCACTTCACCATGAACGCAGCCAGGATCATCGCGCCGGTGCTGGCCGTTCTGCTGGCCTTCGCTTGCGGTAGCAGGAAGACCGAAGTCGCGGACGACGGCGTGTACTATACCTGTTCCATGCATCCGCAGGTGATGGAACAGCAGCCGGGCAATTGTCCCATCTGCAAGATGCCCCTGATCGCGGTGCGGGAGAACACCACACAGGACCAGGGTGAACTGCAACTCAATGAATTGCAGATCAAGCTCGGCAACATCCGGGTGGACAGCGCACGGGTGCGCACGCTCGGGGAGGAGTTGCTGCTTCCCGGCCGGATCGTGGTGGATCAACAACAGCTGACCACGATCAGCACCCGCGTCATGGGGCGCGTGGAGGAATTGCATTTCAAGAACATTGGTGAGCGCGTCGCACAGGGCCAGCCACTCTATACGATCTACAGCGAGGAACTGAGCATCACGGTGAGCGAACTGCTCTTCGCGCGCGACCTGGCAAGGCAGACCGATCCCGCTATTGCCGATCCCGGCCGCCTCGAAGGCATCGCGCGCAACAAGCTGATGGCCTATGGCCTCACAGAGGCGCAGGTGAACACGTTGGCCACCCTGGAGAGCACGCCCAACACCATCGAGTTCCTCAGCCCCGCCACAGGCGTGATCACCGAACTGCCCATGCGCGAAGGAGAGACCCTTATGCAGGGCGCCGTCGTGATGAAGATCGCCTCGCTGTCATCGCTGTGGGTTGAGGCGCAGGTCTATCCACTGGATCGAACACGCATCAAGCTAGGGGCGGAATGCAGGATCACCCTGCCCGGGCTTCCCGACACGGTGATCAAAGCGAGGCTGTCCTTCGCGAACCCGGAATTGGCATCTGCGTCGATCGTCGATCTCATCCGTCTTGACATCCCCAACACCGGCGGCATCCTACAGCCCGGCATGCAGGTGTACGTACATGTGCCCATCGGTGAAGTCACGACCCTTGCCCTTCCCACGGATGCGGTGCTCCGCGATGGTGAAGGCGCTTCCGTCTGGATCGCCACCGGCCCAGGCCGCTTCAAGGTGATCATGGTGTCCATTGGTGTTGAGTCCGGCGGCTTCACGGAAGTCACGGAAGGCATCAAGGCCGGTGATCAGGTGGTGCTCTCCGGTGCCTACCTGCTCAACAGCGAGTTCAAATTCAGGCAGGGCACGGATCCGATGGCGGGGATGGAGATGTAGCAAGAAGCACGAAATGGAACATCAGCACCACTCTCCGCAACCCACTGCGCTGCGGCAGAAGCAAAGCGCGCACCACGGCTCCAAGCCCGGTGTGGCGCAAGACAACCCCGCCCACGGGGCATCGGGCCATGACCATCACCGCATGATGATCGCCGACTTCAAGCAACGCTTGTGGATCTCGCTGGCCATCACTGTTCCAGTGCTGCTGCTCTCGCCGATGATCCAGATGATCCTCGGTTTCTCTTTCACGTTCCCCGGCAGCTTCTACGTTCTGTTCGCGCTCTCCTCGTTCGTTTACTTCCACGGCGGCTGGCCCTTCCTGAAAGGCGCGGCAGAGGAACTGCGCGGTCGATCACCCGGCATGATGTCGCTCATCGCCGTGGCCATCACCGTGGCCTGGCTTTACAGCAGCGCCGTGGTCTTCGGTCTGAAGGGAGAGGACTTCTTCTGGGAACTGGTCACGCTGATCGACATCATGTTGCTGGGCCATTGGATCGAGATGCGTTCGGTGCTCGGCGCGTCGCGCTCGCTGGAGCTGTTGGTGAGCATGATGCCCGCCGAGGCGCACTTGGTGCACGAGGATCATGTCATGGAGGTGAAGCTCGATACGCTGAAGGTGAATGACGTGATCGTGATCAAGCCAGGAGAGAAGATCCCGGCCGACGGAACGGTGGTGGACGGGGAGAGCTACGTGAACGAGAGCATGCTCACGGGGGAATCGAAGCCCGTGGAGAAGACGAAAGGGGCCAAAGTGATCGGCGGATCGGTGAACGGGAACGGATCATTGAAGGTGAAGGTGCTGCACACCGGCGCGGACAGTTACCTGAGCAAGGTGATCTCCCTGGTGAACGAGGCGCAGAAGAGCAAGAGCCGCACGCAGCATCTGGCCGATCGCGCCGCGAAGTGGCTCACCTACATCGCACTGGCGGCGGGAGCTATCACTTTCGCCGTGTGGCTCCTGCATGGCGCGGAACTGGTCTACGCACTGGAGCGTATGGTCACGGTAATGGTGATCTCCTGCCCGCACGCGCTTGGCCTGGCGATCCCGCTGGTGGTGGCCATCTCCACCGCCATGGCCGCGCAGCATGGCCTGTTGATCCGCAACAGGACCGCCTTCGAGAACGCCCGCAAGATCACCACCATCCTCTTCGACAAGACGGGCACGCTCACCTTGGGCGACTTCGGTGTCACACGCGTTGTCGTACACACGACGGAGGTTGATGAAAAGGAACTGCTGAGGTTGGCGGCGGCCCTTGAACAAAGCTCCGAGCATCCGATCGCCACTGGCATCATGAAGAAGGCGAAGGCCGATGGCATTGCGCTCGCGACCATCACAGGCTTTGAGGCGATCACCGGGAAAGGCGTTCAGGCGATGGTGGATGGTGCGCGCATTGCGGTGGTGAGCCCCGGGTATCTCAAGGAGAAGAACATCGCGATCCCTGGTCAAGTCAACGCCGATGCGGCCGAGACAGTTATCCACGTGTTGCGCAACGATGCACTGATCGGCTCCATCGCATTGGCGGATGCGATCAGGCCAACGGCAAAAGCAGCGATCGATCGCTTCCGCAAGGAGGGTATCAAGGTGATCATGGCCACAGGCGACAATACCGCTGTGGCGAAGTCGGTGAGCGATGCGCTGGGCCTCGATGGCTTCCATGCGGAGGTGCTCCCGCACCAGAAGGTGGAGCTGTTGAAGGCGTTGCAACAGAAGGGTGAGTTCGTGGCCATGACCGGCGATGGCGTGAACGATGCGCCCGCTCTAGCGCAGGCGGATGTTGGTATCGCCGTAGGTTCCGGCACCGACGTGGCTGCCGAGACCGCCGACATCATCCTGGTACACAGCGATCCGAACGACATCCTAGAACTGATCCTTTTCGGCAAGGCCACCTACCGCAAGATGATCCAGAACCTGGTGTGGGCCACCGGGTACAACGCCTTCGCGATCCCCATGGCTGCTGGCGTGTTCTACGCCAGTGGCTTCGTAATGGGCCCAGCGTTGGGGGCGGTGCTGATGAGCGCGAGCACCGTGGTGGTGGCTGTGAACGCACAATTGCTGAAGCGCTCACTGAAAGCGAGCCGTTGATCCGCAGCCTTTGACGAAGGTGTGTCCAAAGTGAATTTGGACCGACCTGTCATGCGCCCAGCACCTCGAAGCCTGCGCCCCTTACCTTCGCCCCCCGTGAAACACCTCTTGTTCCTCCTCACCCTTGCCGTCTATGGCTTCAGTGCCACGGACATGCACGAGTGGCTGCATGTGCCGCAGGTGGCGGTACACTTCCTGGAGCAGCATACCGGCGAGGAGTTCCACGACCTCTTCCACGATGAGCATACGGGTGCCCCGGCCCACGATGAGCACGCCCACGACCCCTTCAGTGCGGACTGCCACGGCGAGTTCTGTGCCTGTAGCGGGCTGGTGGCCCTGTCGCCGGTGACCGCTGCCTTCCGCATTTCCCTTGCACCCCTCACCACCACGGTGGGTGCGCATGTCCTGAACGTTGCCCCCTGCGCTTTCGCGGGCAACGTGTGGAACCCTCCCAAGACATAAGGCGGCGCCCTGCGCGACCACAAGCTCATCCGCGCGTCCGCGTGGACGAGCTGCACCGCCCTTCGGCGGCGTCCTATTCCCGTTCCCTTCAAGTCAGTCCCCATGATCGACCGCATCATCACATTCTCCGTCCGCAACAAGCTGATCACCGGCTTGATGCTCCTGGCCCTCATTGGCTGGGGTTCGTATTCCGTCACGCAGCTACCCATAGACGCGCTGCCCGACGTGACCAACAACCAGGTGCTGGTGAACACCATTGCCCCCAACCTCGCCACGCAGGAGGTGGAGCAGTTCATCACCTTCCCGCTGGAGCAGGCTTTCAAGAACCTGCCCGACGTGGTGGAACTGCGCAGCATTTCGCGCAGCGGCCTCAGCGTCGTCACCGTGGTGTTCAAGGATGAGGTGCCCGTGAATGTCGCGCGGCAGCTTATCGGCGAACGCATCACGCAGGTGCAGGACGCCATTCCCCCCGGCTATGGCAGGCCGGAGTTGGCACCGCCAACAACGGGCACCGGCGAGATCTACCAATACACGCTGGCGGTGGACAGCGCCCACAAGGACAAATACGACCTGCTGGAATTGCGCACCATTCAGGATTGGATCGTGCGCAAGCAATTGCTCGGCGTGCAAGGCGTGATCGACGTGAGCAGCTTCGGGGGCCTGTTGAAGCAGTACGAAGTGAGCGTTGATGCGCGGCGGCTCGCAGGAGCGGGCCTCACGCTCATCGACGTGTTCACCGCGTTGGAGAACAACAACGGCAACACCGGCGGCAGCTACATTGAGAAAGGGCCGAACATCTACTTCATCCGCGGCGAAGGCATCGTGACCTCCTTGAAGGACATGGAGAATATCGTGGTGAGCGCGCGCGGTGGAAGTCCGGTACGCATCCGCGATGTGGCCGAAGTAAAGTTCGGTCATGCCGTGCGCTACGGCGCCATGACGCGCAATGGTGAGGGCGAAGCCGTGGGCGGCGTTGTGCTGATGCTGCGCGGCGCGAACGCCTTGGCCACTGTGAATGCGGTGAAGGCACGCATGGAAGATGTACAACGCAGCCTGCCTGAAGGCGTCCATGTGGATGCTTTCGTGGACCGCACCAAATTGGTGGGCAAGACCATCGGCACGGTGGAGGAGAACCTGATGCTCGGCGCGCTGATCGTGCTCGGCGTGTTGATCCTGATGCTGGGCAACTGGCGCGCGGGCCTGATCGTGGCCAGCGTGATCCCGCTCGCTTTGCTCTTCGCCATCGGCTGTATGGTGATCGCCGGGCAGAGCGCGAACCTGATGAGCATGGGGGCGCTCGATTTCGGCCTCATCGTGGATGGCGCGGTGATCGTGGTCGAAGGTCTCATGTTCGCCCTCCACCAACGCTTCGCCGGTCAGCGCCTTTCACACGCGCACATGGACGACGAGACCATTACCGGTGCGGGCAAGATCATGAAGAGCGCCGTGTTCGGCCAGGTGATCATCCTGATCGTATACGTGCCCATTTTCGCATTGATCGGCATCGAGGGCAAGATGTTCCGCCCGATGGCCTACACCGTGAGCTTCGCTATCGTAGGTGCGCTGCTGCTCAGCCTCACCTATGTGCCTTGGGCCGCATCGCTCTTCCTCAGCCGCTACATACCGAAGAGCGAAAGCTGGAGCGAGCGCATGATCCATCGGGTGCAGAAATGGTATGCACCGAAACTGGCAGCGCTCCTGCGCCATCGGGCGCTGGTACTGAGCAGTGCCCTTGTATTGCTGGTGGTATCGGTGCTGGTCTTCAACCGCCTTGGTGGTGAATTCATTCCCGAACTGGACGAGGGCGACTTCGCCACCAACGTTACTATACGCCAAGGAAGCAACCTCTCGGAAAGCATCCATGTAGGCGATGAACTTGCCAAGATCCTCCTGAAGGAATTCCCCGAAGTGACGGAGGTCGTGGGTAAGATCGGCGCGAGCGAGATCCCCACCGACCCCATGCCCATCGAAAGCCAGGACCTCATCATCGTGATGAAGAGCAAGGACGAATGGACCACAACCAAGGACCGCGAACACATGGCCGAACTGATGAATGAGAAGATGAGCGTGATCCCCGGCATGAACCTCAGCTTCGAGCAACCCATCCAAATGCGCTTCAACGAACTCATCGCGGGTGTGAAGAGCGACATCGCCGTGAAGATCTACGGCGACGACCTGGACCTCTTGTTCAAGAGCGGCAATGAAGTAGCCGCGCTGATCGGCACCGTGGAAGGCGCCACCGACATCAAGGTGGAACAGGTCGTGGGCATGCCGCAGCTCGTGGTGGACTACGACAGAGAGCGCATCGCGCAATACGGCTTGAACATCGCCGACCTGAACCGTGTGCTGAACACTGCGCTGGCCGGTGGCAAGGCCGGCGTGGTGTACGAAGGCGAACGCCGTTTCGACCTGGTGGTGCGCATGGCCGACATGCGCGACGCCGATGCGGAGAAGGTCAAGAACATCCTGGTGCCGCTGCCAAATGGCGCGCAGATGCCCTTGGGCCAACTTGCTGATATCGGCTTCCGCAGTGCACCCGCGCAAGTGAGCCGTGAAGGCGGTGCGCGTCGCATCGTGATCGAGACCAACTCGCGCGGACGGGATATCCAGAGCGTGGCCATGGACATCAAAGCGGCTATCGAGTCAAAGTTGGAATTGCCCACCGGTTACTACGTGGAATACGGCGGCACCTTCAAGAACCTGCAGGAAGCCAGTGCGCGCCTCACGCTCACCGTCCCGCTCGCCCTTGCCTTGATCTTCGTGCTGCTCTTCTTCACCTTCGGTTCGTTCAAGGAAGCGCTTATCATCTTCAGCGCCGTCCCGATGGCAGCGGTCGGGGGTATTTTCGCGCTCTCGTTGCGCGGGCTGGACTTCAGCATCAGCGCGGGTGTTGGCTTCATCGCGCTCTTCGGTGTTGCGGTGCTCAACGGCATCGTGCTCATCAGCTACTTCAACCAGTTGCAGAAGGAAGGTATAGACCATGTGTCCGATCGCGTGGTGAAAGGCACGCTCGCCCGATTACGCCCCGTGCTGGCGACCGCCGCCGTGGCCTCGCTCGGCTTCCTTCCTATGGCCCTCAGCAACAGCGAAGGCAGCGAAGTGCAACGTCCTCTTGCCACAGTGGTGATCGGAGGCTTGGTCAGTTCCACCTTGCTCACGTTGGTGGTGTTGCCCGTCCTCTATCACCTCGTGTTCTCGCGCAGGCGGAAGAAGGACAGTGGTGGGAGCACACCGTTGGTCGTAGCATCCATCGGTCTGTTCCTGTTGATGGGAACGGCCGCACAAGCACAGGCGCCGGTCCTATCGCTCGACAGTGCCGTGAGTCGCGCCGTGCGCACGCACCCCGCCATGACCGCTGCGGAGCTGAACGTGCAGCAACAGGATGCCTTGCGAAAGACCGCTTTCCAGTTGGACCCGATCACCGCGCAATACCAGCACGGGCAGATCAACAGCGGCTTCCGTGGCGACTACAACCTGCAAGCCACCACTGGCATTCCCTTTCCCACCACCATCGCGCAGCGCGCCAATTTCCTCAAGGAGAGCATGCGCCTGGCGGAAACGGAACAGGTGAGCACGCGCGCAATCGTGAAGGAGAGCGCGGGCGGTGCCTACCTGCAATGGGCCATGGGTGCCGAACAAGTGCGCATCCTGCAACGGCTCGATAGTTCATACGCCGTGCTCGCGGCCTTCGCGGCGCGCAAGTTCGATCTGGGCGAGACCGGTCGCTTGGAGAAAGTCTCAGCGCAAAGCAGCGCCGATGGTGTTCGTGTGCAATTGCGCCAAGCAGAGGGCAACATCACTGCATACGCCGCCGAAGTGGAACGCTGGACCGGTGCACTGAACGGTGCGCAACCCGAAACGACCGCGCTTACTTCCACTGCCCGCGCACCCGATCCCAGCGGAGGTGTCGATCCCATTCTCGCTGCCGAACAACAACGCGCGTTGCTCGCTGAGCAGCAATGGAAACTGGAACGCAGCCAATGGGCTCCGACCTTGCAAGGCGGCGGCTTCTACCAGACGCTGGACGGCGCATCACCTTTCACCGGCTACTTGATCGGTGCGGCGATCCCTATTCCCGGATCGGGTCAAGGCGCGCGTACCAAGGCAGCGCGCTTGCGCAGCGAGATCGCCGTGCAACAGCTCGAAGACCTACGCCGCACCCGCGTGAGCGAAATGGCCCGCACACAAGCGCAACTCGCACAGCTGCGCGCCAGCCTCGCCTACTACGAAAGTACCGGCGCTTCCTTGGCCACCACCCTGCGTAGCGATGCCGAACGCGCGTACCGCGCTGGCGAGATCGGCTATATCGAATTCACCCAAGGCATCGAGCAGGCCTACCGCATCGATACCGAATACCTGCGCGTCCGCTTCGAGCTCGCGCTCACCGTCATTCACCTCCGTGCCCTCATGGGCCTCTAAGAACAAGATCCAATGAAACAGCATAGCACCTCCACCCGCGCGATCCTGCGCACCCTACCGCTCCTTTTGGCCGCTGCCTTGTTCACCGCTTGTGGCGGCGGAACTGCCGAGCCCGCAGGCGAAGAAGGACACGACGAACATGGCGAAGACCATGGACCCGAAGTAGCGCTCAGCGCCGACCAGATCAAGGCCATCGGACTTATCACGGGCACCATGGAAAAGCGCGGCTTGAAGACCTCGCTCAAAGCGAATGGCAAGCTGGTGCTTCCACCGGAGAAGGAAGCACAGGCCAGTGTGCTCGTTGGCGGCATCGTGCGCAGCATTCCCGTGCAGGAAGGCCAGCACGTTGAAAAAGGCGCCACGCTCGCAACACTCGAGAACCTCGAATACCTGCAATTGCAACAGGACTACCTGGAGTCCACGGCGAACCTCACCGTACTCCAAGCCGACCTGAAGCGCCAGCAGGACCTGCACACCGACCAGATCAATGCGACCAAGACGCTGGAACGCGCACAGGCTGACCTGAGCAGCGCACAAGCACGCGTAGCAACAATGGCCGCCAAATTGCGCATGTTCGGCACCGACCCAGCGCGGCTTACACCGGAGTCGATCAGCTCCAGCTATGCCTTGCGGGCACCCATTGCAGGCAACCTGAAGCACATCGCGATCACCCTTGGGCAGTTCGCGGAACCCAACAAGCCGCTCTTCGAACTGGTGGACAACACGGGGCTGCACATCGACCTCAACGTGTTCGAACAGGACATCGCTCGTGTGCAGGTGGGCCAGAAGGTGGTCTTCGGTCATGCGGGCGAACCCGTGGGCCAACACACCGCCACGATCTTCGCGATGAACAAGGCCTTCGAGAACGAACAGCAAGCGGTGCTCGTGCACGCCAAGCTCGACGACACCGGCGAGGAACTCCTGCCCGGCATGTTCATCGAAGCACTGATCATGACGGACAGCACGCAGGCGTGGAGCCTGCCCAGCGAGGCCGTGGTAAGCAACGGCGATGAGCACTACATCTTCGTGGAGGATGAACCCAGCACCTTCAAGCAGGTGCAAGTGCGCACCGGCGCCAGCGAGTTGGGCTACACGGAGATCGTGCTTCTGGGCGAGCTTCCGGCCGATGCCAAGGTAGTGCTGAAAGGCGCGTACTATCTGTTGAGTGAATTGACGAAGGGGAGTGGGGAGCATAACCATTGAACATGGGAACGGACCTCGGCCATAGCAGTACTGTCCCTGAACAAGTGAAGGGCGCATGGCGCGCTTACCTCCCCGCCATCGCCTCCTTCGTCCTGCTCATCGGCGGCATTGCCATTGACCAGCTTGCGCCGCAGTTCTTCCTCCCGGAGTGGAAGCGGTTCACCTGGTACCTCGCGGCCTACCTGCCCGTGGGCCTTCCCGTGCTGGTGAAAGCGATCAAGGCGATCGCAAAGGGCGACGTGTTCAGCGAGTTCTTCCTGATGAGTCTGGCCACCATTGGCGCGTTCTTCATCAAGGAATACCCCGAAGGCGTTGCCGTGATGCTCTTCTATGCCGTGGGCGAGCTGTTCCAGGATGCTGCCGTGGACCGAGCCAAGCGCAACATCCAAGCGCTGCTCGATGTACGGCCCGATACAGCGAACGTGATGCGCGATGGTGTCCCGGTGGTAACGCCCGCCGCCGAGGTGAAAGTCGGTGACACCCTCCGCATCCGCGTAGGCGATCGTGTGCCCTTGGACGGCAAGCTCCTCAGCGAGCAAGCCTCCTTCGATACGGCGGCGCTCACGGGTGAAAGTGTTCCGCGCACCATCGTGAAGGAAGCTCCGGTACTCGCCGGCATGATCGCCACGGACAAGGTGGTGGACATGGAGGTGACCAAACCGTTCGGCGAAAGCAGCCTCGCACGCATCCTCGATCTCGTGCAGAACGCTGCGAAGAGCAAGTCGCCCACGGAGCTCTTCATCCGCCGCTTCGCGCGCATCTACACGCCCATCGTGGTGGGCTTGGCCGTGTGCATCGTGCTGGTGCCCATGCTCATCGTGGATCCGTACGTCTTCAACACCTGGCTCTACCGCGCGCTCATCTTCCTGGTGATCTCCTGCCCGTGCGCGCTGGTCATCAGCATTCCGCTGGGCTACTTCGGCGGCATCGGCGCGGCAAGTCGCAAAGGCATATTGCTCAAAGGCGGCAACTACCTCGACGTGCTCACCAAGGTGAACACCATCGTGATGGACAAGACCGGCACGCTCACCGAAGGCGTGTTCGCCGTACAGGAAGTGAAGCCCGCTGCGGGCTTCACCGAGGGCCGTTTGCTCGGCGTGGTGAAAGCGATGGAGACACACAGCACGCACCCCATCGCGCAGGCGGTGTTGAAGCATCCGCCGGGCGATGCCGTGGGCGATGCCACCAACGTGGAAGAGATCAGTGCGCACGGCATGCGCGGCACCGTGGATGGCACCGAAATGCTGGTGGGCAATGCGCGGTTGCTGAAGAAGTTCAACGTGTCCTACCCGGCGGAAGTGGATGCCGTGGAGGACACCATCGTGGTATGCGCCATCGACGGTGCCTACGCGGGCTACCTCACCGTGGCCGACAAGATCAAGGATGATGCGAAGGAGACGATCAGCCTGCTTAAAGCCCAGGGCATCCGCGACATCGTTATGCTCAGTGGCGACAAGACCGCGATCACCCACCGCGTGGCCGCAACACTCGGCATCACCAAGGCCTTCGGCGATCTGCTGCCCGAGGACAAGGTGACCAGGATGCAGGAAGCGAAGAAGGACCCCACCGCCGTGGTGGCCTTCGTGGGCGACGGCATCAACGATGCACCCGTACTGGCCCTCAGCGATGTGGGCATCGCCATGGGCGGCCTGGGCAGCGATGTAGCGATCGAGACGGCGGACGTGGTGTTGCAGAACGACAAGCCCAGCAGCATCGCCGAAGCCATCCGCATCGGCAAGGCCACCAAGCGCGTGGTGACGCAGAACATCGTGCTGGCCTTCAGTGTGAAAGCCATCGTGCTCGCACTCGGTGCGGGCGGTTTGGCCACGCTGTGGGAGGCCGTCTTCGCGGATGTGGGCGTGGCCCTGCTGGCGATCTTGAACGCGAGCAGGATGCGGTGATCACCTGACCGCGCCTCGCTTGAGCAGCGCTCATGTTCTGCTGCTGGCTGGCGGTCTCTCCGTTGTGCTCGCGCATTATGGGTCAGTTTGCGTCTGTCGCACCGGTGGCCCGCTCCTGATAGGTGATGCCTGATCACGATCAGCTGCGGGCGTGACGTGTGTCATGGCATCCGACTGGTTTGTGGTGGTGCTTTGAGCGTTCATAACCCGTACACCATGAAAGCTCCCTTACTCCTGCTGCTCGGTACCCTCGGTGCATCGTTGAACGCGAACGCCCAAGGATGCGGGCCCGTGGGAGATGGGACCAACGGCGCCATGCACTGTCTCTACACCGATACCATCCATGATCACCTCTATTGCGGTGGTGCGTTCACGGGGTCCGGCGGCGATCCGTTCAGCCATGCGTGCTGGTGGAACGATACGGTCTTCAACCCCATGGGCAGCGGCACCAATGGCGATGTGCTCTGCGCCACACACCACAACGGCAACCTCTGCATGGGCGGATCCTTCACGCAGGCGGGTGGTTCCCCGTGCACGCATGTGGCCTCTTGGGATGGCAGCACATGGAACCCGATGGGCGCGGGCTTCAACGGCGCCGTGTATTGCATGACCGAGTACAACGGCAACCTGTTTTGCGGCGGGGACTTCACCATGAGCGGTACGACGCCTTGCCAGCATGTGGCCATGTGGAACGGCAGTACGTGGGTGCCTGTTGGCAGCGGCTGCAATGAGGCGGTCTACGCCATGTGCGTGTACGATGGCATGCTGTGCATGGGCGGCCACTTCGAGCAAGCGGGCGGCGTTACCTGCAACGGCATCTGCGGCTGGGATGGGTCGATCTACCACCCGTTCGACTCGGGCATGAGCGGCATGGAACACTCCGTGAACGCGCTTTGTCTCTTCAATGGCGAACTGTGCGCAGGCGGAAGCTTCTCCAACGCGGGTGGAACCTCCTGTTCCAATGTGGCGCAATGGAACGGTTCCACATGGTCCTCCTTGGGTGGAGGCTGGTCCGCTGGTATGGATGATGCGATCGGGAGTTTGTGCGTCTATAACGGATCACTTTACTGCGGCGGCAGCTTTGATGATTGTGGTGGCGTGACCGCCGCCAACAACCTCGGTGTGTGGAACGGCAGCAGTTGGTCTTCCATCGGAACGGGCTTCGACGGCCAGGTGCGGTCGCTGGCGGTGTACAATGATGTGCTCTACCTCGGCGGATCGTTCACCACCGCCGATGGCACCGCCGCGGCGAATATCGCGCAGTACACCACCACCACGGGGGTACGGCCCGTGGCCACTGGGGTACCCTTCGGCATGTATCCCGTGCCTGCGAATGATCTGGTCAGCATCGTGCTGGCCGAGCTTTCTCCGAACACGCGCATCGAGGTCGTTGCGGTTTCGGGGGCCGTGGTGCGTTCCGTGCGGCCCAGCGGCATGCTGGTCACGCTTGATGTCAGTTCATTGCCTGAAGGAGCCTACACGGTGACCGTTCGTTCGGAGAACAGCATACGCGCGCAACTACTCGTGTTGGTACATTGAATCCGCGCTCCAAGGCCATGTAGGTGGTGGTGAGTTGTTCACCCCCACCTTCATGCATGAGCATGGAACTGCCCAAATGGTATACGCGATGATTTTTGATCGTGGCCCGCGTGAACATGCTCACCACACCCATGGGCATGGGCTATGAGGCGATCAACCAGCAGTTGATGGACAACCTGGTCGGGGCTTTGGAGATCGAATAGCCTGCGATACACAAAAACACGAAGCGGGGATGGCAGCATCCCCGCTTCGTGTTTTGACGCGGATCTCAGTCCTTCACGTTACTTCCGCACCACGCGTTGCACGCTGCGGCCGGTGGCGCTTTCCGCCACCACCAAGTACGCTCCGCTGCTCAGCCCGCTGATGTCCGCGAACACGCGGTTATCAGCGGGCAGACCGCCGTTGTGCAATTCCATCACCGTGCGCCCGGTGGCATCAGTGAGGTACACATGCACGGGGCCGCGCGGCACGTTCAGCGTCACCATGATGAGCGATGCACTGGGGTTGGGGAACACCTCGGTGATCATCGGCGCCGTGCTATCATCCACACCGGCGTTGATGTCCAGCACCTTGAATTTCCACCATCCATCGGGTGCCACGATAGGTCGCACCTGCTGCTTGCCGCTAGTAGCCGTGGCGTGGATGTAGTAGAAGACGGTGCTTCCAGCAGCTTGAGCTGGTATATCCGCGCTCCAGTTGTTGCCGCCGATGTCGGTCATGGCCACGGTGTTGAAGCCAGCCGCCGTATCCGTGGTCCAATACACTTCGGCACCGGTGATGCCTGTGCGATGGCGGATGTAGCCAACCACGGTGTAGGGGGTGATGGTCTCGTACGTATCGCGCAAGCGCTGGTGCCGGATGAGCAGGGGGTCATCCACGCCAATGCCCTTGCTGATGCAATGGATGGCTCCGCTCTGGCTCACGATATTGTTGCCACTGTTGTCGCAATCGATGCCTACGATGCGGTAGCCCGGTAATGCCTCCTGCAGGATCCTTAGGCCTGTCGTATCATATTCCTCTCTGTAGGTAGGCACAAGGACCAGCTTGTTCAGGAAGATATTGTTCGCATAGGTGCGGTAGCTGGCATCGGGCGGATAGTTGCCGCCAGTGCTGGACGGCATGGGTACGCGGATGAGTTCGTAAGGCGAACCGAACACCGAATTGTGGACCGCCACATGGTTGGCCAGATTGGTTTCGATCTGCGGTCCGTCGCTCACTCCGACGGGGAACTCGCCCACAAGAAGGCGCTCTTCGTCGAGCAACTTCATGTGCATATCAATGTGGTGGATGGCATCATAGGGTAGCGTGGGCATTGTGATGTACTGGTTGATGCCCATCCATTGGTCCATCAACGCGTCCACTTGGGCAGGGGTCTTGTCCGTCTGATTGAATTGACCACCCGGACCGTTCTCATCATAGACCAGGTAGCTGCTGAACGCGTTACCGAAACCATCGGACATGAAATTGCCGCCGGTGTGCACCAGGTCGTAAGGTGCCTGGGTAGTGCTGAAAATGGGCAACCCCAAAAAGTTCGCGATCGTCAATGGCATGTCATCATCGTCCGGCCGGGGGCGGTTATAGATCCAATCGAGCAGGTAAAGGCTATCCACTTCGTTCTTATACATCGACTCCGCTCCGTAGTCCCGGCCCCAAATGCTGTTGAACGGGACGACCAGAAAAGTGATGTTGGTCAAATCGGGTAGTGGCCCGCCGCCGTCGGCGCCGTTCAGATAATTGATCACGCTAGAGCTGTCATCACATGCGATGATCACCTCGCACTCGAGTTTGGCTTCCCTCACGATGCGTTTGAGGATGTCCGGGAAAGAGGTCCAGGTGACCACCACACTTTGCACCTCTTCCCATTCAGCGGTTGTGCGCGGTTCCCAACTGGGGGGTTCCAGATAAGCCGTACCGCCCCCCCGGCTGTTCCGGTAGGCCTCGATCAGCGACAGCTCGGACGGCGCCAGTGTGTGCGGCAGACCATGACCGGGTTCAGGGGTTTCTTGAGCCACTACAGTGCTGACGACCATAAGTGGAATGATGGCGAGTAGAAGTCTCATGGTCGATCCGGTTGGTAAACGAAGGTAGCGCGCAACCCTTGTCTACTTGTCCATGCGCTACTTCGCCTTCGTTGATCCAGGCCAGTAGCTTCGTGCATTCCCAACCATCCATCAGTGAACATCCATTGGCCTATGCCCGGCTCCGTCCGTCCGCACTACCGTGCGGAACTGGTGGCCAGTGAACGCGCCGAAGCCAATGGCAACCTGCGGACCGCCTGGCACCATCTGGAACGTGCACATATCCTTGGTCAGCGCTGGCCGCGCGAGCACAACGCGGTACACTGGCGCATGCTGAAGTTCGGCCTCCGCACCAAGAACACGCGAGAGATCATCGGGCAACTTCCGAGACTGGTCTTCGGGGGGGTGAAGAGCTTCGTGGGTAGGGTGCCGATCGGGAACACCGGTGGGGCGGATGTGTCGGCTTTGCGGCCGCTGGAGGTCCCGGCGGACCTGCGCGCCATTCTCGCGCAGACAGGTACTTAACGCTCTAGGTTCAAACCAAAAGGAGCGCGGAGTTCTCCCACTTCCCGCCCCGGACCTCCATGCGTGGCATGCCGATGCGCGCCATCATCACCGCGAACTCGCTGGGCTCGCCGCTGGTCCAAAGAAGGGTGCCATTGGGCGCATCATGCGCTGCGAGTTGCCCAGCCTGTTCGAGCACACGCTTCACCTGCCGCGCGATCGCCGGCGCGGGATCGATCACCCGCACGTCGGGTCCTACAATGCGTTCGATGAGGGGACGGACGATGGGATAGTGTGTACAGGCCAGCACCAGGGCATCGATGTGGCGCGCCAGCATAGGCTCCAACCAACCGCGCAGCATGCTTTCGGTAAGCGGCGTATCGAACTCACCCGCTTCGATCTGTTTCACCAGACCAGGACAGGGTTGGTGCAGCACTTCGACGCCCACGCCGAAGCGCTCCACCACGGAAGCGTAGAGCTCGCTCTGGAAGGTGGCCACCGTGGCGATCACGCCCACCACGCCGGTGCGCGTGTGTTCCACCGCCGGCTTCACCGCCGGCTCCATGCCCACGAAAGGCACCTGCGGATATGCTTCGCGCACGCTCGTCAGCGCCGCCGCGCTCGCGGTGTTGCACGCGATCACGATCAGCTTGCAGCCCTGGTCCAGCAATGCGCGGGTGATACCATGGCTGAAGCCGCGCACCTCTTCCAAGGAACGCGGTCCGTAGGGCACATGGGCGTTGTCCCCGAAATAGAGCAGGCGCTCCGCGGGGAGCGCCTGTCGTATCGCCTTCAGTACCGTAAGCCCACCGATCCCCGAATCGAAGATGCCGACCGCGCCTTCGCCTGGCCTTCGGCTGTGCGAGGTGGGGAGGTCGTCCGTGGGCACGGCCGTGGATCTATGGGATGGCGAGTTTGGCCTTCACTTTCGGAAGGATATCCTCGCCCTTGTCGTAGTAGAGGACCATGCCCGCACTGATGTCGAAGATGTAGGTGAAGTTGCTTTCCTCGGCCACGGCCTTGATGGCTTGGTTCGTCTTCTCCACCATGGGCTTGAGAAGTTCCTCTTCCTGCTTGGCGAGGTCCTCCTGGGCTTTCTCCTGGGCGTCCTGGATCCTTTGTTCCAGTTCGCCGATCTCGCGCACGGCCACTTCCTTCTCGGTCTGCGTCATGGTCGCCTCACGCGATTGCGCATCGGTGACCTTTTGCTGGTACTCCGCGCCCATGGCCTTCAGGCGATCGTCCAGTGTTTTGGCGAACGCCTGCATTTTGGTCTCCGCGTCTTTGCGCTCCGGCAACATGAGCATCAACGCCTGGCGGTCGATATGGCCGAGCTTGCCCTGGGCCATGGCGGCCGGAGCGGCGGCCGTGAGCAGGCCAAGGGTAAGGAACAGGGTCTTCATCGTAACTAGGTTCATCGTTTCGGGGTGATCGTGTTGCTGTTGCCAGTGTCGCGCGGTTTCTCGCCCGGTGTGGTGCTGTTGTCAGGCTGGGAGCCGTCCTCCTTTGGGCGCTGTTCCTCCTGCTGCTGTTCCTCTTCGTCCTCTCCGCCGCGCGTGTTGCCGCTGTCGCCGTCCTTATCGGGGCGTATGCCGAGCTTGCGCAGTACGCTGTCGCTCTTGTCGTATTTCTCGCTGGCGAAAAGCACGTTGTTGCCCTGCCCGCCGATATCGAAGATGGCGACGTACGTAGTGCCGGCCACTTCTTTGATCGCCTGGTAGATGCGGTCCTGGATGGGTTGGATCAGCTCTTCGCGCTTCTTGAACAGGTCCCCTTTCGGCCCGAAGCGCTTCTTCTGCAGGTCCCGCGCGTCGCGCTCCTTCTTCTCGATGTCCTCCCGCCGCGAGGCCTTCATGTCGTCCGTGAGCAGAATGGCCTCCGCGTTGTAGGAGTCCTGGAGCTTGCGGATGGTCTCCCAGCGGTCGTCGATCTCCTTCTGCCACTGGCCGCTCATGCGGTCCAGCTCCTGCTGCGCGGTCTGATAATCGGGCATCTTGCCCAGGATATACTTGGTATCCACGAACGCGATGCGTTGCGCGTGGGTGCGGATCGCCGGAAAAAGCCCGCCCAGCAAAAGGGATAAGAGAAGGAGGCGCTTCATGGAAGGTGTCGAAAATAGGCGATCGCGCTCAGAGCTCTCCAAGATCGATGCCGATAGTGAAATGGAACTGTCCTTTGGCCATTTGCGGCTGGTCGGGTAGATCGTCGAACCGCCAACCATAATCCAGACCCATGGGGCCGAACATGGGAAGGAAGAGCCGCAGGCCGATCCCTGCGGAGCGGTAAAGCGAGAAGGGATCGAACTTGTCGAACTCGCTCCAGGTATTGCCCGCCTCCAGGAAGGTAAGGGCGAAGATGGTGGCCGATGGGTTCAACGAGATCGGGAACCGCAGCTCGGTGGTGTATTTGTTGATCAAGAAGTTCCCCGTGCCCGGCGCCAGGGAGAGATCATCGTAGCCGCGCAAGCCCACGATCTCGCGTCCGTCCAACTGGAACCCGGTAAGGGCGCTCCCACCAAGGAAGAAGCGCTCGAAGGGACTGTTCCCCAGGTTCGCATTGTACCTGCCCAGGAAGCCGAACCCGGCGCGCGTCATCAAGACCAGGTCATGTCCGCTCTTGGTGCGCGTGATGCGCGTGAACCACTGGGTGGAGAATTTCCACTTGTGGAACTCGGCCCATTGGTAGCGCGTTGCCGGCTCTTCGGAGGCCCAATCACGCCCGGGTTGGAACCACGAATAGGGCGGTGTGGCCTTCAAGCTCAGCGTTACGTCCGAACCACTGCGTGCGAAGAAGGGCGCGTCCACCGAGTTGCGTGAAATGGAGATCTGGTAGGAGAGCACATTGCTCTGACCGTTGCTGAACGAGAAGAGCGAGGTCCAATTGCGCAGGTCGTAGAGCTGGTAGTTGATGCTCTGGCGCAGCAGGAAGTAATCGTCCGGCCAGGGGAGACGCTTGCCCAGGCCCACGGAACCACCGGTGATGAGCAACGACTGCCGCTCCGGGTTGGCCACCTTGCCGTCATCGGTGTTGATGAACTTGTCCTTGCCGTTGGTCTGCACCGAATGGAACACGGACAAACTGAGCGAGTTCTGTTTGTGGCCCCCCAGCCAGGGTTCCACGAAGCTCATGCTGTAGCTCTGGAAGTAACGGCCGTTGGTCTGGGCGCGCAGGTTCAAGGTCTGGCCATCACCTGCGGGGAGCGGCTGCCACGCGCTGGGTTTGGCGATATTGCGCATGGAGAAGTTGGTGAACGAAAGGCCCAATGACAACACCAGACGGCCCGCGCCCCAGCCGCCGCTCAGTTCCAAGCGGTCGCTGGGTTTCTCCTCCACGGTGTACTCCAGGTCCACCGTTCCGGTACGCGCGTCCTGCACGGGGTTCACACCCAACTTCTCCGGATCGAAGTAGCCCAGGTTCGCCAGTTCGCGCTGGGTCCGTAGCACGTCGCTGCGATTGAAGAGCTGGCCGGGTTTCGTGCGGATCTCCCGGCGGATCACGTGCTCGTTCGTCTTTGTGTTCCCTTTGATGATGACGTTGCGGATCCGGTACTGCTTGCCCTCGCGTATGCGGATGTCCAGGTCGATGCTGTCGCCCACGGCCACTTCCACCACTTCGGGGTAGAAGCTCAGGTAGCCATCGTCCATGTAGAGCGAACTGATGTCGCGGCCGCTCTGGTTCATGTACATCCTGCTGTCGAGCGCGGTCTTGTTGTAAACATCCCCGCGTTTGATGTTCAGGATGTCCAGCAGTTCCCGGTCCGTGTGCTTGGTGTTGCCGGTGAAGTAGATCTCGCGGAAGTAGAACTTGTTGCCTTCCTCCACGTCGATCTCCACCATCAGCTTGCGGTCGTTCACGAAGTAGGTGGTGTCGCGCACGATGGTGGCGTTGCGGTACCCGGCCTCGTTGTATTCATTGATCACGTTCTCCTTGTCCACCCGATAGGTCTTGGCGATGAATTTGCTCGCCCCGAACGGGTTGTACCAGTTCTTGCGCCGGGTCTTCTTCAAGGAACGGCGCACTTTGGCATCGCTCAAGGCCTCGTTGCCGTTGATCCGCACATCCTTGATCCGCACTTTCTTCCCTTTGCGCACATCGATCACCAGCAGCACGCTGTTCTCCATCAGCGTGTCGTTCGTTTGGGTGATCACCGCGTCGGCCTTCATGAAGCCCTTGTCCACATAGTACCGGCTGATGGTGCTGCGGGTGTTGCTCAAGAGCGCTTCGTTCACCTGCTGCCCGCGCACCAGTTGCAGTTGCTCGCGCAGTTTGTCCGCGTCGCTCTTGGTGATGCCTTCGAACTTGAACCGCGAGAGGCGCGGCTTTTCGGTCACGACGATGTTCAGGAAGATCGTGCCTCCCCGGATCTCCGCGGCCTCCACCCGCACATCGCTGAAGAGCTTCTGGTCCCAGATGTTCTTGATCGCATCGGCGATGCGCGGACCGGGCACCAGCACTTTCTCGCCCACTTTCAGGCCGCTGAAGAGCATCACGGCGTTCACGTCCACCGTGGTGGTGCCGCTCACCGTCAACCCGCCGATCTCGTAGTCGCGCGCCAACGCAGGGTCCATCATGGGCTGCGCCAGGGCGGAGAGGCCGGCCCCGAGGGCGATCAGAACGAGCGAAAGGACCTTCATCAACTAGCGCGGTGACACCTGTTCGCTGATGAGCCCGAAGCGCCGCTCGCGCTGTTGGTAGTCCAGTACCGCTTCAAAGAGGTCCTCCTTCCGGAAATCCGGCCAGAGCGCGGGGGTGAAGAAGAGCTCGGCATACGCGATCTGCCACAAGAGGTAGTTGCTTATGCGCTGCTCACCGCTGGTGCGGATCAGCAGTTCCGGGTCGGGCATGCCCGCCGTGCAGAGCCGCGCGGCCACAACGCCCTCATCGATCCGATCGGGGTCCAATTTTCCGTCCCGTGCTTCCTGGGCCAACTGTTTGGCCATACGTACCAACTCCCAGCGGGAACTGTAGCTCAGCGCCAGAGTGAGGGTGATGCGGTCGTTGTGCGCCGTGCTGGCGATGGCTTTCTGTAGAATGGCCGGGCAATCGCCGGGAAGGCTTTCCAGGTCGCCGATGGCATGCAGGCGCACGCCGTTCTCGTTCAGGCTCTCCAGTTCGCTCATCAACGTGCGCACCAGAAGGTCCATCAGGGCATCCACTTCGGCCTGCGGGCGGTTCCAGTTCTCGGTACTGAACGCATAAAGCGTGAGATATTTTATCCCGATCTCCGTGGCGCCCACCAAGGTGTCACGTACGGCCTTCACCCCGCTGGTATGGCCCACCACGCGGTGCTCGCCCTGCCGTTCGGCCCAGCGGCCGTTGCCGTCCATGATGATGGCGACATGTTTGGGCACACGTGCGGGATCGATCCGGTCGCGGAGTTCCATGGAAGGCTCGTGAACTGCCCGCAAGGGGCGCTTCCTACCAGGTGGCGGTAAGAGGGCGCAAAGATGGCAGGATCCCGCGGATCACCGCTTCATCCTGAAGTACAGCTGGTCGCACTCGGTGAACTTGGTGAGCAGTACGGACAGGCTGAGCCCGGTGTACTGGTACCAATCCCGTGTTTGCGTGTCGCCGCGCGCCTGGCCGGTACGGTCCGTAATGGCGGCATCCAAGCTGGGGTCGCTCAGTTCGGCGGCCAGTGGGTTCAACTGCTCCGGATCCGCGTAGGTGCCGCTCACATCGTCCAGATAGTCCGTGAAGGTGCGGCGCAAGCCCCATTCCAATTGCAGGTCCACCCGCTTTCCCAGGGCGAACTTGAGGCCGGCCCCGAACGGGATGCCTACTTGGTCGACCTTGTAGAGGCTGCCCCCACCGTCTTCGCTCGTACCCCCTTGACCTTCAGTGCCTAAAGGCTGCAGATCGTACCAGGTATTGTCCAACTGGGCCCGGGGGTTCGCCCGGAAATAGCACAGGCCAGCGAAAACAAAAGGGGTCCAGGATCTCCCGTCCTTGCCTCCCGCCCGGTAGTGGAAGAAGTTGATCTCGCCCAACAAGGCCAATTCAAAGATGTTGGCCCGGAAGCTCAGGTTCCGTAGCTGTTGGAGGCTATCCGGCGAATCGCTGTCGAAGGCCTCCAGGGTGCCGTAAAGTGCCTGGGCCCGAACGGCATAGCGGCTCCCGAAGTTGTACCGGAATAGCAGCCCTCCCATAGGCTTCATCCGGGCTGGGTAGTGCTTGTAGGGGTTGATATCCCCGATGTAGTAGGTGACCCCGCCGGTGATGCCCAATTCGCTCACCTGGGCCCGCAAGCCCTGGAGGGGAAGGAGGAGGACAATGAGGAGCGCGAGGCGCATGGGTTCCTGAACGCTGTGGAAAGCGGCGTGGTATACGCCGGAAGGGGGGCGAAGTTAGGTTTGGGCTCTCCAGGGCTAGCGCTTGGTCGGGAATGTGTAGCCTAGATCGATGCCGATGAACGGTCTGACTACAAAGCCTGGCAGATCACCCCCTTCCCTATAAGGCTCCCATTCTGGGTTGAGCTCTGCGAACTTTATCATGAGGTAGGCTTGTACCCTGAAGAAGAAACCTCCTTGTGGCCTCTGCGAGCGATAGGCGATCGGTTTGATCGCAGCCCAGAGAGCATCCGAATGACTATCGGCATTAGCACTTAATCCCCTGGCATAGGTAAGACCCAAGCCATGCTCAAATCTGCCCTTCTTTCCATGATACCAGTTCCATTGAACGGGCAGTGTGAATTTCGAAACCGCAGGTGCGTCCTCCTCTTTTGGTCCAGGATCTGGCAGGTAGCCTGCACCTAATCCTGCTGACATACGGCTTCTCCCAACGGGCCAGCTAAGATCATAGGCGAAGGAGTACAAGAGCCCATTGCCTAAGAGGCCGATGTAGATGCTGTGCTGCTTGGCTCGGATGCTGTCGTTTTGCGCTGTGCTCGAAAGGGGCAGCGCGCAAATGATAGCGAGCAGGAAGCGCCAAGGGGTGGTGTTCATCACCGAGCACCCATTCACCGCGCCGGCCCCGATCGCGCGTCCAGCCCCCAGTTCAACTTGTTGCGCAGGGTAGTGAAAAAGTCGTGTTCCGGCAGGTGTACGAATCTCGCGGATAGTTCCGCGCGGCGCACGGTCAGGCTGCGTGGGTCGCTCAGGGTGGTGCTTCGCGCGTCCAGGTTCACCAGGTACTTGTCCTCACGGGCCTCCACCACGATGCGCACCACGCTGCTGTCCGGCACCACGAAGGGACGCACGTTCAAGTTGTGCGGCGCCACCGGGGTGATCACCAAGCCCTGGCAAGCCGGGTCCAGGATGGGGCCACCGCAACTGAGCGAGTAGGCGGTGGAGCCGGTAGGTGTGGCGATGATGAGACCATCGGCCCAATAGGTGTTCAGGAAGCGCCCGTCCACGTAGGTATTCACCGTGATCATGGAGGAGGTGTCGCGCTTGTGGAAGCTCACATCGTTCAGGGCCAGGGTATTGCCCTCGAACTCCGCATCGCAGCCTTCGAGGCTCAGCAGGATGCGTTCTTCCAAAGTGAACTGGCGCTTGGACAGATGTCCCAAGGCCTCATCCAATTCCTCCGTGCGAATGGCGGCCAGGAAACCCAGACGGCCCAGGTTCACCCCGAGCACCGGAATGCCTTGGCGCGCCACAAGACCCACGGAACGCAGAAAGGTGCCATCGCCACCGAGGCTGATCACCAGATCCAGATCGGCCGGCACCTGATCCGTCGGGAAGGTGGCCACTTCTCGTCCCAACCCTTGGGTGGCGAGCTGGCCTGCGACGCTGTGATCAAGGACAGGGACAAGGCCGGAACGGGGCATCCGGTCCAACAGGTCGGCGATCAGCGGGAGCATTTCCGGCTCCGGCCGCCGCGCTAGGATGCCGATCCGCATGTGTTTATCCCACCGAAGCGGGGCGTTCAAAATGGCTGCGTGAAATGTAGGAAGAAACCATGCTCTCCCCGGGCGTTCAAGCTGTATTCGCCGCGCACCACTTGATCGTAGGAGGTGACGAGGTCCAAGCCGACGCCCTGGCCGTTCAACCACGCATTGGCCAGTGGGTTCTCTGCAGCATACCGGTCATCCCACACATATCCCATATCCGCGAAGGCGTTCAGATAGAGCGCAAGATGCAAGGTCCGGAAAGCCTCCATCGGCATGAAGCCCACGCGGCGGGTGAGCGGCTTCACCAACGCGAAGAACACGTTCGCACGGCCCAGCACGAAATGCTGACCATCGATCACGTAGTACTCGTAGCCGCGTACATAGTGCGCGTAGCCCAACCCTTCCTGGACGAAGTAGGGTGGCGGCGGGCCCAGCGTGGTGCGTCCACGCAGCCCGAGGGAGGCGATCCACCGCTCGGCGGGGTGCCACCATTTCTTCACCGTGCCATAGATCACCGTGTTCTCCGGCGCCTGTTCGTCCAACAGCCCCAGCCCGAACCGGTCCACCTTCAGCTCCGCATAGCTGCCAACGGTGGTGAAGATGCGCGTATCGCGCCGGTCGCGGAGGAAGGTGTAGCCGATGCTCAGGTAGCTGATGGATGGCGCCCCATCATTGAAATGGTCCGGCCAGCCCAGGGCCACCTCAGGCACCACGGTGGCGCTTCGATAGGCCAGTCGGAACGCGTGCCTTACATCGTGCGTACGCCGAAAGGTGAGTTCGGTCTCCGCGTTCCATTCGGTGCGTGCGTTCCCTTCCGGCGGTCGGTAAAAGATGCGTTCGTTGTCCTCCGTCGCGACGGTGATCTCGTTCTGCTGGTAGTAGCCGCCACCCACGCTCAGTCCCCAACGCCCATCGCGGCTTAGGAAAGGCACTTTGTACTTCACACCATATTGCTGTGCATAACCCAGCTGGGCTTTGAGGTAGACCGTCTCGTTCATACCGCGGAAGTTGTAGCGGTACAGGTAGAGACCATAGTTCACGCGGTCGAAATCCTTCGTTTCCCACCACACGTTGAAGTTGGGATCCGCCAGTTCGAAGATGGGCGAGGGCCAGAGGTACCAGCGCTCGTTCACCTCCACCTGCACGAAGGCCTCTTGCGGGCCGAGGAAGACAGGGAGCACGGTGACCGTGTTGAAGAGCCCGGTGTTCAGCAGGTTCTCCCGACTGCGCGCAAGAGCGGCCTGTAGTTCTTGTGTGTTCAGTGTGTCCCCTTCCTGCACGGTGAGCTCACGGAGGATCACCCGGTCGCGCGTCACCTTGTTACCGGTGACCACCACACCACCGATGCGGAAAGGACCCTCGTAGGCTTGCGCTGCCAGGTGTATCGGCAGCAGCAGCGTGGCAAGAGGAAGAAATGAGCGCCTACTCCAGCGCATGGCGCAGGGGCGGCTTACGGGTTGATGAAGCGCATCAGCTCATCGTACCGGCCGCGCAGGTCCTCGTGGAGCTTGGAGCCCTGGTAGGTGCTCTTCACGAAATACTCGTAGCGTTCGAACGAACGCAGGATGTCGCTGATCTCCT
>JAGNSU010000066.1:6795-17123 GCA_017987895.1 Flavobacteriales bacterium | reverse complement strand
TGGACCAGCCAGCGGCCTATGGCGATCGTTAGCTTTGGCCGCGTATCACAGCCCATGGCCCAGAACGAACAAAAGGACGCTCGTCGCATCACCACGCATGTGTTGCAGGAAATGAAGGCGGGCGGCCAACCGATCGCCATGCTCACGGCGTACGATTTTTCGCTGGCAGGCCTGGTGGACAGTGCGGGGGTGGATGTGATCCTGGTAGGCGACAGTGCCAGCAACGTAATGGCCGGGCACGAAACGACGCTGCCCATCACGCTCGATCAAATGATCTACCACGCCAGCAGTGTGGTGCGCGCCGTGCAGCGCGCCCTGGTGGTGGTGGACCTGCCCTTTGGTACCTATCAAGGCAACACGAAGGGGGCGTTGAACTCCGCCATCCGGATCATGAAGGAAAGCGGTGCCCATGCCGTGAAGCTGGAAGGTGGAAGGGAGGTATTGGGTTCTGTGGAGCGCATCCTCTCGGCCGGGATCCCGGTCATGGGTCATTTGGGTCTCACGCCGCAGAGCATTTACAAGTTCGGTACCTACGTCGTACGTGCCCGGGAAGAAGCCGAAGCGCAGCGTCTTCGCGAAGACGCTGTGCTGCTCGAAAAGGCGGGATGCTTCGCCATTGTGTTGGAGAAGATCCCGGCCAGTTTGGCGGCGGAGGTGGCGCGGAGCGTACATGTGCCGGTGATCGGCATCGGCGCGGGCGGTGGTGTGGACGGTCAGGTCCTGGTCCTGCATGACATGCTCGGGATCAACCAGACCTTCAATCCGCGTTTTCTGCGGCGCTATGCCGACCTGCACAAAGTGATCACCGAAGCGGTATCCGCCTATCTCCGCGATGTTCGTTCGCGTGATTTTCCGAGTGACGACGAGCAATACTGACGAAACGCAGGCCCTGCCTGTGCTTTGGGAGGAGACGGGTTTGGTCGCCATCCGAAAACCGGGTGGAATGCCGACACAACCGGATCAGCGTGCGGATCTGGATGCGCTCAGCATCGTACAGCGGATGTACCCGGCAGCGGATATCGGCCTGATACATCGGCTCGATCGCCCCGTAAGTGGTGTGCTGGTCCTTGCGCTCAACGCGATCGCGCTCGCCGCCATGAACGCGTTGTTCCGTGAACGGCAGGTCCGTAAAACCTATCTGGCCATCGTCGAAGGGGTTATGCCGGTGACCTTCACGTTGGAACACCGCCTCGAACAGGATGCGCGTTCGCGGAAAGCGCGTGTGGCCCCGAACGGGCATCTCGCGCGGCTCCGGGGAAGGAGGCTGGCACAAGGGGATCACTATGCCTTGCTCGAGATCGAACCAGACACGGGGCTTTTCCATCAGATCCGCGCCCAGTTGGCCGCGCAGGGTACCCCGATCAAGGGGGACGTGAAGTACGGCGCACGACGAGGGGAGAGGGACCGCTCCATCGCATTGCACGCGCACACCCTGTCCTTCCGACACCCCGTCACGGGAACGCCCGTGTTGGTCGGGGCCCCACCACCCACCGTGCCAGTGTGGTCCTCCTTGCTCGGGCTGGCGGCTCGTCGCGCCGAGCAGGATGGTCAGGACCGCCTTCCCCGGGAGTGAACGCAGGAGTTGGTATCGCGGTTCCTCACCCGAGCGGACCGCCCACCGCAGGGTATCGGATCAGATCGGGTCCACGTCCGCGATCATCCGCACGCGTCCATGCGCTACCGAAGTGCGCAGATCCTCGAAGGCGGCGCGCACTTCATCCTTCTCCGAAGCATGGTGTCCCCGACCCAACTTCACGAGGACATTACGGATATGGAGGTCGCGCACCCAGGCCACTCCGGGTACTTCAGGGCCTAGGACACGATCGTTGAAATGAGGGCGCAGGCGCTCCACAAGTGCTTCGGCGGCGTCAGCGACGCGTTGTTCATCGCGATGTTTCAGTGTGAAGCGCACCAACCGGGAGAACGGCGGATAGAAATGCGCCTGGCGATGTTCCAACTCGCGGGTGTAGAAGCCGTCGACATCGTGTCCGATCACGAAACCAAGCACTGGATGCGCAATGTCGAAGGCCTGCACGAGCACCTCGCCGGGGTCGGTCCTGCGTCCACTGCGTCCTGCCACCTGGGCCATCAATTGGAAAGCGCGTTCATGCGCCCTGAACTCCGGATAACGCAATAGTTGGTCGGCGCTGAGGATGCCTACCAAAGTGACCCGTTCCATGTCCAACCCTTTGGTCACCATCTGGGTGCCGACCAGCACATCGATCGCGCCTTCGGCGAAATCGGAGAGGAGCTTTTCCAAGGCTTGCTTGCCCCTTGCGGTGTCCTGATCGAGGCGTGCTATGCGCATCTCAGGAAAGTGAACGGCCAATTCCTCCTCAATGCGTTCCGTCCCGAGCCCGATCATGCGCAACCTACGGCTGTCGCAACTCGAACACGCGGTGGGTGGTGTATACACACGTCCGCAGTAATGGCAACGCAGGCTATGGTCACGTTTGTGGTAGGTGAGGCTCACGTCGCAATGATCGCACGAAGGCACATGTGCGCACTGCTCGCATTGCCAAACCGGTGCGTAGCCGCGGCGGTTCTGGAACAGGATCACCTGGTCTTTGCGCTTTACCGTGCGTTCGATCGCTTCCAACAGCTCGGGCGCGAAGTGTCCGCACATCCGCTTGCGCTTATGGGCTTCGCGAAGGTCGAGCGTGCGTACGGCGGGCAACACACTTCGGCCGAAGCGCTCATCGAGCCTTACCCAACCGTATTTCCCCTGACGCGCATTGTGCGCGCTCTCCATGGAGGGTGTGGCGGAGCCGAGCACCACATGTGCGTCACAGATCCCGGCCAGCACAAGGCTCATATCCCGCGCATTATAGCGCGGCGCGGGGTCCTGTTGTTTGTAGGAGGGGTCATGCTCCTCATCGACGATGATCAGCTTGAGGTGTAAGAAAGGTAGGAACAGTGCCGACCGCGCGCCCACCACGATCGGGTATGCCTCGGGTCGCTCCATTAATCCCATCCATAGCTCCGTGCGTTGACGCGCCGTGAGACGGGAATGGAAAACGGCGACCTGTTCGCCGAAACGCGCCTTCAGCCGTGTGATGAGCGTGGAGGTCAACGCGATCTCCGGAAGGAGATAGAGCACCTGGTCACCTGCCTGCACGACCGTATCGATCATGTGCGCGTAGACCTCGGTTTTACCCGACCCCGTGACCCCCTGTAGGAGTGTGCATCGGTGGGTGAGGAAACTGGTTCGAAGAGCCGCCAAAGCGCTGTTCTGCGCTGGGGAGAGTATCGGCATGACCCTAGGGTCGGGACCGATAGAAGGCGCATGGACAGGTCCTTCCGTCAACTGCAGCAAGCCCTTGCGCGCCAGGCCGTCCACGATAGCGCGCGTGGCATCCGCCGCTTTCAGCAAGCGGGGTAGAAGAACGGTGGAGGGATCGTCGCTCAACCAACGTCCCAGTTCGATCCCCTTCATCAACACCGCGAGCTGTTTGGGGGCGCGTTGCAAACGGTCGAACCACGCATGGAGCGCGCTCTCGCTGGAGGCGTCCGGTGCGAGCGCGACCCGAACCTCCACCCGGGGGCGGTACTTCTGCCGGAGTTCCTCTTCGAGCCCGATGGCCCCTTGTTCCAAGAGCTCCTTCACCACGCGCAATGGGTCCTGCACTTGCAGTAGGTCCCCCGCTTCGGCCAGTGTGATCGCTGGCTGTTTCTCCAATGCGGCGAGCAACAGGGCGAGGCGTGGTGTACGGGCGGAGTGTTCCGCGGTGAGATCCGTTGCGGTGATACGTGTATTGCTCGTGAGCACAAGGGGTCCCGGCATCGCGGTGAGCATGACCTCACCAAGGCCGCACAAGTAGTGGTCCGCCATTCGCTGCCACAACTCCAATTGCTGGGGACTGATCACTGGCCGACGGTCCAGCGAACTGAGCGCTTTGCGCACCGCGCGTTGGTCCGGATGCTGTTGGTGCGTGCGGAGCACCATGGCCGCATAGAGCTTTCTGCCGGAGCCGAACGGTACCACGATGCGCATCCCGGGCACCACGTCCACGCCTTCAGGCAAGGCGTACGTAAAGACGCCCGGCACGGCGACCGGAACGATCACATCAGCGAAGTGCGGCATCGAGCGCACAAGTTTAGACCGCGGCGCGGCTGTGAACCCATGAATAGCGGATCAACGGGCAGACCGCGTGTGCGAGGGGGTGTAACTTGCGCTTCCATGAGGATGTTGCTCCCCGGACTCCTTGGACTGCTCATTGGTTGCGCGGTCCCTGTCCGGGCGCAGTTGGTCCTCACCAATACCCAGACCCCCGCCCAACTCGTCCAGAACGTGCTTTTGGGAGCGGGCGTGTCCGTGAGCAACATCACCTTCAACGGGACCCCCGGTAACACGGTCAGTAATCAAGCTGGCGAATTCAACAGCACCAATGCCAATGTGGGGATCGGTGCGGGTGTGATCCTGGCGACGGGGGGCATCTCGAACGCGCTCGGTCCGAACAACAGTGGTAGTTCCTCTGTTCCGGTCACGGGGACGAGCATTCAGGACCCGGACCTCCTTCTGCTCGCGCAGCAAAGCCAACCCACCATTCAGGACGTCAACGATTGCGCGGTATTGGAGTTCGACTTCGTGCCGACCGGTGATTCCCTTAAGTTCAACTTCGTTTTCGGCTCCGAAGAGTACCTGGAGTTCGTGAACAGCATCAATGATGCTTTCGGATTCTTCCTCAGTGGTCCTGGCATCACAGGGCCGTACAGCAATAACGCGATCAACATCGCACTGATCCCAGGCACCACCGATCCTGTGACGATCAATACCGTGAACGACGTGGTGAATCCACAGTTCTACGTGGATAATGGCAACGGCGTAACACCGCCATACAGCACAAGCCCGACGTATGTACAGTATGACGGACTTACAACCGTCATGACAGCGCTCGCACAGGTGATCTGCGGGGAGACCTACCATATCAAGATCGTCGTAGGCGATGCGAACGACACGGTCTGGGATTCAGCGGTATTCCTCGAAGCGGGTAGTTTCCAGAGCAACCAGATCTCGATCGTTGGTGAGGTCGTCTCAGGTGGGATCGACAGTCTTTTTTATGAAGGCTGTGGGACCGCCTCGCTTTACCTCGTTCGCGGTGGTTTGTTGTTGGACAGTGATACGGTGGAGATCCTCCTGGGTGGTTCGGCCACCGAACTGACCGACTACACCAGCGTACCTGCGGAAGTGATCTTCCTTCCAGGACAGGATTCGATCAACATACAGTTCTCCGCGATCTTGGATGGCTTGATCGAAGGACAGGAGAACATCCTCCTAATGGTGATCAATGAGACCGGGTGTGGGGGGGATACCGTCATCATGGAGATCTTCATTGAGGAAGCCCCACCGATCGATGTGGTCATGAGCAACGATGTGACCGTGCAATGCACCGACAGCACATTGATCAGCGCGGTGGTCACCGGAGGCTTCGGTAACTACACGCTCGATTGGGACCAGGGCGTGCCGGATGGACAGCTGAGCGGTTGGGTAACTCCAGGTCAGACAACGACCTATGTGCTCACTGTTACGGATGATTGTGGTGTGCTCACGGAAAGCGATGCGGTCACGATCACGGTTCCCATCATGCAACCGCTCACCGTGACCGTGCAATCCGATGTGACGGTGTACTGCCCCGAAACCACGGTCCAATTGATCGCGCAAGTGCAAGGAGGGACACCCGGATATAGCTATCAGTGGACCGGAAATCTCGGGATCGGGTCCACTGTGCAGGTGGCCCCTGTGACCACGCAAAGCTGGTCAGTGACCGTCACTGACCTCTGCGGGCGGGATACGAGCGACCTGGTGACCGTGACGGTGGACTACGACTCGGTGCGTGTTGTGATCGCGCCGGATACTATTATCTGTTACGGGGATACGGCCACTTTGCACGCGGTCACCGAACTTGGACTACAGCCGTACGCCTATGATTGGTTCCCCGGAGGGGCGGCGGATACCCTAGCTGTGTTCCCAACGTCCAATACGCACTACGAATTAACGGTCACCGACGCATGCGGGATCAGTGATCATGATGTCGTGGGTGTAGGGGTCAATACGCCCTTGGCCGCCTTCTGGTGGAGTGGGAGCACTTGGGTGAACAACTTCCCGATATCGTTCATGGACCAGTCCTTTGGGGCTACTTCGTGGTGGTGGGATTTCGGTGTGCACGGGCTCGAGAGCACCGAACAGTACCCATTGACCACCTATCCTGATCCCGGGACCTACTCGGTCGAGCTTCTTATCTCGGACACATTGGGGTGCCTCGATTCCATTTCGCACACCATCGTCGTCGATCCTGAATTTGAGCTATACATCCCCAATAGCTTCACTCCCGATGGAGATGGGTTCAATGAGACCTGGCAGGTGGCAGGCATCGGCGTAAAGGAGTTCTGGATCCGGTTGCACGATCGGTGGGGTGCCACCATCTTCCAATCATCCGACATCACCACGGCTTGGGACGGCACGCTAAATGGCACCCCGCTTCCTGCCGGGGTGTATGTCTATCGTTACCGCGTGAAGGCGATCGAGGGTGAGGTTCAGGAACGCATGGGGCATGTCACTTTGCTCCGATAGCTCGTTACCGCTCGGACAAGGGGGATGCCACGTTCGCTCCCCAGGCAACATTTCGGCGGCCCGATCGGTCATTTGTTCGGAACACGTTCTGAACTATGCCCACCTCCAACAGGAAGATCACCAGAACAGACCGAGCTTCGCTGTACGATCTACGCACCCCCCGTTGGGACAAGTACTATCGGGCTACACGGAAGTCCATCAAATTCCCGCGCTACTACAAGAAGGCCTTGAACTGGTAAGGCTGTTTCTTGCACAGTGACTTCGGCGAGTTTCTCATCGGTTCCGTGCAGGGCTCGAGACTATGCCCTTTGGTCCTGTTGATAAGTGGGTCGAACCGCCCCCGGGGCTCCTCATGAGGGCCTTTACTTTCGTCCCGGTCCGCGCCTGTGCGGTCTACCTGTTCGCATGTCATCCCATCAACTTCTACCCACTGCGGTGGCCCTCGTGCTCCTCGCTGGCGTCACCGCTTGTGGTGATGGCCCGAGCGGGTCACAAACGGAGACCCATGCCGATACACTGACCACGGCACCTTCCGATGGAGGTGGGGTGGTCAACATTGGAGGCAAGCTCTTCAGTATTCCCTCACCGGTCCAGACCGCGCTCATGATCCGGAGCACGGGCGCCGAGTACCAGCGGGATATCGTCCTGGACCGTGCAATGGCGGACGGGTTGACCTCCAAGGTCGGGCGGGCCCTGGCCATGGGATTGTACGGCGCTGACCTGGCCTATTGCACTATCCACAAGGACGGGCAAAGCGCGCTGGCTACTCTCCAGACCATTGAGCAGTTGGGGGCGCGCCTAGAACTGGGGAATGCGTTCGATAAGTCACTGTTGGACCGGTTCAAGGAGAACATGAACAACCAGGATAGCTTGCTCCGGTTGAGCGGTGAAGCGTTCAGGGCTTCGGATCAGTACCTGAAGACCAATGACCGGGGCGATGTCTCAAGCCTCATCCTGGCTGGCGGGTGGCTGGGTTCGTTGCACATCGCGCTTCGCCATACGGGGGGTAAGGGCAGCGAGAAAGTGGCACAACGTGTCGGGGAGCAGCGACGTGCGTTGGGTGACCTCATCGCGTTGATCGAAGCGAACGATAAGGAGAAACAGTGCAATGCGCTTTGCGCTGATCTGAAGACCTTGAAGCAGGCCTTCGATGCGATCAAGAGCACATATCAGTTCGAGAAACCGGTGACCGATGTCGCGGCCCGGACCACCTTCATCAATGGAGCTTCGTCCGTAACGGTCACGCCAGAACAATTGACCGCCATCGCTCAGCAAGTGGAGACCTTGCGCACCAAGTACCTGATCTGACCATGAGGACCCCTCTATCCGCAACCGCCCTGACGGCCCTCTTCCTGCTTTTCGGAGCTCCTGCCATCGCACAGTGCGACACCATCGCTACGCTCTGTAGCAAGCATATCACCTCCTCCTACATTCCTGACGGACAGTTCTACCGTGCCCTTTTGCAGGGTGATGAGGTGGCGGAGTTCGGGCTCACTCTTTTCGGGGGGACCACCTACCGTGTGGCGGCCTGTAGCGGACTGAGCGACGGCAACTTGATCTTCTCCGTATACGATACCGCACCGGAGCGGAACCTGCTGTTCACCAATCGCGAACATGCGAACGGGCCCTACTGGGACCTGGTGATCGCCAACTCGCTAGATGTGACGATCGAGGCCCAATTGGATCCCTCCAAAGCCGGGTCCGGATGTGCGGTGATGCTGATCGGCTTCAAGCAATAGCAACGCCCAGGTCGCTCCTGGAACTTTCGGACATCCCTCCCGTAAAGAGGGATGTTCTTCTTTCCGGCCTGCCGGACAGGAAATTCCATGAGCGAAAAGATCCTCAAAGCACTGCTCCAGCTCTTCGCGATCATCGCGAAGGCCGATCCGGGCGGGCAGGCCGGCCGCCTCGGGGGTCGCGCGATACTGGAACGTTTCCTCCGCCAGCAATTCACAGCGGAACAGGCGGCCGGACACCTGGCCACCTTTGACGCTCACGTAACCGCCTTCCATAGCACCGGCGGTGAGAGCCGGAAGGGACGCAAGCGTACATCGCTCAACTCCGTGAAGGTGTTGAAGATCTGCATGCAGGTGAACGAGGAGCTGAACCAGCGTCAGAAGTTCGTTGTGCTGGTCCATCTGCTCGAGTTCATCCATTCGGGCGGTGTGGCCGAGCAGGAGGACGAGTTCGTGAGCACGGTTGCCGAGACCTTCAATATCGGCCAGGAGGAGTTCCAACGCTGTCAGGCCTTCGTGGAGCAGAACGCGGCCACCCGTGAGGATGTCGCCCACCTTCTCTACATCGACGCAGCACCAGCGCCTGCCCTTACCCATGCACGGCACTTGCACGCCCACCTGCATGGTGAGCTTCGCGTTCTGCACCTGCCCACGGTGAACCTCTATGTGATGCGGTACTTGGGTGATGATCGTGTATTGCTCAATGGTCAACCTATGGGCAACGAGCATCACTATGTCCTTTCCAATGGTAGTTCGATCCGCCCGCCGAACGGCCAGCCGATCTACTACAGTGACATTCTCGGTAGTTTCATGCAGGGCCGCGGCAAGGAGCCCATCGTGTTCAAGGCGGAGGGGATCACGTATGCGTTCCCCAACGGCCGTGTGGGCCTGCACGATCTCGAATTGGCGGAGACTTCAGGCAAGCTCGTAGGGATCATGGGCGGCAGCGGCAGCGGCAAAAGCACACTGCTGAACGTGTTGAACGGGAACTTGCGGCCCAGCACCGGTCGCGTAACCATCAATGGCATCGATGTCCACCGTGAAGCGGAACGCATACGGGGAGTGATCGGCCATGTCAGTCAGGACGATCTGCTGATCGAGGAGCTCTCGGTCTATCAGAACCTCTTCTATAACGCCAAGCTGTGCTTTGGCGGCCTTTCAGATGACCGGATCGGTGAACGCGTTCTGAAACTCCTGCAACAGCTCGGACTTTACGAGACCAAGGACCTGAAGGTGGGTAACCCGCTGGACAAAACCATCAGCGGTGGACAGCGCAAACGCCTGAACATAGCGCTGGAGCTGATCCGCGAGCCGAGCGTTCTTTTTGTGGATGAACCGACCAGTGGTCTCAGTTCCCGGGATTCGGAGAACATCATGGACCTGTTGAAGGAGCTCGCTCTCAAAGGCAGGATCGTTTTCGTGGTCATCCATCAACCTTCGTCGGATATCTTCAAGCTGTTCGATCGGTTGCTCCTGGTCGATCAAGAAGGATACCCCGTGTATTATGGCGATCCCGTGGACGCGGTGGTCTACTTCAAGCGGGTTACGGGGCAGGTGAACAGCGATATAGGACAGTGCCGGAGTTGCGGCAACGTGAACCCGGAGCAGATCTTCAACATCCTTGAAGCCAAGTTGGTGGACGAGTACGGCATGGAAACCGACCAGCGCCGCATCGGTCCGGAGGCCTGGAACGAGGTGTTCCGTGCACAGATGGAGGGGCAGATGGCCCAAGTCCCCGAAAGCCATAGCGTGCCCAAGAGCACCTTCAAGGCTCCGGGATGGTTCGTGCAGCTCAGTGTCTTCTTCAAACGCGACAGCCTCGCCAAACTGGCCAACCGGCAGTATGTGCTGATCAACTTACTGGAGGCACCGGTGCTCGCGTTCGTGATGACCTTCTTTCTGCGCTACCATGGCGTTGGAAAGGCGGGTGCGGCGGAATACGTGTACCGCACCAACGACAATATCCCGCAGTACCTCTTCATCGCCGTGATCGTGTCCTTGTTCCTGGGCATGACGGTCGC
>JAGNSU010000066.1:0-6695 GCA_017987895.1 Flavobacteriales bacterium | reverse complement strand
TCTTTCTGCGCTACCATGGCGTTGGAAAGGCGGGTGCGGCGGAATACGTGTACCGCACCAACGACAATATCCCGCAGTACCTCTTCATCGCCGTGATCGTGTCCTTGTTCCTGGGCATGACGGTCGCTGCGGAAGAGATCATCCGCGATCGGAAGATCCTACAACGGGAGAAATTCCTGTCGCTGAGCCGGAACAGTTACCTGCTCAGCAAGGTCGCGATCCTCTTCCTGATCTCGGCCATACAGGCGCTTCTTTTTGTGCTTGTAGGGAATGCGGTACTTGGGATAACGGACATGACCGCGGTGCATTGGGCGCTGCTTTTCAGCACCGCCTGCTTCGCCAATGTGCTCGGCCTGAACGTGAGCGCGAGCTTCAACAGCGCGAAGGTGATCTACATCATCATCCCGATGCTCATCATCCCGCAGCTGCTCTTCAGTGGGATCATCGTCCGGTTCGATAAGCTCCACCCGTGGTTCTCCTCGGAGCGCAGCGTACCGTGGATCGGGAACATCATGGCCAGCCGTTGGGCCTACGAGGGTCTTGCGGTCACGCAATACCAGGACAACGCGTACGAGCGGCTGTTCTATCCCTTCGACCAGCGGATGAAGACCGCGAACTGGAAGAAGGACTTGTGGATCAGCGAGCTGCAGCATCGTAGTGCTGCGGCACGACGCGCGCTGGGCGATCCGGAACGCGCTTTGGAACTGCGGGGCGACCTGGAACTTCTGCGCCACGAAATGGAACGGGAGAACGAGCGGGTCCAAGGGCTTGATTTCGTCGCATCTTCACAACTTACAGCCGATGGCGTGACACCTTCGGTGTTGGACGAAGTGGACAACGCCCTGGAGACCCTGACCTCGCACTACCGGCGCGTTTACAAGCAAGCCGAGCAGGAGAAGGAGAAACGTATCGCGGAGCTGACCTCCACACCCGAAGCGCGTCAGGCCTACTTCGCGTTGCTGGATGCGCATCGCAATGAGAGCCTGGCGGAGTTCGTCACGAACAAGAACGACGTGAACGTGATCACCGAGGAGGACGGCGAATTGGTGCAAAAGAGCGATCCGATCTATTTGGAACCCCGCGCTCCCGGGTTCTTCGATGCCCATTTCTACGCCCCATCGAAGCGAATTCTCGGGTTCGGGATCCCGACCTTCTGGGGCAATCTCCTGGTCCTTTGGGGCATGTCCTTGGCCCTGATGGTAGCCCTCCGGCTGGAGGTCTTCCATGCACTGATCGAGCGCCTTTCGGCACTTCGTGGGCGACGTTGATCCCCATTCGTACCGAAAGGAAAAGCCCCACAGGGCGGGGCTTTCTGGTTCCAGTGCGAGCGCACTTCAGTGCCCGTCCACCTCCTCGATCTGGATCATCTTGAACGGGATATTGATGATGGCCTGGTAGTCTTCACCGGCTTCGAGCATGTCCTCATCATCCTCTTCGTAGTGCCAGTTCACCACGACCTCGTTGCCGGTGGTGCGCACGACTTCCAACTTCTTGAACAGGTCCAGGATGCACTTGCTACTACTGGTATTGAAGTACTCAAGCTGAATGTGCAGCACGGTGGAGGGCCGGGGTTCGCGGGCATAGCGGTCCACCCAAGTGATCAAAGGCTTGTAATAGTCGATGGAATTCTCCGGGATCGACCGTCCCTTGAGTTCCAAACGACCGGTAGTGGGGTCGAAGTGCACGTGCGGGGTCTTAGGTGTTCCTTCGAGCAGCAGGGCTTCCATGGTGCGGTTCAATTGGTCACGTTCACGTTCAAGCTGAAGAATGCGCTTTCCGTATCGAACGGCACGAAGCCGTATTCCAGTTTCTGGCCGCTCTTCCGCGCTATATCGATGATCCCAAGGCCGCCACCACCACTGTTCGTGTAGCGCCCATTGGCCAGTGTTTGCTGATAGAAACCACGCAACTCATCGGGGGCCATGGCATTGATCCGGTCCAGATGGTCTTTCAGCAGGTGCACGTCCTTGTCGGCTACGAAGTTGCCTGTCAGCACACTGTATCCTTTGTCATGATGCATGATCATCACCACCCCATGGGCGATGTTCGTTGCGGTGCCTTCCGCATCGGCCAGCCTGAGGCGTGTGTTGTGATGGTAGAGGTTTTGTAGACACTCCATCGCGACGTTGAACACCCGTTTGCGCATGCGCGCATCGGGTTCAAGTACGCTCATCTTACGTTCGACGAGGCCCAACAACGCGCTCACGAGCTCCTCGCTCAGGTCACCCTTGAACGAAAGCATGACACGCCGCCGCTCCAGTTCATCATAAAGGTCGTAGATCCTGTCAAGCATGGTGCCGGGCACAAGGCCGCTGGTAGCAAAAGAAGGGGTGGACCGGCCTCAGCGCAGGTGCCGGATCGCGGAGTTATTCACGGAATTGTCAACCCGACGACCTGTTCTCCCGCATGGAGTTCGACCCGGCCATCGCATCCTTGGCCGTGGTCCATCCGCCGTTCGATGGCATCCTCTACTGTGAAGGTCTCCTCACCCTTTGTGACCCATGCACAGTCCACATCGAGTTCCAGCCCCACAATGGCGACCGTACCATAGGCGCGACCATTGTGATCTTTGCCGATCAGGTCGAACAGCACGTCATACCGATCGTTCTGGACCACGCTGTCCAATGGAGCGTTCAGTAACGAGTAAGAAATGTCCCCCCGGAAACGTTCGCTCCATGCCCCCGAGGAATGGACGAACGAACTATCGAGATGTACTGTTGAGGTTGTCACGTTCTGTGCCTCGACCGTTGCACCGAAGCGGAAGTGCCCTATTCCCAGGTAAAGGTCCGCAGCGCTGAAACCGCTGATCATGGCCTGCCCAGCAATGGTCGTGTCATAAAGCACCGTAATGGCCCCGTTCCGCTGAACGCCGTCCAAACCAAGGCAGCCCTGAGAAAAAAAACGTAGGAAAGCGGTTACGGGGCCGTTCATCGGGAATGCTGTGGTGTCTCCGGTTATGCTGTCCAGCGCGATGCACGGGACCTCTCCGGTGGGGCTCCACCTTCCTGGGCCGAGCCGGAGGCCTTGCAAGTGCGCGAACAACGGGAGGATCCCCTTTTCCGCGACGGCATGATCGATCATCATCACAACGTCCGCTTGAGTGGCTTCCTCTTCGTCCTTGCGGCAACCACTTAGCACCGTTGCCAGTAAAATGAACAGAATTCCGGAGCGGGACATTTCGTGTAGCGCATCCGCTGAACGGTTGCTGGATGCACGGCGAAAGTAGCACGGTCCGGTGCGTACTTTCGCAGGCCTTTTTAAGGATGGCCTGGTATAAGCACTGGTTCGGCACCCGATACTACAAGTTGCTTTATGGCCATCGCGACGAGGAGGATGCGCGCGATTGGGTGGAGGCGATCCTGCGTGCATGGTCGTTGCACCCGGGGAGCCGGGTCCTCGACCTGGCCTGTGGAAGAGGGCGGCATGTACGCTGGTTCCTGGCGGCAGGCATGGAGGCGACCGGTATCGACATTTCGGAGGCGAGCATCGCGGAAGCCCGATCCTTGATGCCGGGGGTGGATCTGCGCGTGCAGGACATGCGCGAGCCCTTCGCGGTGGAGGGGTATGATGCAGTGGTGTGCCTGTTCACGAGCTTGGGATACTTCGACACCATCGAGGACGATCGAAAGGTCTTCGCGGCCGTGGCAGAGGCCTTGAAGCCAGGTGGTCGGTTCGTGCTGGATTTCATGAACAGCCCGCTGGTGCTCCGCGATCTGGTGAAGCATGAGGAACTGGAACGCGAAGGGGTGTTCTTTCGGATCGATCGCAGGTTGGAGAACGGTGTGCTCGTGAAGTGCGTGATCGTGCGGGACGGGGATGTGGAACATCATTTCGAGGAACGCGTGCAGGCGCTTACGCCGCGCGAACTGGAACTCATGGCGCTCGAAGCCGGCCTAGTGATCGATGACCGCACGGATGGGCCGGACCTCAAACCGTTCGATGATCGACTGTCGCAGCGGTTCGTGCTGTGGACCCGGAAACCCTTGACATGATCACCGCTGTTGCCCTAGCCTTCTTCGTGGTTCCGCTCGCAGCGGGCGCGCTGGTCCGCACCATACGGCCGGACGCCCGATGGCTCCGGCTGCTCCTTTCGTTCAGTGGATCGTTCCTCTTGGGGGTGGTATTCCTGCACATGCTGCCTGAATTATATGCTGTGGCAGGGATCGGCATAGGTCTGTGGGTGTTGTCCGGCTTTTTGCTACAAGTGGTGCTCGAATTCTTCAGTCATGGGATAGAACATGGGCATATGCATGTGCATGCAGCACCTGGCAAAGTACTTCCGTTCGTCACCTTGCTCAGCCTATGCGCCCATTCGTTCACGGAGGGCATGCCCTTCGCGGATCCGAACGTGGCCGGCGATCTTTATTTTCTCACCGGGGTGCTCCTTCACAAAATGCCCATGGCCATTGCGCTCGCTGCGGTGCTGCAACGTTCCGGTTCGGGTAACGTTCGAAGCTGGTCCCTGCTCGTGATCTTCGCATTGGCCGCGCCGTTCGGGATCCTCGTGGGGTCCTTGGCGGGAAAGGGTATCGGTGCGGCGTTCCTGGATGACATGTTGGCCCTTGCGATAGGCATGCTCCTGCACATCAGCACCACTATCATCTTCGAGAGCGCACCCGAGCATCGCTTCAACGCGGCACGGTTCGTCGCCGTGATCGTAGGTGCGACGTTGGCGGCCTTCTTGCTGGTCGGGCACACGCACGCCTAGCCACGATGTGAGGCTGCGGTCGCGCGACATGGAAGGAGCCTGGGCCCCCTTCCTCGGATCGTTCCACTACCGGACAATAGCGGGTGGTGGGTCGCGTTCCATACTTAGCTTTGCACTACAAAGTACTTTGCAAATGACGCAGAACGATCAACTCTCCGAGCTTGCGCACATCCGTGGGCTGATGGACCGAAGCACGCGTTTTCTCAGTCTGAGCGGCCTCAGCGGTGTGGTCGCTGGCGCGATCGCGATCGCTGGGGTGACGCTCGCACGCTATCATATCACGCAGGCTCTGGCACCCGATGCCGATATGCTCACCTACGGAACGGAGCGCGGCTATTCACCGGTCAACGACCTGCGCCTTACGCTGATCATGGATGCCGCCGTGGTGCTGTGCATGGCCCTGCTCGGCGCTTTCTGGTTCACTTGGCGGCGCAGCCGCCGGACCGGCCAGTATCTGTGGGATGCCAGCGCCCGCCGTCTGATGGTCAATATGTTCGTTCCGCTGGGCGTGGGTGGGGTCTTCTGCCTGGCGCTGTTCTATTACGGCTTGCCCGGATTGGTGGCACCGGCCACGCTAGTGTTCTATGGTCTCGCGCTTTTCAGTGCCAGTAAGTACACGCTCGACGAGATCCGTTGGTTGGGTGTGAGCGAGCTCGTGCTCGGGGTGGTCGCTCTGTTCTGGCTGGATGCCGCGCTGCTTTTCTGGGCCTTCGGGTTCGGGGTGCTCCACATCTTTTATGGAGGCTTGATGTACCTGCGTTATGAACGCGTTTCGAGCGAGAACGCATGATCGAGCGGCTCAATAAGGCTTTCGAAAGCCGTGTGCGCTTGGGTATCATGGCGGTGCTCGTAGTGAACGTGTGGGTGGATCACGCCCGGCTGAAGGAACTGCTGAACGTGACGGATGGCAACTTGGCGAGCCACCTGGCAGCCTTGGAGGAGTTGAAGTATGTGCAGGTGCGCAAGCGCTTCGTTGGGAAGCGCCCCAATACGAGCTACCGTTCCTCCGTTACCGGCGCGAGCGCCTTCCGCGCCCACTTGGAGGCCATTGAGCGATTGATCCCCAAAACCTGATCCATGTCCACCATAGTGACGACCCCCACCACGCGCAAAGCCTTGCTGCCGCTGATCACCGTTGTGGTAGGCACGGCGATCTTCGACCTCCTCTTCTGGGAGCGGTCACCGGGCTTGAACTTCGCGCTGTTCAATCTGGTCATCGCTGGTTTTCTCTTGCAGCGGTACACGTGGGCAGGCTTGTCCGCGGCGGCACGATGGTCGCTTCTCGCCGCAGTTGTGGCGGGGGCCATGGTGTACGTGCACGACACCATCATCGCCATCTTCGCTTCGATCGTTACGCTGGCCACGGCGACGGCTTATGCGCATGAGCCGCGGTTGCGGTCGTTGTTCGTCGCCGGGCTACAGAGCGTGGCGAACTTCATGGTCACACCCCTGATCGCCGTGACCCAGCTGGATCGTCTGGCGCCTCCAAGCGGTGCGCCGCGTAGTGGGTTGCGGTGGATGAAACTCGGTGTCTTACCTGTAGCTGTCTTGCTGCTTTTCACGCAGCTCTACCGCGCCGGGAACCCTAAGTTCGATGCGCTCACTGCAGGCTTCATGAACGGGCTGTTCGAGGTTTTCGAGGACTTCTTCGCTGAGATCTTCACCGCACATACGTTGTTCATGGTGTTCGGCGCTGTCCTTTGTGGTGCGCTTCTTCTTCGACTGTCCCCGGAAGCGCTGGTGCGCATGGAGCAAGGCTGGAAGGACGCGCTCATACGCACTCGTACGCGCCGTCCGCATTGGCTGGCCCCGCGGTCCATGGATCCACTGGAACGCGAACGGCGGATGGGTATGATCCTATTGGTGGCCGTGAACCTGCTGCTCGCCGTGGTCAACGTGATCGACATCGACTGGGTGTGGTTCGGTTTCGAAGTGCCGCGTGATTTCAGCTTGAAACAATTCGTGCACGAGGGCACGTGGATGTTGA
>JAGNSU010000203.1 GCA_017987895.1 Flavobacteriales bacterium | reverse complement strand
GGTACCTCGGCAGCCATCTGCGCATGCTGAACTACGATCTGGTGAAGATCGAATGGGCCGACATCCAGTACGCGAGCGACTTCGAACTGCAGATGGACGGTAGCTACACCGCAGTGGTTTCCATCCAACAGCGCTTCACCGGCATGGTGGATGGAGAGGTGTACTACAGCGATGTGACGAACAAGAACGTGCAGATCAAGCTGCGCACCTACGAAAAGGTGCAGGAGGGCCGCACCACCGTGCTTTGGGACGTCTTTCTCGGCGACATCGGCGTGGTCTCCACCAAGTCGGAATGATGCGCATCCTGGCGATACTCTTCGCGCTCGTGTTTTCGACACGGGTGGTCCCGCAGACCGCCGACCAACAGTACGAGCTCTGTGTGAAACAGTTCGATGAGTTCCGCGACCGCTTCAACGGGGTGTTCAAAGGTCTTGTGCCGCCCGGTGTGGATCCGCCGTCGCGTGAAGCGCTGCTGCATAGTGTGCTCAGCGATGAGGTAACGAAGCTCGATCAGGACGCCTTCGTTCAAGCGGTGCTGTCAACCGTTCCACCCATGGTGCTGGAACTGGATGGACCGCCCTGGCTCGCGCGTGTCACCTGCCGCACATGGACCAACGGCGATACCACGGACATTGCCCTCTGGCTGGTGCGAGAACGCGTGGGTGCCGCCCGGAAATGGTCCATCCTCGGCACCGACCTTGCGCGGATCAACCCAGGTACGCAACTGTACATCGATTCGAAGAGCCACGAGTACGGGTTCATCGATCTGCTCCGGGTGGACGATGGTGGGCATCCTGGGGTCTATCCGTACATCGGCCCGCCGGGCATCGCGGGTCTCTTCGAACTTCAGGACGCTTTGCTGCGCTCGGAACTTCAGGTGCTCGGCATCAAGCGCATCGAAATGCACCTGTTGCAGTTGCCAGGCTGGTTCCTGCTGGTAGAGTACCGCCCCACGCCGGTCCGCGCCAAGGACTTCGAGCCATCGGGCTGGAACATCACCAAACTCACGCGCATGCCGGACGTTGACAAGACCGCTTACCTCTGGCACCAGGTGCTTGGCCTGTGATCCCATGTCCGTGCGTCGCGCCCTATCGATCCTTTCCATGCTGGCCACCACGGCGGGCGTGGCGCTCCCGGGCGATAGCCTCAGCGTGCGCGATAAAGGCTTGATCAACGCGCTGGCGGAAAGCACCTTCAAGCGTTATGTCGCCTTGCTCGACGAGATCGCCGGGCTGGAGGCCAACGATGATGAGAGCGCGCTCCTTGTGCATGAACTCATCATGAGCGCTTGCGGACCAGGGCGCGACCGCATGTTCCTGCGGCCGGATGTACGCATCCAGGATAACGTCGATCCCACGAACGGCCCACAGACCGCTGGCAAGGACAGGCCGGTGGAAGAGTACGCCAACGACCTGCTCCTTTATTTCCAGAGCCGCGACCCGCTGCGCACGGCCGTGGAAGCCAAGCTGCTGAAGATGCGCGAGCCCGGTGTCTCGGAGCACACCTTCACCCAAGTGCTGTATGAAATGCGGTTCCTCGGCCGCCACAGCCAGTTGACCGAGCCCTACGTCACCCATCGCCGCGTGCTGGAGTTCGTGGCCGAACCTCGGGCCGGCGGCGGCTGGGACGTGGTGATCGCCTCGGACAATTTCTTCGACCCCTCGGCCACCTTCTCCGAGGCGCTATTGGAGCAAGACCTGGACTCGCTGGCGCGCGCAGGGCGCAAGGACATCAAACAACTTACAGCCGCTGCCGCCGAATACCGTAGTGCTTTCGAACAGGAACAGCAACGCGAAGAGCAACAACGGGCGGAGCGCCGTCTGGCTTTCGAGACCGCCATGGCCGCCGCGCGCGACCAGTTGACCAGTGGTGACTTCGAAGGAGCTACGAACTTGTTGGAGCAGGCACGGTCCCTGGATCCCCTGGCCGTGGACCCCCTCGTGCTGCTGAACGAGACGCGTCGCGCCATGGAGCGCAAACGGTTGAAGGACGATGCCGACTACGCCTCCGCCTGCGAAGAGGGCGCGGCCTTGAACGGCATGCGCGCATACGACCGTGCGAAGCGGTCCTATGAGCGTGCCCTGGTGATCAAGCCGAGCAGCACCGAAGTGAAGGCGCTCATCGACGGGCTGAGCGCCATTTTGCTCAAGAAGAAGGACCGCGAGAAGTTCCATGCACTGGGGGATCAGGACAAGGCCCTGGCCCAGGTACAGGCCGCATTGAAGGAACCCGGCCGCGGCGGCGATGTGGAGCTGTTGGTGCTTGAAGCGCGGATCCTGATGGCGAAGGGGCTCAGCGGCCAGGCCGTGCCGCTGCTCAATACCGTACTGCAACGCGAACCCCGCTACCTCGATGCGCTGTCACTGCGGGCCTCCGTTCTGGAGAAGAGCAATGTGCCCGATCAGCAACAGGCCGCCGTAGCGGACTACTATTCCTTGATGCTCCACGATCCCTGGTCGCCCTCCTACCACCATCGCCTTGCGCGGTTGCTGTGCTATACCCAGGGGAAATGTGATGAGGCCATGGAAGTGCTGGAGCAAGGGAAGACCAAGGCGCCGAACGATGCGGAGACACACTACCAGATGGGTGTTCTCCTGGCACATCGTGCGCGCCATGCGGACGCCCTCGCACGCTTCGACGGGTCGCTCGAATTGGACAACGCCTGCGCCAGGTGCCACCTCGCCCGCGGCCTCAGCCTGCTGGAAATGGACCGCGTGGCGGACGGTGAAGCTGCGGTAGTGACCGCACAGCGTACTGGTCTCTCGGACAACGAGCGCACGGAGATGACCCTGCTGGCCCAGCAACACCTTTCCAAAGCCAAGGAACTGCAAGGGCTCAATGCCTTCGCCGAGGCCGATCACCATTTCCTGCTGGCCTGCGTGCTCGATCCCGAGCAGAGCGAGAACCGCTTGCTCAAGGCCCGCAATCTGATGCGCTTCGAACAATACTCGGCGGCCATCACCGACCTGGACCGCTACATCGAGAAGGCCGTCACTCCCTTCGTCGGTTTCCTGGAGCGCGGCAATTGTCACCTGGGTGCGGGCAACTACGATCTCGCACTGAAGGATTTCGAGACCATCCTCAGCAACAACGTGGAGAGCATGCGCCAACCCGCCATGTTGGGCAAGGCCCGCGCGTTCTTCGCCAAGGGCGATCCGGCGAACGCGGAATCACTGCTGAAAGGGGTGCTGAAGACCGAGAAACGCAACGGCGAAGTGCTCGCTATGATGACCAAGATCTGTCTCGCCGCCGGTCGGTATGAAGAAGCGAAGGGCTACGGCGAGCAAGCCGTGGACGCCGATAAGATGAGCGGACCGTACGTCTATGATCTGGGGCTCGCTTACCAGGCCATGCTCAATGACAACGCTGCGGTGCGCTGTTTCGAGAAGTCGATCACCCTGGGCTACGATCGTGCCGACGCCAAGAAGCAGGTCGGCCGCTCGGCCATGCTGGTGGGCAACTTGAAGGAAGCGCTTCCTGCCTTCGATGAATCCCTGCGCATCCGCGACGACGTGGAATGTGGCCGCTGGCGCGCGCACTGCCTGCGCGAGACCGGCAAGTACCAGGAGGCCCTCGAACAGCTCAATCTGGTGTATGACCGCAACGAGGCGATGAAGCGCGATGTGAGCATCCATGGGGATCTCGCCATGCTTTACGTGCTCAACGATCGGCTACCGCTGGCGAAGGACTATCTCGCCAAGGCCGAGGCCTTGGATCCACTGTACCGACCTACCCAACTCACCAAGAGCGCCTACCTCTACCGCGCAGGGCAGCAGGAGGACTCCGTCCGTTTGCTGCGCAGCCTGGTGAACAGCGGAGAGGTGAAGGAGGATGACCTGCGCAAATGGCCGGTGTTGAAAGAGGTGATGGCCTCCAAGGCCTATCGAGACTCCGGACGCTGACGCTATGAACGGCGAAAGGCCGATCGCGGAGACCGGCCCATTTGCCTTGAGGTGATCGGATGCCGGTTCACATCGGCACCGCGGAGCTCGTGTTCTCGGAGGCGATCAGCAGATCAGGATCCAGGTCGATGATCCGGGTCTCGCCGGTGGTGGCATCGAACTCCACCTTGCCCATCGGCTTGTCGTAGCAGAGCTCCAGATCGCTAGGCTGGGGTTCGAGGGCGAGGTCAAGTTCCACGCGGGCGGTGCGGTCGATCACACCTTCCTTGCTCGGGGCGTTGTGCGTATCGATCAACATCGTCTTGCTGATGTAGCCGGGGCGATCGAGGGTCAGCGTCACTTGATCGTTCACGGGGATGAAGAACTCGAACTTGCCATTGGGGCGCAGGGCGACGTCCATCGTTTCGGTGCCATCGGTCACCGTCATGTGTACGTTGTCCATATCGGCGTAGGCGACCAGCAGGCGGCCTTCGAAGGCGACGAAGGCCTGGGCGTTCGCGGCGACGGTGATCGTGAGGCCTGCGGCGATCATAACGGCTTGCAGCAGGGTGCGCTTGATGTGGGGCTGGAGGTTCATGGTAGTGGGGTTGTTTGGGTTTGTTTATCCGCCGTAGCCTTGGCGAAGGCGGGGTTGGTTGTTTCTGTTCGACGGGTCAAAACTGCCT
>JAGNSU010000204.1 GCA_017987895.1 Flavobacteriales bacterium | reverse complement strand
TCGGGTATCGAGGTGCTCGGGGCGCTGAGCCAGGTCTACATCCCGCCCAGCCGATCACTGGTAACGCCCTTCGTGGCCTATCGGGCCGAGCTTGGACCGGTGCGTCCGGATCCACGTGAAGTGCAGGCGCTGGTGGAGGTACCCTTGGCCGATCTGGTCCGGGAAGACGTGGTCCAACACCGCGAACATTACATCCAAGTGCTGGGGCGAAAAGCGACCATCCCCTATTTCGATCTGGCCGGGCAGGTGGTATGGGGCGCCACCGCGATGATGCTGGCCGAGCTACGCGAGCTGATCTTGCGTCACGGCTAGCCCGATCTCCTTGAGGAAGCGTTCGTTCGGCAGATGGCCTTTCGGATCGGAACACCAACCCTCCTTGATCCGTCGCACGAAGTACATGTCGATGGCACCCTTGTTCTTCGCCTCCACTTGGCCGCGGTGCTCGCACTCGAACCGGTCCTTCACCAGGGCGTAGGTAGTGCCGCTTATGTTCACCTCGCCCGGTTCACCACTGCTCTCCATCCGGCTCGCGGTGTTCACCGTATCGCCCCAAATGTCATAGGCGAACTTGCGCCGGCCCACCACACCGGCCACGACCGGGCCGGTATGCACACCGATGCGCAAGATCCACGGGTCCTTCCCTTGTGCTTCGCGCTGCTGTCGCTGCTCCTCCATCAGGTCGCGCACCTCCAGAGCCGCAAGCGCGCATTTGTAGGCATGGTGGGCATCGCGCGTGGGCACCCCGGCCGCGCACATGTAGCTATCGCCGATGGTCTTGATCTTCTCGATGCCGTAGCGCCCCACGATCTCATCGAAGTGGATGAAACACTCGTCCAGTTCGTTCACCAGTTCCTCCGGGGTCATCTTCTCCGCCGCCTTGGTGAACCCTTTCATATCGGTGAAGAGCACCGACACCTCCTCATGGCGGCGGGCGGTGGCCTTCCCTTTTTCCTTCAGCTCTTCGCTGATCTCCTTGGGCAGGATATTGAGCAGCAAGTCCTCGATTCGGACCTTCTGGCCCTCGATCTCATTGCTCTGCGCCACCACCTCAGCGGTACGCTCCTCCACACGCTTCTCCAGTATCTGGTTACGCAGCCGGAGCTGGCGTTCGCGCACTTTGATGAAGCTGAAGAGCGCCAGACCGATGGTGAACGCCAGCAGGGTATAGAACCACCACGACCGGTACCACGGTGGATGGATCAAGAAGGCGTACTCCAGCGGTTCGCTCCACACGCCGGCCCGGTTGATGGCCTTCACCCGGAAGGTATACCCCCCCGGCGGCAGTGCGGGATAGCTGGCGGTGGTCTCTTCGGTAACGGGTTGCCAATCCGTATCCAAGCCCTTGAGCTGATATTGGTAACGCACTGCGCCAGGATCACTGAGCGAGACGCACCCATAGGTGAAGCGCAGGTTGCGTTCCGTATGCGACAGGGACAGGTCAGGCTCCGCGATGCGTTCCTCCAAGTTCACTTTCAGTTCGCGCAATGCCACGGAGGGTGGCGGCATACGATCGGCGCCTTTGGCCGCTAGTACCCGCGTGGCCCCGTTCGCCGTGCCGAACCAAAGGTCCCCGCCCTCCGTGCGGCATACCGCGCCCAGTTTGGCCTCGATACCCGTGAAACCGGAGCGGTCCGTGAAGGACAGGAAGCCCTCCACTTTCGGACGCCATTTGTTCAACCCCTTGGTGGTTCCGATCCACAAATGGTCCTGGCCGTCCAGTGCGATCGACCGCACGCTGTTGCTCAGCAGGCCTGTGGCCATGGAATGGTGCTCCACGATGCGATCGTTCTTGAGGATGATCAGGCCCTGGCCTTCAGTGCCCACCCACAGCCGCCCTTCGGCATCTTGCACGAAACAGGTGGGTGTGAAGCGGTCCTCCAGTGCTATGGCCTTGGCGATGCCATTGTCGATCCGGGAGATGCCCGCTGAAGTGCAACCAACCCACAGCGTCCCTTCGGGATCCCGGTACAAGGCGCTCACGTTGTCGCCGGCGAGGCCGTCCGCCTGCAAATACACGTTGGGGATCTGGCCGCTTCCCGGGAGCACGCGGACCAATCCGCGCAAGGTGCCCACCCAGAGTTCGCCGGGTAGACCCACCTCCAAGGCGGTCACCTTCAACTCAGGAATGTAAGGGGAGAGCTCTTCATGGGCATTGGCCCGGAAAAGCGATGGCTCCAGTTCGAGGAGGCCGCCGGTCTCGGTACCCACCCAGATCTGGCCTCGTTGGTCGATACGCAAGCTGCGCACGCGGTTACTGGTGAGCTTGCCTTGTTGCATGCTCAGGGTCTTCACCCGGGCGGTGCTGGTCTCGTCCGGGTCGAGGATGCCGATCCCACCGCTGGTGCCGAACCAAATGCGTCCCTCTTTGTCCTCCACCACGCTCCATACCTCGCGGTCCATCAACCCATCGTCCTCGCCGAAATTCTGGAAGCGTTCACCCTTGAACACGTCCATGCCGTTGTGGGTGGTGCCGATCAACATGTTCCCTTCGCGATCGGAAGCCAGACAGCGGACCGAATTGCCGTGCAGACCGTTGCCCGCCGTGAAGCGCCGTACGCCGCGCGCGTCAACGCGCGCAATGCCACTGTCCCAGGTGCCGATCCAGATACGGCCGTCCGCATCCTCCCCGAAGCTGAGGACGATGCTGCTGGGCAATCCCCGGTTGAGGTCGAACACTTCCACCATGCCCGTTCTAGCGTCCTGGCGGAAAGCGCCGCCGATGGTGGTCCCGATCCAAAGACTTCCGGATCGGTCCTGGTAGAGCGCCGTCACTTGATGCATGTCCGTGACACCCGGAACGGTCAAGGGCTCGAAGCGGGAAGCCGCCGTGTTCCATTGCTGGATCGCACCGGTGGCATCGAGCACGCAAACACGCCCATCGCGCAAACGGACCACGCCTGTGATCTGCGCGTTCGCGCCCTGGGCCTCCTCGATGCGTTCGGCCGTGGGTGATGCTCCGGCCTCGCCTGGGCTGAAACGTAGGACCCCCTCGCCGAAGGTGCCGATCCAAATGGCGCCGGTGCTATCCTGCGTGATCCCGGTCACATCCGTGCTGAGTTTCACACCTTGGAGCTGTACCACGTGCCAACGCAGGCCGTCGAATCGGGAGAGTCCACCGCCCAAATGGCCGGCCCAGAGATGTTGATCGCGATCGAGCAGCAGGGAGCGAACGCCGTTCGGCGCCAGTTCGTCACCGCTGGCGAAGGCTGTTACGCTCACACCGTCATAGCTGGCCAGGCCGGCCTCGGTACCGATCCAGACCAAGCCGCTGCTATCCTGCAGCACGGTGTTCACCTTCTGGGCGGGCAGCCCTTCCTGCACACTGATATTCTCGAAGTAGAACCGCTGGCCATGGGTCAGCAGAGGCACCAAAACGGCAAGGAGGGCGATCGGTCGGAGCATTCGCAAGATTGGTCGCAGCAAGATATCGAGGCCCGCGATCCGCATCGGCGGCTCAGCGCGTGAGCTCATAGAAGCTGGGATCCGCCCCAGCGGCGTCGCTCACCACCAGGGTGTTGTTCACGCTCTCGCTGTAGTTCTGCATCAAGCCTTTCAACCCGGTGTAGTTGTAGAAGGAATAGATATCGTCCTTGCGCCCATCCACCGGCACCCAGTAGGATTTCCCTCCGGAGGCGCGCCCATGCCCGGCGTACCACACCAGGATGGTGTTCACCTTGTTGGTGCGCACAAGATCGCGCAACTCGATGTTGAAGAAGCGCTCGGTCTGCTCCTTGCTCAAGTTCTTCTTCGTGATGGTCTTCTGCACGTTGTACTTGGAGAAGGCCTTCTGCATCTTCTGCACATCGCCCGTAGGGCCCTGCAGTGCCGGGAAGTACTTGTAATTGGTGTTCTCGATGAAGATCACCCAGGTGGTACCTGTCGCCGAATTGACCGCCGGGGGCGGTGCCGGGATCGGGTTGGCGGTCGGTTTCCCAGGATCAGGTTTCGGCGGCGTCACCACCGCCACCGGTTCCGGCGCTCTGCGCAGCAGTGCATAGGAGAGTTCGGTGGCATTGCCGAACTGGTCCTCCGCGCGTAAAGTGATACGTTCCTTACCCTCGATCGGCAACTTGATGCTGAACTCCGTGCTCGCGGTATCGGGAATGAAACTCGCGTTGACGCCATCCACGGTGATGGCGCGGATCACACTGGCATCCTTCGCCCGGCCTTCCAGGAAGATGTCGGTTTTGCCTGCCTGCACCGAAAGTTGACGATCGCCGGTCGGTGTGGGTAGCAGCAACACCAACTCGGGGGCGACCCCCTCGGTGCGCTCGATCGCGAAGCCGGAGGCGGCGATGTTGTCGTACACGTCCACCGCTTCCACCTCGATCCGTTCCGTGCTCGTGGAGATGGGCAGCAGCGCATAGAACTCGGGGTCCTTGTCCTCCTTGGTGAACTCGGCGTCCACGCCGTTCACACGTATTCCCTTCAGCAGGTTGCGATCGCGGACGTGGCCGGTCACTTTCACGCGGTCGAGCACGGCGCTCACCTGCACCTTGTCGCCGCTGCGGTATGGTTCCTCCACGGTGATGATCGGGGGATCGCTCTCACGGTTCATTTCGAAGAG
>JAGNSU010000202.1 GCA_017987895.1 Flavobacteriales bacterium | reverse complement strand
TGGACCTTCTCACGGACTATCCGCACATGCGCATCGAGATCCATGCGCATACCGATGATCAAGGATCGGACGCGTACAACATCCGCCTCTCGAACGATCGCGCGAAGGCCGTGGTGGACCACTTGATCAAGGAGAAAGTGGACACCGACCGGCTCACGTGGAAAGGCTATGGCAAGAGCCGCCCGGTGGCGGACAATGCCACCGAGGAAGGCCGCGCCCGCAACCGCCGTGTCGAGTTCACTGTCCTGGAACGCTGACCCCCAAATGAAAAGGGACCCCGCAAGGTCCCCTTCCATCCCGGTCACTGCACCGGGATAAGGATCGGTGGTGCCGATCCTATGCGTGCGCTTCCGACAGGATCCGGGACGCGATGTCCAGGATACGCGTATCGTCCAGCGCTACCACGCCCCCGTTGGGGCCTTCTTCGATGTGCACGCCCATGGGCCGTCCTTCCGGATGACTGTACCCACCGAAGTAGTTCCAGACGGTTTCCACGTTGAGGTCCAACTCGCGTGCGATCCGATGGATGCTTCCATCGGGCAACTGGTCCTTTATCCTCCGCAACTCATTGAAGGTGATGTTCATGTCGGGATCGTTTTGGTGTTAGGGACGCTTAAAGATAGGATCACAGATCGCCGATCCCAAATGCCCTTCGGCACGGTCCGTGAGGGCGCGCTATCTTTCCATCGATGCCCCGAACGACGGCCCATTCAGCGCTCCTTTCCAGGGCACCGACCGTCGCTCTAGGGGCCAAGGAGGCGTACCATCTCAACCTGCTCCTGGTGAAGGGGCCTTGGGCGCCATGAACCTGCGCACGGTCTGGCCGCTGCCCTTGGCGGCGTTCCTATTGCTCCTGCCTGCCCTGTTCAACGGCTACCCGCTCGTCTATTCGGATACGGGGACCTATCTGACCAGCGGCTTCCAGTTCGGTGTTCCGGCGGATCGGCCGATCGCCTACGGCCTCTTTTGCAGGATCGCGAGTTTGAACGGGCGAACGATGTGGGGACCGATCGTGGTACAGGCGCTCTTGACGGCGGTGCTTCTTTGGTCCGGATGGCGGAACACGGTAGGCGATCGGCGGTGGGGGCATTTCGCGGTCGCCGTGGGCGTGTTGAGCGTTTGTACAGGCATGGGTTGGTACGCGGGCCGGCTGCTCCCCGACGCGTTCACGCCGTTGCTCGTGCTCGCTTCGATCGAACTGCTTTTCAAGAGATCCTCGTGGCTGTGGACATTGTTCTTGCTCGCGCTGATCGCTTTCGCCTGCGCCACCCACTTCTCGCACCTCCTCATCGCACCAGGCCTGGTCCTGTTCGCCTGGGTGCTACGCGCCATCAGCGGCGGCAGGATCCTGCGGCCCGATCCGCGTGGAACGCTGCTCATTGGTCTCGCTCTAGTCCTTTCGGTGATCGGCTTGCGCGAAAGCAACCGTATGGCCGGGTACCCGGCTCAGATCTCCCGCGGCAATGCCGTATTCCTATTGGGGCGCATGCTCGACGCTGGGGTGTTGCGCCCGGGGCTCGACCGCCATTGCGCCGAGGAAGATTGGACCCTCTGCGGCCGAACGCTCCCGGCACGGAGCCGCGAACTCCTTTGGGGATCCGACAGCCCTATCACCCTGGCAGGCGGTTGGGACGAATACAGCCCGGAGGCGGAAGCGATCACCTCAACACTGCTCGCCGATCCGCGGACCTGGACCGGTCTTGTTGGTGCTGGGATGCGCGATGGCCTGGCGCAACTCACACAATGGGGTGTGGGCGAGATCGCCTTCGCGTGGTACCGTAACCCTGTAAGCCCGCCCTACCTCGCCGTGCAGCAGTTCGTGCCGCACGAACTGGACGATTACCTCGACTCGCGCCAGAACGGTGGCCTGCGGGGGGAACTGCAACTGCGCGCTGTGGAACGCGACTACATGATCGTGTTGACCTTAGGCCTACTGGGGATGATCACATTGCTTTTCCGCAGCTCGGTGAGCCCTATGGAACGAACGCTTCTGCTGGTACTGCTCCTCGCGAGCGTATTCGCCGCCATGGGTTGTGCGGTGCTCAGCATGCCGGATCAACGCTTCTTGGCGCGGGTATCCTGGTTGGTGCCGTGGGGAACGATCCTCGTTATCGTGCGGCGACTATAGAGCGTTGATCGTTTCGGCTTGGCGCGCCGATCCCTGAACCAAAGTTCAGCGCTGCACCACCACCCGGGCCGAGCGCACCACGGCACCAGTGGTTGCCCGCAGCAGGTAAAGTCCGTCAGGAACGGAAGACAGCTCGAGCACAGCGGGGAACGGACGCGTCCAGCGCTGCACCGTAGTACCCCGCACATCCATTAGGAACAGTTCTTCCGCACCCGAGAGATCCGCTACATGCAGACGATCGCTCGCCGGAATTGGATAGGCGATCAACGAACCGGTTCTGGTCGCAGGTTCTAATACAGAGGTGCCCACATCACACAATAGCTCTACGGTCCAACCTATGGTATCCGGCAGCAGTTGCGCCATGATATCCAGCACCACGGGGTTGGGCAGCGATTGCTCCATAGCCGTGTCCAGTCCCAGCGTGATGTTGTCCGAAACCACCGGCACCATGCCACTACCGCAGGGAAAAGCGTTGGCCGTATCCCACCGCGCTACGAGCGGCGCCCATTCCTCCATGGTAGCGCTGAAGCGTTCGCCATACAGCAGCATTGATCCACCGGACAGCGCGTACCCGTTCATGCGTTGTGCGAAGGTGCTATCAGGAACCGTGCGGGCCAGCGTCGACACCGTGCCGTTGCTGTCCAAAGTGAACATGGCGTTACTCTCCAGGGCACCCACACGCGCACAAACAAGGAGGCCACCATCCTCCCGCGTGCACATGCTGGCGGCCAACTCAAAGGTGCTTTCCACAGGCGCGGCCCACAAGCGCGTGTTGGAGCCCACTGTGCCGTCAGCGGCGATCGAGATTAGCACCGGCGCACCGCTGACGATCGTGTCCTGCACTTGTTGCGTGGCCAGAACGGTCCACCCTTCATCCGGATGCTGTACCGCCTCGATCGGCCAAAGGAGCGCGCCGGAGAAGTGACGCCCCCAGGACACCTGGCCCATGCTGTCCATTTTCACGGCATGCAGGTCGGTGAAGACGTTGCCCGCCACGTCCTGGCCCATCACCAACAAACCGCCATCCGCCGTGGTGCGCACCTTCTGGTGGAGGGAGTTGATACCCACGAAGCGGTGGCCCAAAGCCGCGATCACCTGGCCGTCCGGGTCGGTGCGCATTACCGCGCCCCAGTATGTTGTTCCATCATTGTAGTAGCCCACCAGGACCGGCGATCCATCGGCCAGCACGGCCACATCCATGAGCCGATCGATGTAGCCGAAGTCGTATTGCTTCGCCGCGGCCAAGGTGCCGTTGGCATCCACGCGGATGTATAGGCCATGCCAATCGAAATTACCAGCGAGCGCCAGCCCGCCATCCGGCAGCACGGCCGCACCCTCCAATTGGAACACAGGGGCTACAAGGGGAAGGCGCACGTTCAACTCAGCCAATGCCTGCCCTGCCGCGTCCAGTTTGCGCACATGCAGGCGCGAGACCCATGGGTTGATGCGCGTGTCCCAACTGCACCAGGTCATCCACAGGTCCCCGTTCGGCAGGGCCCGCACCAACGGGCTCCCCGAAGTGATCGAATCGTTCGGCACATGTTGCTGCACGAACTCCTGGCCGTGCGCCTTGCACAGACCGATGAACACAAGAAGCGCGATGGTGAGGCGGTATCCCATGGGTCGAACGTACTCTACTTGGGAAGACGGAGATCGTGCGGTGGGTTGCGTTACGAAGGAATTAGACGACCCGCTGCCAAAGCCATTTCTCGAACTCCCTTGTTGCCTGATCATCAAGACAGAGGATCATTCCAAATGGTCTGAGCGAATGTGGGCAACAGATCAATACTCTGCACGAAGAGCACATCCCCACCCAAGATCAACCACTATTCCCTCTGTCTCGCGAAAGGTCCGGTCTCTACCTGAACAACTCCAAAAGAACAGCATTAGTCGGCCTTCCTGCCTCTCCGCACCACCGTCCCCGACCAAAGCAGAATGATCCCGAAGGCCATCCAAAAGAAGAGCGCCGAGGCGGATATTCGATCAGCGTTCCAAGGCAGGATCAGTGCGAGCGCACCAGCGACGATGAAGAGCCACTGGTACCATTTGCGTCCGCGCAGGCTGAGCATGCCGACCAAGGTACTTCAGCCTGCCCGGTGCTCGTGGCTCCTCAGCTCAACCCACTGATCACCCCGTTCGCATCAATGTCCATCCCCTCCGCTGCGGGCACTTCGGGTAGGCCGGGCATACGCATGATCTCGCCGCAGATGGGGACCACGAAGCCCGCACCGGCGCTGATCTCGATATCGCGCACGGTGATGCGGAAGCCGGTGGGCGCGTTGCGCAGGGCCTTGTCGTCGCTGAAGCTGTATTGTGTTTTGGCCATGCAGATGGGCACACCGCTGAGGCCGAGCTTGTCGATGCGTCGGATCGCTGTCTCGGCATCGCCGCTGTAGTCCACGCCGTCGGCGCGGTATATCTCCTTGGCGATCACTTCGATCTTCTGCTTGATGGTGAG
>JAGNSU010000065.1:13998-17354 GCA_017987895.1 Flavobacteriales bacterium | reverse complement strand
AGTTCGGTCAGATCGAAAAACTGATCGGCTACGCGGTGCGGAAAATGCCGCTTCCTGAAGGGTTCGGTCCCGGTCCGGAATATCGGCCTGACCTGCGTGTATCCAAAGATCGCGGGCGGTCCGGAAGACCACAGGGAGGCCGACCCTCCGGTGGTCGCCCGAGCGGTTCCGGCGCTGGAAGGTCCCGGCGCTAGCGGCCTCGGAACTTCGAAGCGTTCGCCTCCAGCACCTTGGTAGCGTCGAAGGCTTTCGCCTTCTCACCCACGCGTTCGATCTTCAAGGTGATGATCTTGTCGCCTTGGGCGATGGCGTTCACCACATCCTGGCCGGAGGTCACAAATCCGAACACAGTGTGCTTACCGTCCAGCCAGCCGGTCTCCTTGTGGGTGATGAAGAATTGGCTGCCGTTCGTGGCAGGACCGGCGTTGGCCATGCTCAACACCCCCGCGCGCGTATGCTTCAGGTCGGGGTGGATCTCATCGGCGAAAGCGTAACCGGGGCCTCCTGAGCCCGTGCCGGTGGGGTCACCGCCCTGGATCATGAAGTCGGGGATCACGCGGTGGAAGGTGAGACCATCATAGTAGGGCTGTCCCTGTCCGCGGGCGGTGTTCTTCACCGTGCCTTCAGCGAGCCCGACAAAGTTGGCCACGGTCATCGGGGCTTTCTCGAACTCCAAGGCGACCACGATCTCGCCTTTGCTGGTGGTGAACTTCGCGAAGAGGCCTTCGCCGGGGGTGGTGCTCATCGTCTTTTCGGTAGGGGTGGTAAGTGGGTCGTGCGAGGTGGTGCCTTGGGTTACGGCATCCGTGGGCGCTGCGCCGCAGGCGGCGAGCATCAGTGGGAGAAAGGAGCGGACAAGCATGAGGTCGGTGCGCATGGTGTTCGTTCAAAGGCAGCCCATGAGCGGGCTACGCGGGGCGCGAAGATAGCGGCGCGCTCATTCCATGAGGCGCTCCTCGATGGCATCGAGTTTCTCCAGGCTGTACGTTCCGTCGGTGCGGTGTACGATGCGGCCTTCCACGTCCAGCACGAAGAAGTACGGGATGTCCTCACGTTCCATCCCCAGGGCCTGTTGGTAAGGTGCGATCTCCCCTTGGAAGAACAGCACGTGCTCGGCCACCTCGGGATCCGCGCTCTTGCGGAACTTCTTCAAACTCGGCTCATAGGCCACCTTGTTGCCGCCCACGAACATCGGGATGAACCACACGTCGGCTTCATAGGTATCGGCGAACAAGCCATGCTTGGCCACGAAACGCAGGAAGGCCGGTTCCGCCCATTCCTCCAGCAACGGCGAGGCTTTCTGGCTGAAAGCAAGACCCACGAGGGTGTAGCCTTTCGCACCCGGTGCGGGCAGGGTGATCTTTCGGCCATCGGATGTTTCGCCGGTGAGCGGTGGGAAACGATCGGTTTGGGCCATAGCCGCGGCCGAGGCGAGCAAGGAAAGGGAGAAGAACAGGTGGCGCATGGGGCGTGGGTCGGTCGCGTCTTTCAAGGATAGTGCCATCAGTGCACACCGTTCTCCGGGTTCTTCCCTTTAACGGGGCGAAAGTGCGCCTTCATGTGTTCGATGTCAACATCCAGGTCGCCTGTGGGCCAGAACGGAGGCGCGAAAGCCACGCATTTTCGGCCATAGTCGAAGGCCACCATGATGATCGGCACATGGGCCTTCACCGCGATGTGGTAGAAGCCGGTCTTCCAGGTTTCCACACGCTTCCGGGTGCCTTCGGGGGTGATCGCGATCTTGAAGCCGGGCACCGTGCGGAACAGGTCGGCCACTTGCTCCACCAGCATGCCGCGCTGGCTGCGATCCACGGGGTAGCCACCCATCGCCCGGAAGAACCAGCCGAACGGGGGGCCGAAGAGTTCCTTCTTCCCGAGGAACTTCACATCGTCCATGTGGGCGAGGCTGCGGGCGAAGAGGCCGAGGAAAAAATCCCAATTGCTCGTGTGCGGCGCTACGATCACGATGTAGTTGTCCGGCCGTGGGAGCGACCGGTCCTCGATACGCCAGCCGATGAGGCGGAAGATGAACTTGGCGAAGACCCTGAACATGGCAGCGCCGGGCAAGGTAGCGAGCTTGTCGAAGCACCGTAACCGGAGGCCGATCCAAGCGTATGAACCGGCCATGCAGCGCCCCTCCTTCGCGGTGGTCGATGTGGAGACCACCGATGGTGATCCCCGTCTGGCGCGCATCATCGAACTCGCCGTGGTCGTTCCCGGCACCGAAGAGGATCTCCAAGGCTGGCACGGTTTGATCGATCCCGGAATGCCTCTCCCCTCCTTCGTACAGAAGCTCACCGGGATCAAAGGGGCGCACCTCCGTGGCGCACCTCGCTTCCACCAAGCGGCGCCCTGGATACTGGCCCTGACCGAAGGACGCGTGATCGTGGCCCACAACGCACGTTACGACATGACGGCGCTCACCGAAGAGATGGCCCGTTGCGGCCATGCGTTCCAGCGCAGTACGTTATGCACCGAGCGCTTGAGCCGACAATTGCTCCCCAACCTCACCCACCACAACCTCGGGAGCTTGTGCCGCTACTTCGCCATTCCGTTCACCGCAGCGCACCGCGCTTATCCGGATGCCAAGGCGACCTTGGCACTGCTGGAACGTTTCATTGAAACGCACGGCGAGGAGCGCGTGCATGGTGCCATCCGGCCGTGGCCGACGGCGTTGCGGGCCTAAGCTCCATTCTTACTTTAGAACGCGGTCGAAGCCACCAGGCTTCCCGATTTTCGGTCAGTGACCGTTGAGCCAAGGAATACGCCACGCTGAAGAGTTACCTGAATTGAACGATCGATCCCCTTGATCGGATCTTTTGTTCCCTTGATCGGAGTCTTAGTTCCCTAAAACGGCGCCTCGGTTCCCTGAATTGGAGCCTCAGTTCCCTCTATCGGAGTTTCAGTTCCCTTAACTGGTCGATCTGTTCCCTTAATTGGAGCAGCGGTTCCCTTAATAGGTCGCTCGGTTCCCTTAATCGGAGTCTCAGTTCCCTCGATCGGAGTCTCGGTTCCCCTAATTGGTCGCTCTGTTCCCTTGATCGCTGTCTTGGTACGATCGATGGGGCGGTGAGCTGATCGAATGACCCGACCTGTTAAGTTTGAGGGAACCGAGCTTGGCGAAGTCGCAGACTTCGCGGGATCGTAGGCAAGTCTTTCGTGGCAAGATCATCTAAAGCACAAGTGAGCCCGCGCAAGCGCAGCGCGGGAACACTTGCGCTATTTCGAGGCGAACTCGGGGCTCAGGTCCGGAACTGGCCCGCTAACTTGCTCCGCACTCGGGAAACACCCGAGCGCGAACTGGGGCGCTTCATCGAAACGCACGGCGAGGAGCGCGTACATGGCGCGATCCGGCC
>JAGNSU010000065.1:0-13898 GCA_017987895.1 Flavobacteriales bacterium | reverse complement strand
GGAGTCTCAGTTCCCTTGATCGGAGTCTCAGTTCCCTTAACTGGTCGCTCTGGTCCCTTGATCGGTGTCTTGGTGCAATTGATGGGTCGGTGGATTGAGCGAATGACCCGACCTGTTAAGTTTGAGGGAACCGAACTTGGCGAAGTCGCAGACTTCGCGGGATCATAGGCAAGTCTTTCGTGGCAAGATCATCTAAAGCACAAGTGAGCCCGCGCAAGCGCAGCGCGGGAACACTTGCGCTATTTCGAGGGAACGTTTCGTGATGGTTTACAACACAGTGCTACGAAGAGTTTTGGCATTCATCGTAGATGCCTTGCTTTTTCAAGCTCTTGCCTACTTCTCTGTGATACTAGGATTTGGCATAGATGAGGGTTGGTGGATTGCTTTGTCGTTCGTTTACTCTATCGCGCTGCACACATTGTACGGCGCAACACTAGGAAAGTGGATTTGGGGCATTAAGGTGACAGACCTATCTGAACAAAGACGTCCTACCTTATTTCAGTCGGTACTACGTGAAGCCGTGTATATAGTCCTCCTCATTGCCCCATTGTTCTTCCTAACCACCATGGCAGAGGACTCTCTCTTATCAAAGCTCAGTCTTTGGTCAATGCCCTTGTTCGCCATTTTTGATCTAGGTGTTGCACTAGGTAACCCTAAGAGCAGGTCGATACATGACTATCTAGCCTCGTCTGTTGTAGTCCGAGTACCACGCTAGTGGCATGCGGGCAGGCAAGCCGTCATCCCGAGCCCTACTATCAACCGAAGCCAATGCTTCGCTCTATGGCAAGATCGCCAGGGCATACAGCACCCAAAGCACCAAGGCGATGGATGCCCCCACCACCCCCGTACGCTGCGCGCGCCGGCACCGCTTCGCGCTGAGCGCGGTGAAGGCGTGCGGCTGCTTCATCGCCTTGTTCGCGTTCCAGCGGCCCAGGGTGAAGGCGATCGAACCCATCAGGAAGGCCGGCACCACCAATTGCCCGGCGAAGGCCAGCGGAATGCTGAGGATACCGAGCACTTGCGCGGCTTGCGACAACGGAAGTGGACGCGCTTCGATCATGCGGGTAAGGCGTGAGCGAGACGTTCGTGGAGGGCGAGCACCTGGGGCAGCACGAGTCGCGATCCGTCGTTGACGATCACGGATCCCGCAGCGGCGAGGAGATCGGCTTCGGGCGCTTGGGCGGCTATCCGCGCGTTGACTTGTTCCGCCGAAGCACCATCGCGTTCCATCACACGCTTCACGCGAAGCTCCTGCGGTGCGGAAACCACCACCAAGTGGTCCAGGTGTTTCGCGCCGCCGCTTTCCACGAGCACGGCCGCTTCCATCACGACATAAGCCGCTTTCTGCTCTGCGGCCCACAGGCGGAAACGTTCGCGGACGGCCGGGTGTACGATCGCGTTCAGGCGTGCGCGTGCATCGGCATCGTTGAACACGACTTTGGCGAGACGGGCGCGGTCCAATTCACCGTTGGGGTATGCGTCCATTCCGAAGGTTTGCTCCACTTGTGAGCGCACTGCACCGGGCTCCGCAAGCAAGCGCTTGGCCTCTTCGTCCGCATGGAACACGGGCACACCGAGGATCGACAAGATGCGGCAGACGAGGCTCTTGCCGCTGCCTATTCCGCCGGTGACCCCTACGGTGTACATGTGCTGATGCGTGCCATGAGCGCACGCTCGGGCGGTCTCAGGAACTCGCCTTGGCTACCTCTTCAGTGAGCTGCATGGTATTGTCCATGGCGAGCGCACTTTTTTCGAAGCGCAGCTTCACGTTGGTATCCACCTCGAGCAGCACGGTCTTGTCGCTCACCTCCACCACTCTCCCGTGGAGGCCGCCGATGGTGACCACCTTGGTCCCCTTCTGAATGGACTCACGGAATTTGCGGGCATCCTTGGCCTTTTTCTGCTGGGGCCGGATCATGAAGAAGTAGAACACGACCATCAACAAGCCCATCATGATCCAGAAGCTCACGGGGCTTTGATTCGAGGCTTGCAGGGGGAGGTTGAGAAGCATGGGCGCTAAGAATGGATGGTTGGTTCAGTGGTTCTTGGTAGGCGCGATCACTTCGCCGCGCAACATCAACACCGTGGTGGACGGCCGTGTATTGGCGACCACGGTGATCGTTTTTTCCTGGAGGCCTTCGCGGCCTTCGCTGTCAAAGGAAACCGCAATGGCACCTGTACTGCCCGGCGGAACGGGTTCGCGGGGCCAACTCTTGCTCACGGTGCAACCGCAACTGCCGCGCACGTCGGCGATGAGCACCGCATTGCCGCCGGTGTTCTTGAAGTGGAACGTGCGTTCCACCAGCACCCCTTGCGAAACACGGCCCATGTCGATCGTCGTGCTGTCGAAGAGCATGCGTGGCAGGGCGGCGCTGTCCGTCTCCGCATATCCGGACGGACCATCGGGGAACAGCGCGGGCGTCACCTCCCCTTCCACGTGTTCGGTATGGTCGGTGAGCTGACAGGCCGGAAGAACGAGACATGCGAGCAAGAAGGCCGATAGCAGGTGCCACCGGATGGGTGGGCCGACCCGGGTGCGGGCGTGTCGATCGCGTACGCGTTCCATGATCAGCTTTCCAGCAATCCCCGCCCCACCTTGTGAATTCGGCCATCGGCCTTCATCTCCGCGAAAAGCTTGTCGAGGATGCCGTTGATGAAATTCTTGCTCTTGGGTGTGCTGTAGGCCTTGGCCACCTCGATGTACTCGTTCAAGGTGACCTTCACGGGTATCTCTGGGAATTCGCGCACTTCGGTGAGGGCCATCTTCATCAGGATCATATCGCTCAGCGCGATGCGATCGGCCTCCCAGTTCGCGGCTTTCTCGCCGATGCTTTCCTCATGCTCGGGGCCCTGCTCGATACACTTGCGGAAGAGCGTGCTCACGAAATCATGTTCCTCTTGTGGCGCACGGAGCACATCCACCACGGCCAGATCGAACGCCGCCGCATCACGCGATCCTTCCAATACGCGCTTCACCAGGGCACAGGCCAGGTCCATGTCTTCGAGCCAATAAATGCTGCGGGCCTCGTAGATGTCGTGCAGCTCTTCGAAGTGTGCCGTGTGCTCCAGGAACAGATGCTGCAGGAGTTGCTGCTCACGCTTCGGGTCCAGCGTGGGTTCGGCCATATACGCTTGGTAAGCGGGGTCCGATTCGAACTGCTTGAGGATGCGTTGGAACATCTCCATTTGTCCCATCCAGCCCAGGCGGCGCTTGTTGGCCTCCGCTTCGAGCAAGGCCGAGGAGGCGATCCCGGTGATCAAAGGCCCATCCACGAATTTCCGGCTGGCGGAGAGATCGGAAGCGGAGGGCAAGTGTTTCAGCTTGCGGTCCTCGATGCGTTGTTCGGCAAGGCGCCGGAACTCCCCGAACGTGAGGAGTAGCGAGACGAAAAGATCGAAGGTGCGCTCGATGCTGAGAAAGAGTTCCTTCTCGATCCGCGCTGCGCTGTTGCTGTCGCTCTGCCAGAAGGCGTAAAGCGACTGGTAGACCTTGATACGCAGATAGCGCCGGTTCAGCATGGTTCAGTGGCTCAGGCCGGCCTCGTGCATACTGCGCACGCGTTGTTCGGCGGCCTGGTTGGCGGCCAGGTAAGTGGGGATATTGCCTTCGGCGCTCGCTTTGAAGATGCGGAGCGCGGTGTTGTAGATGTCCTGGGTCTGGGCCATGGCCGCACCACGGTCATAGCCCTTGCGTTCCCAGGCACAGTTGATGATGCCCCCCGCGTTGATGAGGAAATCAGGCGCGTAGAGAATGCCCTTCTCGATCACCGCGGGGCCATGCACGCTTTCATCCGCGAGCTGGTTGTTCGCGGCACCGGCGATCACGGAACACTTCAAGCGTGTCAGTGTATTATCGTTCACCGTAGCGCCCAATGCACAGGGGGAATAGATGTCCACGTCCAGGTCATAGACCTCGTCCGGCTTCACGATGGTGATCGCGGGGTGCTCGGCCTTGATGGCGGCGAGCTTATCGTCGTGGATATCGGTGAGGAAGACCTTCGCCCCCTCTTTCACCAAATATCCCGTGAGGTAGCGACCCACGTTGCCCGCGCCCTGAACAGCCACTTTGCGCCCGCTCAGGTCATCACTTCCGTACGCGGTCTTGGCGGCCGCCTTCATTCCACAGAACACACCGAAGGCGGTGACGGGACTGGGATCGCCACTCCCCCCCATACTCTCCGGCAAGCCCGCCACGTGACGGGTCTCTTTGCGGATGTTCACCATCTCGGCGGTGCTCATGCCCACATCTTCGGCGGTGATATAGCGACCGTTGAGACTGTCCACGAAACGCCCGAACCGGCGGAACATCGCCTCGGTCTTCTGGGTGCGCGCATCGCCGATGATCACGGCTTTGCCTCCACCCAGGTCGAGACCGGCCAGCGCGCTCTTGTAGGTCATGCCGCGGCTCAGGCGCATCACATCGTTCAACGCTTCGGTCTCCGAGGCATAAGGCCACATGCGCGTGCCGCCGAGCGCCGGGCCCAGGGTGGTATCGTGCACGGCGATGATCGCGCGCAAACCGGTGGGACGATCATAGCAGAAGAGCACTTCCTCGTGGTCGTGCAGTTCCATGCGGCCGATGACGGCCGTTTCCTCGTGGGTCCTTGTGCGGGTGGACATGACCGTCATTTCAAAGGGCGTGGTTGCTCGCGGGGCCTGCACAGGCGGTGGTCCGCCGGTACACCTTCCTCTGGTACGCGGCTACCTTTGGCGGCCGGCGTGCCCGATGGAAGGCGGCGCAAAACTAGCAAGATCGTCCGCGCCTGATGCGACCGCTCCTGAAGCTCAACCCCTACTTCGCCAAGTACAGTGGTCGATTGCTCCTCGGCGTGCTCTTCATCATCCTGAGCAATCTCTTCGCGGTGTACAGCCCGCAGGTGGTGCGGGAGGCGGTGGATCTGATCGCTGCGGGCATTCGCCAGGCGGACCTTCCACCGGACCAGCGGCATCTCACCATCCCCTCCACCTTGGATATGTGGGTGGGGTGGACCGGCCTTGACCTCGAAGGACGGTTGAACGAATTGGGAAGCGATGAGGCGATCCTGGCCACCGTGACCGGTTGCGCGCTGCTGTTGGCGATACTTTACCTGGTGTTCGCGCTCTTGAAGGGTCTGTTCATGTTCTTCATGCGCCAGACCATCATCGTGGTGAGCCGCCTTATCGAGTACGATCTGAAGAACAGGGTGTACGAGCATTATCAGCGGCTGGACCGGGCGTTCTACAAACGCAACAGCACGGGCGACCTGATGAACCGCATCAGCGAGGATGTGAGCAAAGTGCGCATGTACCTCGGACCTGCGGTGATGTATACCATCAACCTGGTGGTGCTCTTCGTGATGTGCATCGGCTTCATGCTGCACGTGAACGCGGAGCTTACCCTATGGACCCTGCTCCCACTGCCTCTGATGAGCCTGGTGATCTATCGCGTAAGCGATCTGATCAATCGGCGGAGCATGGACGTGCAGAAGCAACAGAGCACCCTGAGCACCTTGGCGCAGGAGAGCTTCAGCGGGATCCGCGTCTTGAAGTCGTACGCCCAGGAACACCAAGCCTCCGAGCGGTTCCGTTCGTCCTCGCTGCGCTACCGGACCCTGAGCCTGGCACAAGCCAAGGTGGACGCCTTGTTCATGCCGGCCATCCAACTGCTCATTGGAGTGAGTTCGGTGCTCACGGTGTTCATCGGCGGCAGCAAGTTGATCGCGGGTGACCCCACGGTAAGTGTCGGGCGTATCGCGGAGTTCATCATCTACGTGAACATGCTCACCTGGCCCTTCGCTTCCGTGGGTTGGGTGACCTCCTTGGTGCAGCAGGCCAGCGCGAGCATGGAACGCATCAACGAGTTCCTGGACCAGCAGCCAGCCATCACCGGTGGAACATTGGCCCCCAAGGACCTACGTGGAGAGATCCGTTTCGAGAACGTCTCCTTCACTTATCCCGACACCGGCATCCAGGCCTTGGACCATGTCAGCTTCCATGTGCCCGCAGGCGGTACGCTCGCGATCGTGGGCCATACCGGCTCCGGGAAGAGCACCGTGGCCGATCTGATCGTGCGGCACTACGATGCCACGGAGGGATCGATCGCCATTGATGGTTCCCCGATCCAACAGTTCGAACTGGCCGCTTTGCGGAAGCGCATCGGCTACGTGCCGCAGGACGTTTTCCTCTTCAGTGATAGCATCGCCAACAACATCGCCTTCGGCAAGGACCGGCACGAGCAGGAACTGATCGCGGAGGCCGCGCGTGCCGCACAGGTGGACGAGAATATCCGCTCGTTCCCGAAGGGCTACGATACCCTCTTGGGCGAGCGCGGTGTTACGCTGAGCGGTGGCCAGAAGCAACGCGTGAGCATTGCACGGGCCCTGGCCACATCCCCTCGCATACTGCTCCTGGACGACCCCTTGAGCGCGGTGGACACGGCCACAGAGGAAGCCATCCTGCGCGACCTGCGCAAAGCGCGTTCTGGTGGCCGTACCACCATCATCATCAGTCACCGCATCAGCGCGGTGCAGGACGCGGACCATATCCTGGTGCTGGAGGACGGGCGCATTATCGAAGAAGGTCGCCATGTGGATCTGCTGGCACGGGCCGGTGCCTATGCCAAACTCCACCAGGAGCAACTGCTCGAGGAAGCCCGCCAACGCGCCTGAGCCTCAGGCGTAGAGACTTGCGGGGCTCGAAGGTCCTTCTATCTTTGATAGACCCAAATCGACCCTGCGTCATGGTGGACGATCGTGAGGATGTGTACTCGAAGGCGGTGCGTGCCGGAAAGCGGACCTACTTCTTCGACGTGAAGAGCACCCGGGGGCGGGACCTGTTCCTCACCATCACGGAGAGCAAGAAGCACACGAACGATGACGGTTCGGCCAGCTACGAGAAACACAAGATCTTCCTCTACAAGGAGGACTTCGAGAAGTTCATGGACGGCCTGCAGCAAGCGTTCGAGGAGATCGATCGGCTGAAGGCCACGGGGGAGTACATCCAACAGGACCCGCACCGCACATCCGATGTCCCCCCCGACGGTCCTTCGTCCGGCGACCGATATACGCGGGTCGATTTCGAGGATCTCGATCGCAAGGACATCTGATCTTCGGTCCCATCGGATCGGAATGGTGCGCCCACATTGAGTTGTTCAAAAATCACCTGTTTATCAACAGGCATTTGGGTCCGGTACGTCCCTTCTTTGCGCCCGTCGTAACCGTTGACCCAACGCTTTGGCCGATCGCGTTACGCACCCCGAACACATGGCCAAGATCATCACCATCGTGAACCAGAAAGGCGGCGTGGGCAAGACCACCACCGCCATCAACCTGGCCGCCTGCTTCGGCGTGTTGGAGCGCCGCACCTTGTTGGTGGACGCCGACCCGCAGGCGAACGCCACCAGCGGCGTCGGCTTCGATCCGCGCACGGTGAAGGCCAGCATCTATGAATGCATCATCAACAACACCCCCGCACAGGAGGTGATCCTGCAGACCGACAACCCGAACCTGGACATCCTGCCCGGGCACATCGACCTGGTAGGCGCTGAGATCGAGATGATCGACATGGCCGATCGGGAGCGGCAGATGAAGAACGTACTGGATCCGTTGCGCGACCTGTACGACCTGATCATTGTGGACTGCAGCCCGAGCTTGGGCCTGGTCACCGTGAACGCATTGACCGCAGCGGACAGCGTGATCGTGCCCGTCCAGTGTGAATACTTCGCACTGGAGGGCCTGGGCAAATTGCTGAACACCATCAAGATCGTGCAGCAACGGCTCAACACCGAGCTGATGATCGAGGGCATGTTGCTCACCATGTATGACAGTCGCCTTCGCCTGGCGAACCAAGTGGTGGAAGAAGTGAAGACCCACTTCCAGCAACTCGTGTTCGATACCGTGATCCATCGCAATGTGGCTCTGGGCGAGGCGCCGAGCCATGGCCAGACCATCATCATGCACGACGCCAGCAGCAAAGGCGCCGTGAACTACCTGAACCTGGCGCGCGAGATCCTGCAGAAGAACAGCATGACCCGCATCCCCGAACACCAGCGCACCATCGCCATCCCCGAGGAACAATGACCAAGAAACGTGGGCTGGGCCGTGGCCTGAGCGCCCTGCTGGAGGATTCCGGCACCGATATCACCGAACGCAGCCCCGTGCCCGAGTTCGGCGCGCAGCGCGTGGCGGGCAACGTCGCCTCCATCTCCATCAGTTGGATCGAGCCCAACCCCTTCCAGCCGCGCACCCACTTCAGCCCGGAGGCGCTCACCGAGCTGAGCAACAGCATCCGGGAGTTGGGGGTGATCCAGCCCGTCACCGTGCGCAAGGTGGGCTATGACAAGTACCAGCTCATCAGCGGCGAACGCCGGTACAGGGCCAGCCAGGCCGCAGGGCTCACCGAGATCCCCGCTTACATCCGCATCGCCAACGACGAGGCCATGCTGGAGATGGCGCTGGTGGAGAACATCCAGCGCGAGGATCTGGACGCGATCGAAGTGGCCATCAGTTTCGAGCGCCTGATCGACGAAGTGAAACTGACGCAGGAACAGCTGAGCGACAAGGTGGGCAAGGACCGCACTACGGTCACGAACTACCTGCGTCTATTGAAACTTCCACCGGAAGTGCAGATGGGCATCCGTCAGCGGCAGTTGGGCATGGGCCATGCCCGCGCGCTTCTGGCCGTGAGCGACCCAGCGCAGCAGGTGGATCTGTTCCGCCGCATTGTGGAAAGCCAGTTGAGCGTTCGAGAGGTGGAGGATCTCGCCCGCTCCAGCAAGAAGGGCTCTCTCTCCCTCGGCGGTGCGCGCATGAACGGCACTCTGCACAAACAGACCGCGAAACGGCTGAGCGAACGCTTCGGCACGAAGGTGGTGGTGAAGCAGGACGCCCAAGGCAAGGGCCGCATCGAGCTCGGTTTCCGCACCTCCGACGAACTCGCCGCGATCCTGGCCAAGCTGGGCGCCTAGCCCATGCGTGCGCTGCTCCTGCCTTGCTGCCTCGCGGTCGCCTTGACCGCCTGGGCGCAATCGGACAGCGCGATCACGCAAGCGGATACCGCACGTGTCCTCCCCTGGAAGGAACGCCACAAACCCGGGCGCGCCACGCTTTACAGCGCGCTTCTCCCGGGCGCGGGCCAGGTGTACAACCGCAAGTATTGGAAAGTGCCCATCGTAGCCGCCGCCTTTGGAGTGAGCACCTATTTCCTGATCGAGAACACGCGGCAGTACAACCGCTACAAGAACGCCTACGTTGCCCTGGTCGATAACGACCCGAACACGGTGGACGAGTTCAACGGCGAATTCACCTCAGCGGCGGTACGCGACGTGGCCGACACCTACCGCCGCTGGCTGGACATGAGCTACCTGGCGATCGGGCTGGTCTATGTGCTCAACATCGTGGACGCCACCGTGGACGCGCATTTTGTGCGGTTCGATGTGGGCGAGGATCTTTCGTTGGAATTGCGTCCCTCTTTACCCATGGCCGCGCAAGGAAAGTTCGGCTTGACGTTGGGCCTGCGGCTCTGACCTGTTCCTTTCGTTGTGATGGCTTCCGTTCCCGATCGTATCGGGATGCTGCCCATCTTCACGCCATGAACATCGCTCTCTACGGCACCGGAAAAATGGGCCGGGCCATCGCACAGGTCGCGCGGCAGCGCGGGCATACGATCGGCCTGGAAGTACACGCCGCGAACGCGGGCGCTTCGCCGAAGGGAATGGACGTGGCCATCGAGTTCAGCCGGCCGGAGCATGCGGTAGCGAACATCCGCTTGTGCGTGGAAGCAGGCGTATCAGTGGTGGTGGGCACCACAGGTTGGTACGATCACCTGCACGAGGTGCAGCAGCTGGTCGCCGAGAAAAGGGGCTCGGTGCTTTGGGCGAGCAACTTCAGCATCGGGGTGAACCTCTTTTTCCGCGTGAACCGTCTGCTGGCGCAGTTGATGGATACACAGGCGCAGTACAACGTCCATCTCGATGAGATCCACCACATCCACAAGCTCGACGCTCCCAGCGGCACAGCGATCACGCTGGCGCGGGACATCGATCTGCGGACCCAGCGGTATTCGGGGTGGAAGCTCAAGGACCAGGAGCAGGCGCAGGGGCGAACGGACGGTCTTGGCCCCGCTCCTGCCCCTGTCGAGATCCAAAGCGAGCGCACCGGTGAAGTCCCCGGAAAACACAGCGTGAGTTGGACCAGCGCGGCCGACCGGATCATCATCACCCACGAGGCCTTCGGGCGGACCGGTTTCGCGACGGGCGCGGTGCTCGCGGCGGAGTGGCTCGCGGATCCCGTTCAGAAGCGGCAGGGCTTGTTCACCATGGAGGATGTGCTGGGTTGAACCCGGACCTCGCAGCATCGTCCCGTCCCCGTAAACGATCGGCCGTTCATACAACGTCCCGGGCGCTTCTGCGATCCGTTGCGCACCTTCGCAGCCGATGATCCCTTACCTCTTCCTCTTCGCCTATATCGGCGTGCTGTTCGCATGCCTTTGGAAATACTTCGTGAAAGCGGGTCGCCCAGCCTGGGAAGGCTTCGTTCCGGGCTACAACCTGTTGATCTGGCTGAAGCTGAGCGGCAAGCCTTGGTGGTGGATCTTCCTCTTCCTGGTGCCGGGAGTGAACCTGCTCGTGTTCATGATCCTGAACGTGAACATCAGTATCACGCTAGGCGAGCGCACTTTCAAGGACCATGTGATCATGGTGCTCTTGCCATGGGTGAAGATCCCGCAGCTGGTGTTCTCGCCGAAGCACGCGTATGTAGGTCCAATTCCTGTAGCGCAGCGCAAGCGCGGGCGGTTGGGCCAATGGGGCGATGCGATCCTTTTCGCGGTGATCGTCGCCACGGTGTTCCGCACCTTCACCTTCGAGGCCTTCACCATTCCCACGCCTTCCATGGAGAAGAGCCTGCTGGTGGGCGATTATCTCTTCGTGAGCAAGTTGAGCTACGGCCCGCGCATGCCGATGACCCCGCTCACCTTCCCCTTCACGCACCACACCATGCCCTTCACCGCGAGCATGCCCAGCTTCGTGGAGTGGTTCAAGCAACCCTATCGGCGCCTGCCGGGCTTCGGCGATCCGCAACGCGGTGATGCGGTGGTCTTCAACTTCCCCGAGGGCGATACCGTGGTGGCCAATTTCCAGAACCAGAGCTACTACCAACTGGTGCGCGACTACGGTCGCGACAAGATCCACGACCCGAAGTTCAAGATGTTGAACATGGTGGATGGCCAGGTGCGGCAAGTGGAGACCGGTGGCATTTTGGTGCGGCCGCTGGACAAGAAGGAGAACTACATCAAGCGCTGTGTTGCCGTTGCCGGTGACACGATCGAAGTCCGACATGGCTTCGTATTCATCAACGGCCAGCAACAGGACCTGCCCGGCATGGCGCAGTACGGCTACGAGTTCATACTGAAGGACCGGTTCAACGAACGGATGCTGAAGGAGCAGTACGACATCAGTCCGGACGACCTCTCCCCCGGTGAGAACGGCGGTGTGAGCATCCCGCTCACCGAGACGAACGCGGCCAAACTGAAGACCTTCAACAACGTGGTGAACATGACGCGCCAGGACCATCCAAAGGGCTATGCCTCACCGTACCACAAATGGCCCTATTTCCCCAACCACCCGGACTATGATTGGAGCGAGGACAATTTCGGCCCGCTGTGGATCCCGAAGAAGGGCGCGACCCTTGCCTTGGACCTGCACAACCTTCCGCTCTACGAGCGTGCGATCCGGGTGTACGAGCACAACGATCTGCGTGTGGAAGGCGGACGGATCCTCATCAACGGCAAGGAAGCCACGGGCTATACCTTCCAGCAGGATTACTTCTGGCTGATGGGCGACAACCGCCACCGCTCGCAGGATGCGCGCTTCTGGGGCTTCGTGCCGCATGACCATGTGGTTGGCAAGGCGGTGCTGATCTGGTTCACCAAGGATCCCTACACGGGCATTCGCTGGAAGCGTCTCTTCACCTTGGTAGGACGCAAGTAAGGGGTTCGGTACCGCGATCGGCGAGCTTTGTCCGGACCGATGCGATCACTGGGGGAACGTTGGCGCGTGATGAGCCCTTGGACCCGGGCTTTCCTGCAGGCCATGGTGCTGCTGATCCTTGTACACACTTTCGTGTTGCGCTGGGTGATCGTGCAAAGCACCAGCATGTTCGCCACCTTGGTGCCCGGTGATGTGGTGGCGGTGCAGCGCTGGCCCGTATGGACCGGGTTCCAACGCGGGGACGTGGCGGTCTTCCGCGACCCCGCACAGGACGACGTGCGCATGGGACGGCGCCAACTTCTGGTCAAGCGGATCGTAGGTCTGCCGGGGGATACCGTGCGCATCCGCAACGGCCATTTGTTCGTGAACGGCATGGTGCTAGGGCCCTGGCCCGGCCAAACACAGCGCTACCTGGTGCGCTTGAAGGCCGGGGCCGATGCGGTGCAAGTGGCCCATGCCATCGGCCTTCCGGAGGCTTACCTGCTCCGGAACGATGACCACTTGGAGGTGCCTCTTAACAGGTCGCTCGCGGCACTGGTGGAAGCACTGCCCGGAGTGCGCTCAGTAGCTCCCATGGGCTTGAGCCTGAAGCCCGCCAGGCACCTCTTCCCCTTCAGCCCCATACAACCTTGGAGCACCGACGCGTACGGCCCGATCAGGATCCCAGCTGAAGGCGATACCGTAAATGTCAATGTGGGCACGCTCCCGCTCTACGACCGGATCATGACGCGCTATGAGGGACACTCCTTGGAGGTGGCCGGCAACACCTTGCTCCTGGACAGCGAGCCCTTGGAGCGCTACGTGATCGGGCAGGACCACTACTTCGTGCTGGGCGACAGCCGCCACAACAGCGCGGATTCCAGGCACTGGGGCTTCGTGCCGGCCGACCATCTGGTAGGTAGAGCGCAGCGCGTGCTTCTCTCCCTGGACAGTGAACGGCACGCGCTGCGTTGGGAACGGACCCTTCAAGGCGTGGCACGGTAGATACCTTCGCAACATGCGAAAAGGCGGTATGTGGATGGTGCTGCTGGCGCTGATGGCCTGCGGAAGGAGCGGCACGAGCGGGCGGTGCGCGGAGTTCTTCGAGCCCTACCCGGATGTGATCAGCGATCGGCCACGGACCAGCGAGAACGCCAACTTGCTCGATGCCATGGCGGCGTATTCCGATCACGAGTTCGCGACCGCGGCGGAGTTGCTGGTGAAAGAACTGAAGGCCGCGCAGAACGTGGAACAGATCCGCATGTACCTGGCCAGTTGCTACCTGGGCGCCGGTCGGCCGTTCGACGCCGAACTGCAACTGGACTTCGTGGAGAACGCCGATCGACAGAACTACGCCGAGGCCGCGGAATGGTACACCGTGCTGTGCTGGCTATGCAGCGACCAATTTGATCGCGCGTTGGAGGGTGCGCGTCGGATCGCGGGCAAGGAACGGCACACGTATAAGCAGGAAGCTGCGGAACTCGCCAAGGTGCTCGGTGCGTGAACGCGAGCGGAATTCTTGCCGGATTGCGTGCGGGCTTGGCGGAGCCGTTGCCAGGCCATGATCGCTTTTTGGAATTGAGCGGGTATAAGCGACCCGATATCGAAGCGGCGTTGCGACAGGACCGAGCGCCACGGGAGAGCGCCGTGTTGGTGCTTCTCTTTCCCAGGGAAGAAAGGCTGCACACGTTGCTCATGGTGCGGCCGGAATATGATGGTGTGCACAGTGGACAGGTAAGCTTCCCCGGCGGGCGACGCGAGGCGCACGATGCCGATCTACAAGCCACCGCCCTGCGCGAATTCGGGGAAGAGACCGGTGTGCATCCTTCGGGTATCGAGGTGCTCGGGGCGCTGAGCCAGGTCTACATCCCGCCCAGCCGATCACTGGTAACGCCCTTCGTGGCCTATCGGGCCGAGCTTGGACCGGTGCGTCCGGATCCACGTGAAGTGCAGG
>JAGNSU010000064.1 GCA_017987895.1 Flavobacteriales bacterium | reverse complement strand
GCGACGGCCTCGCCGGAGCGGACGTCCGAAGCGATCTTTAATTCGTGCAGGGGGTTTGCGCGGATAGCACTGATCCAATACGGATCCAACAAAATCGCTTCGCGCCTTCGGACGCTCGCGATGACGTCTTAAGGGGATCATGAACGGATCCAAAGGTGGGCGGAGCCCATAGGTCTTTTGGTCGTTCGGCCATGCGGCACCGCTGCCAGCCTGCCTGCTGGCCTTTGGCCTCCGGCCACCTTAGATCCCTTCCGCCCGTGTTAGCGAGGATCGGCATTCAGTTAGGAACCGCGTGGCCAATTGCAAACTGGCCGGTGGTTACGGCGGCGAACACCCGTTCCAGCACAAGTGACGGGCCCACTCTCTCTCGCTCACACTCTGCCCGCGCCGAACACTTGCGCGATCTTAGGGCCCCTCCCGCGCCGAACACTTGCGCGATTCAGAGGCGATTATAGGCCAGAACTGGGGTAGCGTTACACAGGTTCAACAGAGCATTCACAACTCCCCCTACCTTCCCTCAGTGCTTCCCGTTTCCATAGACCACCTCGCGGCCAAAATGCGCGCCCTTAAGGAGCGCAATGCAGGCTCAACTATCCTCTTCATTGGAGCTGGCGCGTCACGCTCGGCTGGTATCCCTTCTGCTGGTGAGATCCAAAAGCACCTTGAGACAACCGAACCATACAGCACCTTCATTCGCCATGCCGCCCGGAAGGACTACTATAGTTACATGGCCTGCATCTCGCACGGTGACCGCAAATGGTTGTTCGATGGTTATATCAAAAATGCCAAAATCAATTCGGCGCATCTCTACGCCGCCCAACTCATGGCTGCGGGATTCATCGACACAGTCGTCACGACCAACTTCGATCCACTCATTCTGCGCAGTCTCTCCCTCTTCAACTACTACCCTGCTGTTTACGACCTAGCGATAATTAAAGACCTAGTTACTAACCCATTCGATCACCCCGCTGTCCTCTTTCTCCATGGACAAAGTCACGGCATCTGGCAGCTCAATGACAACAATGAGCTGGAACTTCCAGCAAACACCATCCGAAACGCTTTTGACAAGATCGGTATCAATCGCGCTTGGATCGTGTGTGGCTATTCCGGTGGTGACCCGGTTTTCGACCATCTCGCCGCCATCGATAACTTCAGCGAAGGACTATACTGGCTCAGCCATGGCAGCGAACCTCCTCAGCATGTACGCGAACGTCTGCTGGACAAACACAGCAAAGGCGCTTTCGTCATTCCTGACCAGGATGCCGACACGTTCTTCCTCGAACTTAAGGCGCGGCTCATCGGCCAGAATCCCACGTTTATCACCCGCCCCTTCAGCCACATGCTCAGCTCTCTTGGACAGATCAATCCAGATATCGTCGATGGGAAGGCCGAGGACATTACTGAAGTCCCTCGACAATGGCTCGACCAAGCCGTGGAGCTTTTTGAGCAAGGCAAGTTCGAGGAGGTACGTAAGGTGATTGCCAATCAGAAGAGCAAATCAGAAAAGCAGCACCTCTCTCAACAGCTCAGCGCAATTCTTGTCAACAAGAACTATGAAACTGTTACAAGCATCGAGGACAGCGTTGTAGCGCAGAATGAAAAGGGGCTTAACGAGCAACTCGCCCGTATCATCAATAATTGGGGAGCTGCGATACTGGAGCGAGCAAAAGCCATGAGCGATGAGACTTTGTATCGTGAGGGTTGCGCCAAACTTCAACGCGCATCTGAGATCAATCCCAACTTACCCCAAGCATGGGGTAACTGGGGCGCCGCGTTGCTGCTCTTAGCTAACATCAATAAGGATGAAGCACTCTACCGCGACAGTAACACCAAACTCCAGCGAGCCACCGAAACTAAACCAGACTACTTCGACGCTTGGGGCAACTGGGGGAGGTCATTGCACGAATTGGCCAGGCTTAAGAGCGACGATACGCTTTACCGGGAGAGCATGGCCAAATTCCAACGCGCCAGCGAAATCGAGCCTAGAGCGGTTGTAGTATGGATAAATTGGGGCTTAGCCTTAGGCGACTGGGCGCAGCTCAAGAACGATGAGGGCATATACCATGACAGCTTCACCAAATTCCAACGTGCTACGGAGATGAAGCCGGACAATCACATTTCATGGTCTGGGTGGGGTAGTGTATTGTCCGAGTTAGGCAAGCTGAAGAAGGAGGAAGCTTTTTACCGCGAAGCCTTTTTAAAATACCAACGCGCTTCGCAAATCAACCCTATGGATTCCGTGCTTTGGAACAATTGGGGCTGGGCGCTGAACCACCTAGCTCAGCAGAAGAATGATCAGGACCTCTACCGCGAGAGTATTGCCAAACTCCAGCGCGCCATCGAAATCAAACCGGACAACCACGTAGCATTGACACACTGGGGAAGTGCATTGGCCCATCTGGCCGAGCTAAAGAATGACGAGGGATTATTCCTCGAAAGCATCGACAAATTCCAACGCGCAATCGAGATTAAGCCCGACTTCTATCAGGCATGGAGGTACTGGGGCTTTGCATTGAGCGGCCTGGCCAAGCAGCGGAATGACAAGTCTCTCTACTTCGACAGCTTCGCCAAGTTCCAACGTGCAAACGAGTTGAAACCGGAGTATCACGAGGCGTGGTATGATTGGGCAAAGGCGCTGAAGGATTTGTCCGTTCTAATCAATGACAAGTCTCTCTACGCTGAAGGCCTTGAGAGATACCGTAGCGCCGTAGTGCTCGACCCGACCTATAGCAAAACGGTCCTCTATCCAGAGAATGAGCTCAACCCGAGTTAATGCCGCCATACATCCGGGTCCTGGCTGCTAAACACTACCGCACCACCACCGCCACGTTCCAATCGCTTCCCGCCACCCGCAATGCATACCGCCCCGCCGCCAGTTCGCTCACATCCACGGCCACCCGCACACCAGCGTTCACCTGCCCCACGCGCCGCACCTCGCGGCCCTGCGCATCGAAGAGGCCCAGTTGCCCGTGCACGCCTTCCGGCACTTGGACATAAACCAGATCGCTGGCCGGGTTCGGATAGACCGCGCCGTCGGTGCGTGCTGCTTGCGCGATGCCAGTGGAAAGCGGCTCCGTTTGCGATTGGAACCGCACCAGCACGGGGATGCCCCCTGTTACGTTCACCTGGAGCATAGGGAAGTCCCGGCCCACGGCGAGCCATTTGTACTCCACGGTCTCCGGCTCGGGCAGGCTGAAGCCAATGCCGAACTGATCGATGTAGACGCTGTCCGTGCGCTGCAAAGTGGAACGCACGCGCAGCACTTCGACGGTGTCCTCCGGCAGGTAGAGCGTGCCCCAGCCATCCACTTCGTTGAAGCGGGTCTGGGCCTGGGAGAAGAACAGAAGCGTGGGCACCGTGATCTCCCAATAGCTGCTGGAGGTATCCATGTTGCCATAGTCGAGCGGGAAGCGGTAGATATGGTCCACCGGCAACCGCTGCACCGAAGCGGGAATACCGTTGATGTTCGCCCCGAAGCCCACGTTGTCGAAGCCGTCGGCGTCCACCTTGAAATAGTCGTACAGCTCGGTGAGCGTGAGTTGCTGGAAGTCCAGGTCCGTGCCCTTCACAGCATAGTTCGCGTCGTGGTCCGGATAGAGCAGCCCGTTGTTGAAGAAGAACTGATAGAGCAAGGGCGTGGAGCCAACGGTGACGGCGGTGTCCGCGGCTTCGTCCAGGCCCACGAGCGCACTGAAGTCCCACACATGGCCGGGGCCGGTATCCGCATCATCGAAGCTCGCGAGCGCGGCGTTCCAATAACGCATGGTATCCCCTGCTGAGGGCATGTCGGTGGGCCCGAGGGTGATCTGGGCTTGGAGGAGGCAAGGAACGAGCAGGGAACTGAAGAGTAGGGTTGTTCGCATGGGAGCGGGATGGGATGGGCAAGCTACGATGATGTTCAACTCCCCTCCTGCTGCGCCTTCGCGTAGCCGCTTCGGCGAAGCAAGGAGCAGCGATCCACGAACGGGGAACTCCCCTCCCCAGCAGCGATCACTCGCTGCGGATACATAGGGAGGGGATAAAGGGGTGGGTTCCAAGCCGCATTCCATATCGCGTTCTCCCTGAGCCGAAACCACCCCTACCCCTCCTTGCCAGGGGCGTGGAGCGTTCCACGCCCAGGAGGGGAGTTGAGCACGGTCCTTGCCCGGGGCCTCTCCTACCTTTGCCCCACATGCGTTCCCTCCTCCTGCTCCTCGCCGCGGTCTTGTTCATTTCCACCCAGGCCCAGGTGGCCATGAACGATCGTGAGCTGATCCAGTTCAGCGGCGTGGTGGTGAGCGGGGACAGTCTGACGCCCGTGCCTTTCACCAATATCCTGATCAAGCACAGCTATCGCGGTACCATCAGCGATGTGTACGGCTACTTCAGCTTCGTGGCGCAGGAGGGCGATACCATCATCTTTTCGGCCGTGGGCTTCAAGCGTTCACAGTTCACCATACCCATGGACCTGGAGGAGCGGAAGTACAGCATGATCCACCAGTTGTATGCCGATACGGTGCAACTGGCGGAACTATCGGTCTACCCGTGGCCGAGCAAGGAGCAGTTCCGCGAAGCCTTCCTGAACCTGGACCTGGCGGACAGCGATGAGCAGATCGCCATGAAGAACCTTTCTTCAGCGGAAATGCTGCAACGCATGGAGAACCTGCCGCCGGACGCCTACACGAGCTTCACCTACCAGATGGCCTTGGACAACACCAAGCTCTATCAGCAAGGCGGCATGCCCACGGTCAACCTGTTCAACCCGGTCGCTTGGGCGCAATTCCTGCAAGCCTGGCGCAGCGGTGCGTACAAGAAGAAGAAGTAACCCACCGCTTTGCTGATCGGAGCCATCTTCGTCCCTGCGATCGACCAGCGGCCTGATGAAGCCTGAGCAACTGTGGGGCTACGCCCAGCGCGCTTGCGATAGAACACCAGAAGCGGTGGCGCTGGTGGTCGCGAACAGGACGTTCAGCTATCGAGAACTTCAGGAAGGGTCCCGGGCGGTTTCCGCATCGGTGCATGGCTCGGCGGGACGGGGTCCCTTTGTGGGTCTTTTCGCCTACCGCAGTTTCGGGGCCTATGCCGGGGTGCTCGGCATTCTGCGGGCAGGCAAGGCCTATGTGCCGCTGGACCCGCACCAGCCGACGGAACGTCTGGCACGCATTGTAGCCTTGGCGGAGCTCGATGTGATCGTCGCCGATGAGCCCCACGCGGCGGCCGCGAGCCAGCTGGCGCGTGAGCTGCCCGTCCCTCCCAAAGTGGTGGTGATCGGCACCCCGGGTGCTGATCCTGGCCCACTGCCCGAGGGCTGCATACGCGCAACGGATGAAAGCAGCGAGACGCCGGTAGTTGGCGATCATGCCTACATGCTCTTCACCTCCGGCAGCACGGGCGTGCCGAAGGGCGTGCCCATCCGTCACCGCAATGTGATCGCGTACGTGGAGCATCTGCATGAGCGTTTCGCACCCACGGCCGAGGACCGCTTCTCGCAGACCTTCGAACTCACCTTCGACCTGAGCGTACACGACCTGTTCCTCTGCTGGTCGGCTGGCGCTTCCTTGCATGTGGTGCCTCGGGAAGAGCTGATGGCCCCGGCGCGTTTCATCCGGGAGCATGGCCTGACGCAATGGTTCAGCGTGCCGAGCACCGCGATGCTGATGGAACGCATGCGGCAATTGAAGCCGGGCGCCTTCCCTTCTTTGCGCATCAGCGCGTTCTGTGGTGAGCCTTTACCCGCGGAACTTGCCGTGAAATGGGCGGCCGCCACACCGAACGGCCGCGTGGTGAACCTCTACGGCCCCACCGAAGCGACTATCGCGATCGCGGAATATGACCTGGACCCGGCGCGACCCAAATCGCGCCATGGGATCTTGAGCATTGGACAGGTGTTCCCCGGATCTGGCTGTGCGGTGTTGGATGCCGATGGGAACGAAGCCGATAACGGCGAACTGCTGCTTGGCGGTCCGCAAGTGACCGATGGCTATTGGCGCAATGCCGAGCGCACCGAGGCCGCCTTCGTGCCACGCGGGGATCAGACCTACTACCGCACCGGCGATATCGTGGAACGCGATGCCGATGGCGACCTCTTCTTCGTGGCCCGCACCGATGATCAGGTGAAAGTGCGCGGGCACCGCATCGAACTACAGGAAGTCGCGCATGCCTTGAAAGCAGCCAGCGGCGCGGCCTTCGCCTATCCCCTCGCCCATCCGGTGCGCGAGGGCATCGCGCTGGGCATCGAAGCCTTCCTTCCTGAAGCGCACCGCGCGGAACGGGACATGATCCTGGCGCGCTGTGCGGAACTGCTGCCGGAATACATGGTGCCCACGCGGCTGCACTTCATCGATGAGGTGCCCTTCACCACAAGCGGCAAGGCGGATATGAAGGCGCTGCGGGCGCGTCTTTGAAGAAGCCCGCAATTCCCGCGACCCCGGCTCAAGGCCGGGGTAAGAGCATGGTGTTCCGGTTAGAGGGGCGCGGTTCCGCGCCCCTCTAACCGGAACGAGCGAATACATGCCGGGCGTGACACGGCATCGCGCAGGGTCCTGGATGTAACTTCGGCACCCTTTCCCATGAACGAACAAGAGATCCGCGCCACGATCCGCACGCGGCTAGCACCGCGGCTGGCGGAGATGGGCCTGAGCCAGGAGGACGTGACAGATTCCATGAACCTCACCCAAACGGGGGTGCTCGATTCGTTCGCCTTGATGGAACTGCTTTCGCAAGTGGAGCAGGAACTGGGAGCGGAACTCGATTTCGACACGCTCACGCCGGAGGAGTTCACCTCGTTGCGGGGCCTGGGTGCCGCCTTCGCCAAAGCCCTGGCGACGTGATCCAGATCCTACCGCTGGAGCGTGAAGCCGCGCCCGAGGATCTGCTGGCGCTGGAGGTCCTGTTCACCGAAATGTACCGCTACATGGACGAGCACGGCCTCTCCATGCCTTTGGCGCTGGGTGGCGCAGGCCTCTGGCTGAAGACCCAGATGCCCATGCTCGGCAAACTCAACACGGTGGTCTGTGCGTGGCAGGAGGTCGCACCCTCCACGGAATATCCGGAAGGCCGGCGCATGGTGGGCTTCGCAGCAGGATCGATCCGCATGTCACCCGCGCATCTCGGCGGCTTGAAAGGCGGGGCGGTCACCCACATTTATGTGCGACCGGATCTGCGCGGCACTGGCGTGGGCGAAGAGCTCTACCGCGCCTTGTCGTCGTGGTTCACCAGCAAGGAAGTGGCCTACCTGGAACTGGAAGTGCTGGAGGCGAACACCGGCGCGCGCACCTTCTGGGAAAAACTCGGCTACCGGTCGGACCATCTGGTGATGCGCCGGAAACCGCATTAGCATGGTGCCGGCGGATACCGTCCTGTTCCACGCCGGTGCGGAGCGCATCACGGCGGGCGATCTCGCCAAAGCATTGCATGACCTCGGCGTGCGCCGAGGCGATCTCCTCTTCCTCCACACCGATCTATTGCGCTTCGGCCGCATCGCGCCCGGCATGTTGAAGAGCCGCACCGCCCTCTTCGATGCCTTGATCGCCGTGCTGCGCGAAGCCGTGGGCCCGGAAGGCACGCTGTTGATGCTCACCTTGAGCGTGCGCACCCTGCACACCGGCCGCTTCGATGTGGACCAGACACCCTCCGAAGCAGGCGCACTCACCGAATACTACCGCAGCCTGCCGGGGGTGCAGCGCACGCCGCATCCCACACATTCCGCCGCGGGCGAAGGCGCCCGGATCGCCTTGTTCATGGATCCACCGATGCATCCCTTCGGCGTAGGATCGCTGTTCGATCTGCTGAAGCGCGAGAACGGAAAGCTGCTTTTCCTCGGCGCCGACTTCCACTGGTGTACGTTCAACCACCACATCGAGACCCTGCTGCCGGTGAAATACCGCAAGGAGATCCCCATGCCGATGACGGTGGTGCGCAACGGCCAGGAGACGAAGACCACGGCCCTGCGCTTCCGCAAGCCCGCGCGCTATTGGACCAGCTTCGCGCGCTTTCGCACCGCGCTGATCGAACGCGGCATTCTGAAGGAAGCACAACTCGGCAAGGGCACCATCGCGCTCGCACCGGCCAAGGCGATGTTCGAAGCGGGCACGGAACTCCTGCGCCGCGATCCGCTACTGTTCATGAACGTGCAGCCGCTGGGTCGCTTCCTGATCTACAAACTGAAAGAGCGGGCGGGGAAGGTGCTGAGGGCGGTGGGGTTGCGGTGATCTGTTTCCCCAGCAACCTCTTTGACTGATCCTTTGGGGGGGAGGTGTCAGCCAGGAGGTTTGCACTCTTGTAGTAGTCTCTGGCGATTCTCGGCATTGGAGATTCTAAACACGTCCATGTCAATTTTCATACTGTCGATGCTGTCGAGATAGCTCATAGCAACATCACATTTTTTCATCAAGCTGTAAGCAACATGGGAATTTTGGTACTTCATGTAGAGCGAATACCAATCCCCAGAAAGTTCTTGTGAAAGAACATAGGCTAAGTTGATGTACCGCAGAGCGCTATCGGGATCCTCTTGATACAACCAGTGCTGAACATAGTCTTCCAGTAGGTGGTATTCATCACCTCTACCTGTCACTGCACCGAACAGTCGCGAATACAGTGAATCGGCCTTTGCCCGATCCTTCTTTCGCGAGTAGAGTATGGCAAGGGCACGCGATATCTGAACCGATGGCTTCTGAACTTGAAGATCGAGCAGGACTGTTAGCATCGAATCCTTGTTCTGGACAGAGTGGGCGTCGTATGCATAGTCCGGTGATTCCCTTGTAAGCTCACTTGCGCTTGGGTTGGGCGTGCAGGATATACTCGGCCCCGCAAGGACAACAACTAACCAGATCAGGAAAAAGGCGCGTTGAGAATAGCGGCTCAGGAACATGTCAAGTCTCAGTTCGCGCTCGGGTGTTTCCCGAGTGCGGAGCAAGCTAGGGCCTTCGGCCCGCCTTCCAAAGTCCCGGGTTCGCGAGCGTCCCGGAGGGTGCGAAGCGATCCCAATGGGTCCGCGTAAGATCTGTGCCAGCTCCCGCACGGTTCCACCCGCAATTAGAGATCGCTTCGGACCCTCGAAGACTCGGGATCCTCGCGAACGCGGAGGCTGGCCGGATCTTACCTTGGCCGCATGCGCACTTTGACCTTCGGCTTGCTCGCGTGCCTGTTGCTGATCGCCTGCGGAAAGAAGCGGGAGACCATCACCCCAACCGTGGGCCCCATTACCGAAAGCGTGTACGCCAGCGGCGTGGTGAAGGCCGAAGGCCAGTACCAGGTCTTCCCCACGGTGAACGGCACCGTGACGGCCTTGCTGGTGAACGAAGGCGATACTGTAGCTGCGGGACAGCCCCTGCTGCGCATCGACGATCGCAGCAGCAGTGCGACGGCGCGCAATGCGGACGCCCAGTTGCGCTTGTTGGAACAGAACGCGAGCGACAAGGGCCCGGTGCTGGCGCAGTTGCGCGAGGGTGTAGCCCAGGCGCGCGACAAATACACCGTGGACAGCACCAATTACGTGCGGCAGCAGGCGCTGTGGGCACAACAGATCGGCAGCCAGAACGATCTCGACCAACGCGAACTCGCGTACACCACGAGCAAGGCGGCATTCGTGCGGGCATCCAAAGCGCTTGAAGAGACCCGGGAGCGCCTGCGCACTGAATTGGACGTGGCGCGGAACAACCTCACCATCAGCAGTGCCGGCAACGACGACCGCACACCGCGCAGCCTGATCAACGGCGTCGTGTACGACCTGCGGATCGAGCCGGGCGAGCTGGCCACCACCCAGAAGGCCGTGGCGGTGATCGGTAGCGCGAGCGACCTCTACCTGGAACTGGAAGTGGACGAGTACGACATCACCCAGGTGAAGCCCGGGCAGAAGGCCGTGATCAGCCTCGACAGCTATAGCGGGAAGGCCTTCGGAGCGGAGATCACGCGCATCATCCCGATCATGGACGAGCGGTCGCGCACCTTCCGGGTGGAGGCGCGCTTCACCGAGCCTCCGCCGATGCTCTTCCCCTTCCTCACCGCCGAGGCCAGCATCGTGCTGCGCACCAAGGAACAGGCATTGACCATCCCGGCGGCCTACCTCATCGATGGCAACTACGTGCTCACCGGAGACGACGAACGCACGCCCGTGAAGGTCGGAGCCCGCGACCTGGAGAAGGTGGAAGTGCTGGAGGGGATCGATGCGAACACTGCGCTGTACAAGCCATGAGCATGTGGAGGAACAAGGCAACATCCTTGCGAAATGCCCGTCTTTCGTTGCGTTCGTTGCGGCGTTGCGGTGAGTCCCGATCCGCATGAAGCTCCTGCTCTCCATCGCTGTGACCCTGTTGCGCGCCAAGCTGCGGCAGAGCATCGTGGCGGCGGTGGGCGTCATGTTCAGCATCACCATGTTCGTCACGCTGCTGGGCTTCATGAACGGCTTGAACGACCTGCTCGACGGCCTGATCCTGAACCGCACCCCACACATCCGCCTGTATAATGAGCTGCAGGCCTCGCCCCGGCAGCCGATCGAGTACGGGACGGACAGCACCACACACGCCTTCATCCGCTCGGTGAAGCCCAAGGACGAACTGCCCCGCCTGCGCAACGCCACCGCCATCATGGACGTGCTGGAAAAGGATCCTCGCGTGCTGGCTGTTTCCCCGCGCCTGGTGGCACAGGTGTTCTTCAACGTGGGCACGGTGGACCTCAACGGACAGGTGAACGGCATCGATGTGATGCAGGAGATCCGCTACTACAAGTTCGCCGACTACCTGGTGGCGGGCGACCCGCAGGACCTGGCCACCGGCAATAACACCATCGTGCTGGGCAAGGGCCTGGCGGATATGATGGAGGCGGGCATCGGTGAGGTGGTGCAGGTGACCACCGCCTCCGGCGAACGCACCATGCTCCGCGTGTCAGGCATCTTCCAGAGCGGCATCGCGGACTACGACAAGGTGCAGTGCTACGCGAACATCAAGACCGTGCAGAAACTGCTGACCCGTCCAGGAAGCTACTATACGGACATCAACGTGAAACTGCACGACCTGCTGCTGGCCCCGGCCATAGCGAAGGAACTGGCGGCGCGCTTCGATGTGGACGCAGTGGACATCCAGACCGCGAACGCGCAGTTCGAGACAGGCAGTGACGTGCGTAACATCATCAGCTACGCCGTGGGCGTGGTGCTGCTCATCGTGGCCGGTTTCGGCATCTACAACATCCTGAACATGATGATCTATGAGAAGCTCGATGCCATCGCCATCCTGAAGGCGACCGGGTTCAGCGGCAGCGATGTGAGGCGCATCTTCTTGATGTTGAGCATGATCATCGGTGTGCTCGGCGGTGTATCGGGACTCCTGGGTGGCTTCGCCATGCAGAACGTCATCGACAACATCCCCTTCGTCACGGCGGCGTTGCCTACGGTGAAGACCTTCCCGATCGATTACAACCCGAAGTACTACATCATCGCGGTCAGCTTCGCCCTGATCACCACCTGGGTGGCAGGATGGTTCCCGGCGCGCAAGGCCAGTCAGGTGGATCCGGTGGAGATCATCCGAGGGAAATGAAGAAAGAGCCAAGAGCTGACCGCAAAGGACACGAAGAGCGCGAAGAACGCCAGCCGCCTTCGCGTCCTTTGTGCTCTTTGTGGTATCAATTCCATGCGGTGGAATGAGCACGAACGTTCTTGAAGTGCGGAAGGTGAGCAAGTCCTTCCATGACCCGGTGACGGTGCCGGTGTTGCGGGAGGTATCGCTCGACGTGCGGCGCGGTGAGTTCGTGAGCATCACCGGCAAGAGCGGTTGCGGCAAGAGCACGTTGCTCTACATCCTCAGCACGATGGACACCGACTATGAAGGCGAAGTGACCATCGACGGTGAGGCTACACGCGGCCTTCCCGGTTCCCGGCTCGCGGAGATCCGCAACGAGAAGATCGGCTTCGTCTTCCAGTTCCACTATCTGCTCGCCGAATTCAGCGTGCTGAAGAACGTGATGCTCCCAGGCCTGAAGCTGGGGCGCTATACCGCCGAAGAAGTGGAGCACCGGGCCATGGAACGGCTGCGTGAGCTCGACATGCACGACCATGCCATGAAGAGCGCGAACCAATTGAGCGGCGGCCAGAAACAGCGCGTAGCCATCGCGCGCTCGCTCATCAACGATCCGCTCATCATCATGGGCGATGAACCCACGGGCAATTTGGACAGCCGCAACAGCGATATCGTGTTCGACATCTTCAAGCATATCGCCTCGCAGCACCGGCAAAGCCTGCTGGTGGTGACGCACGACAACGACTTCGCCGCCCGAACGGATCGCACCATCGTAATGGACGATGGGCGGGTTCTCAGCTGAGAACCTGCGTTGGGCAGACGCCCAAATACGAACTTCGCATCCTCGATCCACGTGAACATGACCTACCGCTCGACCCTACTGATCAGCGCTTTACTGATCACCGCACCCTTGGTGGCCCAAAAAGGCATCTCCCTGGAATGGAACAAGACCATCACGGCCATACCGGATTCCATCACCAACGGGACCCATCGGCTGGGCGCCTTTACTGTGCAGGTCTATGAGATCGACGCGGACGATCTGATGACGATGTGGAGCAATGACTTCAAAGCCATCAGCCAGAAAGTGGAAACGGGGAAACCCGCAAAGGCTTTGGGCGCGGTGTTCACCGCCGTGAACGCGGGTCCCATTCTCGTGCTGGCGCAGACCGCCACAGAGAAAAAGGCCGGGCTATCGAAGTTGACCATCGCCTTCGCCCAGACCGATAGCACTCCACTCGTTGACTGTAGCGCGTGCAAGCAGGCGGCCATGGACCTCGCGGTGAAATACAACAAGGCGGTGGTGCAAGGCCAGGTGAGCGCCCAGGAAGCGATCGTGGCGAAAGCCTCCGTGAAACTGGCCGACGCGAACGATGACGAGGCGAAGCAGAGCAGCAAAGTGACCCAGGCGAACACCGACCTGCAGAAGTTGAAAGCCAAGATGGGCAAGATCCAGAAGGACAATGCGAAGGTGCAGGGCGATATCGCCGGGCTTGAAGCTCGTTTGCAGGTCCGGACCACCCCGAAAGACCAGGAGAAACTGGCCAAGGCGCGCGGCAAGTTGGCCTCCGGCGAAAGCGCACTGGCCAAGCTGATGCAGCAGGAAGCCAAGTTGCAGGGCAACCTCAACAAGTACCAGGACAACCTGAAGGGCACCGCCGCCGATCAGGAGGAACGCACGGGCACCAAAGAAGAAGAACAGGCAAAGCTGGATGCGCTGAAGCGGAAGCTGGACAATATCCGCTGAAGCTCTGGGAACCGAGGTCCCGCGTGCTTGTCGCCTTGGAAAACACCGCTGGATAATTCGGGCGGCCCCGCTCCGTTACTTTGCCGCCCATGTTCCGCGCCGGTGCCCTGCTCCTCTTCCTGTTGCTCCTGGTAACAGGGAGCGCACAGACCGATGGGACCCTGTTCGGTACGGTGCGCACGCCGGATGGGCGCGTGGCCCCTTTCGTGAACGTGCTGGTGGACGGCATGGCGCGCGGGACGCAGACCAATGATGAAGGCCGTTATGAACTGAGCCTTCCCGCGGGGAGCGAACTCTTGCTCAAGTTCAGCTTCGCCGGAAGCGTGCAGGAACGACGCGTAACCCCCCTTGCGGGGCAACGCACGCGCATGGACGTGGAATTGCCGGTGAACACGCTGGGCCAGGTGGATATCCGCAGCGGCAACAGCGAACGCGATGGGGGCCTCACCGTGCTCGACGCGAAGCTCACCCGCTTCATTCCCACGCCACTGAACGGCGTGGAGGCCCTCCTGAGCGGCCAGCTCGGTGTAGTGATGCGGAACGAACTGAGCTCGGGCTACAGCGTGCGCGGCGGCAACTTCGACGAGAACCTGGTGTATGTGAACGACATCGAGGTGTACCGCCCCTTTCTGGTGCGCGCCGGTCAGCAGGAGGGCTTGAGCTTCCCGAACCCGGACATGATCGAGCGGATCCATTTCAGCGCGGGCGGTTTCGAGGCGCGTTACGGCGACAAACTGAGCAGCGTGCTCGACATCACCTACCGCCGACCGAAGGAGTTCGGCGGTTCGGCCACCATGAGCCTGCTGGGAGGGGCGGTGCATCTGGAGAGCGCCATGCTGAAGAAGCGTCTGCGGCAGATCACCGGGTTCAGGTACCGTACCAACAGCTATCTGCTGAAGAGCCTCGACACCCAAGGAGAATACGATCCGCGCTACGTCGACCTACAGAGCTACTGGACCTTCGATATCAGCGACAAAGTGGAACTGGGTTTCTTGGGATTGTACTCCAGCAACAAATACAACCTGATCCCGCAAAGCCGGGAAACGGAACTGGGCAATTTCAACCAGGCCCTGCGGTTCACGGTGTATTTCGAAGGGGAGGAACGCACGGCCTTCGACACCTACTTCGGCGCCCTCAACCTGAACTGGAAGGCGAACAAGGAAACCTTGCTGAAGCTCACTGCGAGCGCATACAGGACCTTCGAATCCGAGCATTTCGACATTCTTGGACAGTACTATCTGGACGAACTGGACCGCGATCTGGGCAGCGACCAGTTCGGCGAAGTGGTGCGCAACCTGGGTGTGGGCACCTTCCTGGACCACGCGCGCAACGACCTGGACGCGACCGTGATCACCATCGCGCACAAAGGGTTCCGGCAACTGCGCAAAAGCTATCTGCAATGGGGCGTGGATGGGCGTCGGGACATGATCAACGATAAGTTGAGCGAGTGGACCATGATCGACTCGTCGGATTACAGCATCCCGCAGGGCGGAACAGGCGACGAGCTGGAACTGAACTATGTGCTGAAGAGCAAGCTGTCCGTCGAGAGCTATCGGTTCAGCGGCTACCTGCAGAACGCCTGGAATTGGGAGACGCGACCGGAGCGCAATTGGGGCTTGACGGTGGGCGCACGCGCGAACCACTGGACCTACAACGGGGAAACGGTGGTGAGCCCGAGGATCCGTGCCTCCTACTCCCCTGGCTGGAAGCACATCAACAACAAGGGGGATACGCTGGACCGCCAGCACCGGTTCTGGTTCGCCACCGGGCTCTATTACCAGCCGCCGTTCTACCGCGAGCTGCGCGGCTTCGATGGGCAGTTGAACCCGGAGATCAAGGCGCAACGGAGCCTTCACTTCCTGTTGGGCTGGGAACGCGGCCTGCGCATCTTCCAGCGCCCCTTCAAACTCACCGGCGAAGCCTACTACAAGTACATGGACAACGTGATCCCCTACGAGGTGGACAACGTGCGGATCCGGTACTACGGGCGCAACAACGCCAAGGGCTATGCAGCGGGCCTTGACCTGAAGCTGAACGGTGAATTGATCAAGGGTATCGAATCGTGGGCGGGGGTGAGCGTGATGACGGTACAAGAAGACCTCACGGACGACTACTACTACCTGCGCTTCAACGCGGCCGGTGATACGATCATCCCCGGGTACACCTTCGATCAAGTGGCGGTGGACAGCACGCGCAAGGAGCCCGGCTACATCCCCAAGCCCACTGACCAGCGCGTCAACTTCGCGCTCTTCTTCCAGGACGAGATGCCGCGTTGGCCCACCTTCAAGGTGCATCTGAATTTGGTGTTCGGTACCGGCCTCCCCTTCGGCCCGCCGAACGACGATCGGTACAGCGACACGCTGCGCACCAAACTTTACCGGCGTGTGGACATCGGCTTCAGCAAGCAGTTCCTCGGCGCCAAGGGACAGGAGAAGACCGGCTTTCTCCGGCACATCAACGACCTGTGGCTCACGGTGGAGGTGTTCAACCTGCTCAACATCAACAACACCATTGACTATACCTGGGTGCAGGATGTGGGTGGGCGCTTCTACGCCATCCCGGACAACCTCACCCCGCGGCGCCTCAACGTGAAGTTGATCGCGTGGTTCTGAGGCGGCGCGGATCGTGAGCGTATCTCGATCTAAATTAGCCCGGTGATGACGCGCCTCCTCCCCTCCCTTGTCCTGTTGCTCCTCCTATCCGCGTGCGGCGCGCATCGCTTCGTGGCCTCCACCCACCCCAACGGGAAGCCGGAGGTGGTGATCTACATGAAAGGCAAGGGCGAGGACGCGGTGAAGGTGATGGAGAAGGTGTACTACACGAACGGCCAGATGGAATACGTCGGCCATTTTGAGAACGGCGTGGAGCACGGCGAATGGGAGTACTTCTACGAGAACGGCACCCGCAAATACCTGGAGAACTGGGCCGACGGCGTGGAGCACGGCATCCACTACGACTACAGCCCCGATGGCCAGGTGTACCGCGAACTCCACTACGACCACGGCAAGCTCGTGAAGGAGGTGGATCGGTCGAAGCAGTGAGGCCGACTTTGCGGGTTGCCTTCTGCTTAGAGTCAACTCTCGCTCACAGCGCTATTCCAACGTCAACCCCCACAGTACAAACATCAGGGGGACAAGAGGATAGACCAACGACCAGCGGAACGCATGGTTGTGATAGACGGATGTTGTACGTCTCTTTCGCAGAGAAAAGGCGATGCCACCCATGATGAATGGGGCCAACAGAATGAGGAACGCGGCACCTAGCGAAGTCATGCCGGACCATTTCCAGAACAGCACCGTCAATGCAAGCTGCAGTGCTCCTCCATAGACAAAAAAGACAACAAACCACTCGAAGTTAGGCGGGCGATCAACATGCTCCCGAGACATACGTCTTGCTAGAAGGAGATATGCCGCGATACCCAAGAGAGGAAGCACCACATGTATCAAGAGGAATGTGAGCATCTCCACGGGTGTGGCCTTTGCCCACTAAAGTTAGGCGAACTGCTTCACGCTAAGTCCGATGATGCTACAGCACTCCATCACCTGCTGCTCGGTGATCACCAAGGGCGGTGCGAAGCGGATGATATCACCGTGCGTGGGTTTGGCGAGCAGGCCGTTATCACGGAGCAGCAGGCAGAGTTCCCAGGCGGTTTTGGGTGCGCCATCGACGGCAGTGCGCGGCTCGATGATCAGCGCGTTCAACAGGCCTTTGCCGCGCACCCGCTTCACGAAGTCGTAGCCGTCCGCCAGTTTCTGCATTTCGGCGCGGAAGATCTTGCCCAGACGTTCGGCGTTCTCCACGAGCTTTTCGTCCTTCACGATCGCCAGCGCCTCCATTGCCAGCTTCGCGCCCATCGGGTTGCCGCCATACGTACTGCCGTGCGTTCCCGGTGTGAAGACGTCCATGATGTCATGGTCGGCCAGCACGGCGCTCACCGGATACATCCCGCCGCTCAGGGCCTTGGCGAGGATCACTACATCGGGCCGCTTCGCCTGGTCGCGTTCATCATCAGGCACGCTGCACAGCATCCGGCCGGTCCGTGCTATGCCTGTTTGGATCTCGTCCGCGATGAAGAGCACCTTCTTCGCCTTGCATAAAGCGATAGCACGCGGGATGTAGTCCTCCGCAGGAGTGAACACTCCTTTCTCGCCTTGGATCGGTTCCACCAGGAACGCGC
>JAGNSU010000201.1 GCA_017987895.1 Flavobacteriales bacterium | reverse complement strand
TTGAAGCGGCAGTACTTCTCCTTCTTCGTCTCGATGGCGATGGGGGTGAGATAACGGATCTCACCACCGGGGGCGTTGTTCTCGGCCATGGCTTAGCTGTTCGGTTGGTTGGCGTTCTCCTCCTTGCTGCGGCGGGCTGGGCGCTCGGCGGCGGGGGCTTCCCCGTTGCTGGCGGCGCTCTGCTTGTTGCGGCGGCGATCGGCGAAGGCCTGATGGTGCTTGTCCATCTTCACGGTCATGAACCGAAGGATGCGCTCATCGCGGCGGTACTCGGTCTCCAGCTTGTCCACAAAAGGGGCTTCGCTTTCGAACTCGAACAGGTGGTAGAAGCCCGTGGACTTCTTCTGGATGGGATACGCGAGTTTGCGCATCCCCCAGCTCTCTTCGTGGTGGACTTTGCCACGGCCTTTCTTGATAAGGTCTTTCACTTTTTTAACCGCCTCCTTTGTCTGGTCCTCAGACAAAACGGGAGTAAGGATGAAGACGGTTTCGTACCGGTTGGTCATTGTACCTCTGGGTAAATGGGCTGCGAATGTAGGCAGAATACCTATCCGCTTAGTTCTTGGAGTGGGCTTGGGGTTGTCGCCAGCCTACCGAGGCGGAGTATTTCACAGCTGAATACCAACCACTTACGTCCGTCCGCAGCACGGCCAATGTCACCTCAACACTTCAGACTGCTCACGTAGGTCAGTACTTTGCCGATGGAGGCCAGGTAACGGTTGAGCGGCCTCGACCCTGAGCGACATGCACTTTGATCTTGTGGGCAAGAACTTGGAGTTCCGCAATCGGTTCCTCGACAGGGGTATCATACTAGCACCCTTCGCCGTGCTGTTCATCTCTACTTCGACACCCTATCTGATAACCGCCTGCTCGCTATCGCTACTACTGGCTTGGCTCGTGTACTCAATGAAGAGGGTCTTGCGGCTCAAGGCAATGAAAGAAACAATCCACGTCGATACATCGATCGAATTAGGAGGCGCACGCGTCCACAGTATATCGCGTTCGGTTCCATGCGATCAAGTTCGCCTCCGCGTCGAGGAGGCGGTAGCCGGAGGTGGCACGGAAAGCGTGGGAAGCCGGGTCTACGAAGTGCATCTGCTCCACAATGGAACAGCTCTTGCCACCATCGGTCCCTTCAATGATCGCCAACCGGCCACCGAGGTGATTCAAAGGATATCCGACGTACTGAACATCCAGCAATAGATCTGGTTCGCATCAGCCGATCGTCCGCCTCATAGGGAACGCCATCCGCTTCTTGGAATCAACACCCTGTTAAGATCTCCGATCCGACCCGCTGGGCACCCCGGCTATCTTAGCCGCCCCATGTCGGACCGCTTCGTTGTCAGCGCACGCAAGTACCGGCCAGCCACCTTCGATACCGTGGTGGGCCAGGAGGCGGTGACCAGCACGCTGATGAACGCCATCAAGAGCCAGCACCTGGCATCGGCGTTCCTCTTCACCGGCCCCCGGGGGGTGGGAAAGACCACCTGCGCCCGCATCCTGGCGCGCACCATCAATTGTGAGAACCTACGGGAGGACCTGAGCACCTGTGGCGAATGCGGCCCCTGCAAAACCTTCGAGGAGGGCCACTCCTTGAGCATTTTCGAGCTGGATGCCGCCAGCAACAACAGTGTCGATGACATCCGGAACCTGATCCTGCAGGTCAGCATCGCTCCACAGGTAGGCACCAAGAAGGTCTACATCATCGATGAGGTACACATGCTCAGCTCGGCGGCCTTCAACGCCTTTTTGAAGACCCTGGAGGAACCCCCGAGCTACGCGATCTTCATCCTGGCCACCACCGAGAAACACAAGATCCTGCCCACCATCCTGAGCCGTTGCCAGGTGTTCGATTTCCGGCGGATCACGGTGACGGACATCGTGGGCCACCTAGCGGAGATCGCGAAGAAAGAAGGTATTGAGGCGGAACCGCAGGCCTTGCACATCATCGCTCAAAAGGCCGATGGCGGCTTGCGCGATGCACTGAGCATGTTCGACCAGCTCGTGAGCTTCAGTGGGCGGCGCCTCACCTACCAGGATGTGGTGAAGAACCTGAACGTGCTGGACCACGAGCACTACTTCCAGGTGACCGAACACTTGCGCAACGGCGATGTGGCCGGCGCCTTGGTGGAGTTCGACACCATCTTGAAGAACGGCTTCGACGGGCATCTTTTCGTGGCTGGGCTGGGCCATCACCTCCGGGACCTGCTCGTATGCCAAGACCCGCGTTCCGCGAGCCTCATGGAGGTGAGCGACGACCTACGGAAGCGTTATGCGGAGCAAGCATCGCAAGTAAGCCGCGCACTGCTGATCGATGGCCTGGAGCGTTTGGGCCAGTGCGATGTGCAATACAAGAGCAGCAAGGAGCCCCGGCTGCTGGTGGAGCTGTTGCTGATCCAGCTCTGCCGGGTCGGCCGGCCGAAGGAGAACGGATCGGAACCCGCCGCACCAGCGCTGGAAAAAAAAAAGCCTGAACCCAGCGTAACGCCGAGCGCACCCGCTCCTGCGCTCGCGGTGATCGAGGAGGAATTGGCCATGTCCGTGGTCGCCGAACCGGCAGCCCCGGTAAACGGTGGTCCGATCGCGGCCAAAACAGCTCCGACGCGGAGGTTGGCGAATAGCGGCTCGATCCGCGACTTGGTGGCGGCCAAGGAAACAGCACCCTCCGCGGTGAGCAATACGGACAGCCCGCTCCAAGCCGATCCCGCCCTCCGTGCCGCGCCGAAAGTGATCTCGCAGAGTCTGCTCCAGAAGGTCTGGCAGGACTATGCGCTCGTCTGCAAGCGCCAAGGCAAGAACAGCCTGCATGCCACATTGATGGCCCACGAACCCCAGGCCGCCGGCCCGAACCTGGTCACCTTTGTGATCCAGAACGAGGTGCAGGAGCGCTACTTCAAAGAAGTGGGCCTCGAACTGATGGCGCACCTCCGCGGTGAACTGGACGCCCCTGGTTTGGAACTGCGTGTGGTGAAGGAGGAAGTGACCGATCTGCGTCCACGCTACACGCCCATGGACCGGTTCCGGATCATGGCCGAGCGCAACCCCGCGCTGCTCAAACTGAAGGACGAACTGGACTTGGACCTGGGGTCGTGATCCACCGCCACGACGCGGCGAACGCAGCGGTTGCGCTACGTTATTTTCGAGCACAACGGTTGCGTTCCGCTGCGGGTCCGTTGCGCTCGCCGCGCCGCAGCGGTGATGAACCATCGCGTGCTCACTGAGGAATACCTTCGCAGCACTAAACCAAGCACGTACATGTCGAAGATCAAGGTGGCCAATCCCGTTGTGGAACTCGATGGGGACGAGATGACCCGCATCATCTGGAAATGGATCAAGGACCAGTTGATCCTGCCCTACGTGGATGTGCCCATCGAGTATTACGACCTGGGGATCGAGAGCCGCGACAAGACGGATGACAAAGTGACGGTGGACAGCGCCAAGGCGATCCTCAAGCATAGCGTGGGGATCAAATGTGCCACGATCACGCCGGATGAGGAGCGCGTGAAGGAGTTCGGATTGAAGCAAATGTGGAAGAGCCCGAACGGCACCATCCGCAACATCCTGAACGGAACGGTGTTCCGCGAGCCGATCGTGATCAGCAACATCCCGCGCCTGGTGCCGGGTTGGACACAGCCCATCGTGATCGGCCGCCACGCCTTCGGCGACCAGTACCGCGCCACCGATGCGGTGATCAAGGGCAAGGGCAAGCTCACCATGACCTATACGCCCGATGATGGCAGCACGCCGACATCCTGGGATGTGTACCAATTCGATGGAGACGGCGTGGCGATGGCCATGTACAACACCGATGAGAGCATCGAGGGCTTCGCACATAGCTGCTTCAATCTGGCGCTCGCTAAAAAGTGGCCGCTCTACCTCAGCACGAAGAATACCATCCTGAAGAAGTACGACGGGCGTTTCAAGGACATCTTCGAGGGCATCTACCAGAAGCACTTCAAGGCCGATTTCGCGAAAGCGGGGATCACTTATGAGCACCGCTTGATCGACGACATGGTGGCCAGCGCCATGAAGTGGAGCGGCGGTTTCATATGGGCGTGCAAGAACTACGACGGCGACGTGCAGAGCGATACCGTAGCCCAAGGCTTCGGCTCATTGGGCCTGATGACCAGCGTGCTGATCACCCCCGACGGCAAAACGATGGAATCGGAAGCCGCGCACGGCACCGTAACCCGCCACTACCGCATGCACCAGCAGGGCAAGCCCACCAGCACCAATCCCATCGCCAGCATCTTCGCCTGGACACGAGGTCTGGCCTTCCGCGGCAAGCTCGATGGCAACCAGGCACTGATCGACTTCGCCACCAAGTTGGAAGATGTATGCATCCAAACCGTGGAGAGCGGCAAGATGACCAAGGACCTCGCTGTTTGCATCCATGGAGAGAAAGTGACCTCGGACAATTACCTCTCGACCGAAGCTTTCATGGCCGCGTTGCGAGAAGGATTGGAGCGGGGGATGAAGTGAACAGGCACTCACCACAAGTGGTGATTTTGCGGCCAAATGCCTCTTTCCAAAGGGTCGACCCGGCGGTGGTGCTGGGCGGGTCCGTGCGATGGCTATCTTGGTGGTGGTCTTCAGGTCACGACAACTCCACCACCATGAGCAGATCAACGCTTCTTAGTGGCCTATTGGCTGTTTGCACTGGTCTGCCCTTGCTCCTCTCCGCGAACTGCGA
>JAGNSU010000200.1 GCA_017987895.1 Flavobacteriales bacterium | reverse complement strand
TCGTGGGCGCGGCCGATGTCCGCCAGCGAAGCGCGCACGTCACCCGGCCGATCCGCGATGTGGTTCACAGGAACGGTGGCCACCTGCGGATCGTGCTTGACCAGCTCCAACTTGATGCGATCGATCAGCTGCAACACGTCGGTGCTCTGTCCGTAGGCGATGTTGAACACATGGCCAAAGGCGCGTTCGTCGGTGCAATGCAAGCCCGCCAACATGGCTGCCACCGCATTGCCCACGTAGGTGAAGTCCCGCGTTTGGTGACCATCGCCATGCACTTCGGGTGGCTCATGACGCAGCAGGCTGGTGACGAACCTGGGGATCGCAGCGGCATAGGCCCCCTGGGGATCCTGGCGCTCGCCGAACACATTGAAGAACCGCAGGCCGATGGACTCGATCACGAAGAGGCGGTGGTAGAGATCCGCATAGACCTCGTTCATCGCTTTGGTCACCGCGTAGGGCGATAGCGGCTTGCCCTCCTGGCCTTCGCGCTTCGGAGAGGCTGGGCTGTCCCCATAGACACTGCTGCTGCTGGCGTATACGAACCGCCGGATGCGGGCGTATCGGCACGCCTCCAACAAATTGAGGAAACCTCCCAAGTTGGCGGCCTCGCTCGCCAGCGGGTCGTCTATGGAACGGGGCACGGAGCCCAGAGCGGCCAGATGGAGCACCGCATCCATCCCCTGCGTGGCCTTTTTGCAGACCTCGAGGTCGCGGATGTCGCCTTCCAATACGGTGAACTTCCCCCGACCGTCCAGGTGGGCGATGTTGGCGCGCTTGCCGGTGATGAAGCTGTCGAGGCAACGCACCGAATGACCCGCGCCGAGCAGTGCCTCGCACAGGTGCGATCCGATGAAGCCGGCACCGCCCGTCACGAGGACTTTAAGGCGGGCGGATGAGCCGGTATCGGGAGTGATCGCCATCAGCGCACCAAAGCTATCGGGGCACCTAGCCGCCGGAGCCTGATCGGTCCGCAGTTTTCAACAGTGCGGCTTTGGTCGCCGCGCCGTAGAGCACCGTATGCCAGTTCGACGGCAGCAGCGGGCACAGCACAGCGTCCAGTCGAGCGAGCAGATCACGCTGCCGTTCGGTCCTTCCCAGCGCAGCGAGGAAACCGGTGCTCTCCACATGGACGTGGACGAAGGGCGCGAACAGGTCCAGATCGTCCTTTCGGTCCAGGTAGCGCCAATAGCCCGCCCAGTTCGTAAAGCGGCCGCGCAACCATCGGTGGATGCGTGTGCCGCCCAGATTCTCGGCGAAAAGGAGCACACCGCCCGGTTTGAGCACGCGGTGCATCTCCCGCAGAGCCTGTGCCTGGCGCTCCTTGGTGGAAAGCGCACCGAGCATGCTCTTGAACACCACCACGTCGAAGGTCGCGCCCGGTTCGGCGATGGCGGTGGCGTCGATGATCGCGTAGGCTATCGCATGGTCCTGCCCCATGGCTTTGTGAAGGATCCGGGCCTTGTCCGTGGGACTGCGCAGATCGCTACAAACCGTGTTGAACCCGTGCTCGGCGAGCATCAAGCTCAGACCTCCGTCCCGTTCGCCCAAGGCCAAGGCACGGCCGCCCCGTGCTGCTATACCCTGAAGCCTCTTGCGCCAAAGCGGGAACGCACGCGACCAAGTGCGCACCTCCCACTGGAAGATCTGGTCCAAATGGTCTTCGGAAGCCATGCCTCAAAGAAAAGAGGCGGCACCCGCCGCCTCTCCGTCCGTTCGTTCGCAAAAGGTCATTTCGCCACCGCCACCGAGCGCTTCTCGCGGATCACCGTGATCTTCACCTGGCCCGGATAGGTCATCTCGTTCATGATCCTGTCGGCGATGCTCATGCTCAGCTCATCGCTCTGTGCATCGGTGATCCTCTCGCTCTCCACCATCACCCGCAATTCGCGGCCGGCCTGGATCGCGAAGGCCTTCGTGACGCCGTTGTAGCTCATGGCCAGGCTTTCCAGGTCCTTGAGGCGTTGGATATAGGCTTCGGTGGCCTCGCGTCGTGCTCCAGGACGGGCACCGCTGATGGCATCGCAGGCTTGCACGATGGGGCTCATCAACGTGGTCATCTCGATCTCGTCGTGGTGCGCCCCGATGGCGTTGCACACGTCGGGCTTCTCACCGAATTTTTCCGCCAGCTTCATGCCCAGGATGGCGTGGGGCAGTTCGGGCTCTTCATCGGGCACTTTGCCGATGTCGTGCAGGAGGCCTGCTCGCTTGGCCGACTTGGGATTGAGGCCCAGTTCGGCGGCCATGATCGCGCTCAAATTGGCCACCTCGCGGCTGTGCTGGAGCAGGTTCTGGCCGTAGGAGCTGCGGTATTTCATGCGGCCTACCATGCGGATGAGCTCGATGTGCAGGCCATGGATGCCCATATCGATGCAGGTGCGTTTGCCCACCTCCATGATCTCCTCCTCCAAGTGCTTCTTGGTCTTGGCCACGATCTCCTCGATACGGGCCGGATGGATGCGGCCATCCTTCACCAACTGGTGCAGGGCCAGGCGCGCGATCTCGCGGCGCACCGCATCGAAACAGCTCAGGATGATGGCGCCTGGCGTGTCGTCCACGATGATCTCCACCCCGGTGGCCTCCTCGAGCGTGCGGATGTTCCTGCCCTCCCGGCCGATGATGCGGCCCTTGTGCTCATCGTTCTCGATGTGGAACACGCTCACCGAGTTCTCCACGGCGTGTTCGGTGGCCACCCGCTGGATGGTCTGGATCACGATCCGCTTGGCTTCCTTGTTGGCGGTGAGCTTGGCTTCCTCGGTGATGTCCTTGATGGTGGACATCGCCGCGGTGCGGGCCTCGTCCTTCAGGGAATCCACGAGCTGCTTCTTGGCCTCCTCTGCGTTCAGTCCGCTGATGTTCTCCAGCAGGTTCACCTGCTTGGCGTGCATCTTATCGGTCTCCTCCTTCCGCCGGGCCAGCCCTTCCACCTTTTGGCTGAGCTCTTGCTTGAGCTGGTCCACCTGTTTCTCTTTGTTGGCCAGGTCCTGCTGCTGTCGGCTCAACTGTTGTTCGCGTTGCTTGGCGCGCTCCACGTTCTGTTGCACCTTTTTATCGCTCTCGCGCACTTCGCGCTCATGCTCCTCCTTCATCTGTAGGAACTTCTCCTTGGCCTGCACGAGTTTCTCCTTCTTCAAGGCTTCGGCCTGGGCCTCGGCGTCCTTCAGAATGGAATCACGGCGTTTGCGTTGCACGCCGTTGATCACGGCGTAAACGGCGATCCCGCCTCCGACGAGGCCACCCAGCAGCCCGATCACTAGTGATAGTATGTCCATGTCCACGTTGTTTTTCGTGGACCACGTCCTCCGCGAGCGAGGTACGAAGCGCGATCAGCCCGGTGATGCGGCCTGGAGAAGTTCTTCGAGCCGGTCCAGTTCGGCCACTGCGGCCGCTTGTTCCTGGGCCACGGTGCCGTTCAAGGCACGCACACTTACTTCCAACGCGGCCATGGCCAGCAGGTCCTGCTTGTCGGTGAGTGGGTAGTGCGTGCGCAACCGGGTGATGCTCTCGTTGATCTCCTGGGCCGCCTGGCGGATGTTCCCCTCTTCATCCGCGTGGATGTTGAGCGGGTACGCCCGTCCGGCGATCTCTATTCTGATCGAATGCTCTTCCATGTTCAAGGCACCGCCACCTGGTCGTCCAACAACATCAGGCAGCGATCTATCTCGTTCACCAGTTCATCGATCCGTTGCTTCGTTCCTTGTGCATCCTCGCCCCCGTTAGCGGGTTTGGATGTCCGGAGGACCTCGTTCTCCTTCTCCAGCTCGGCGACGCGGGCCTCCAATACCGCCGACCGTTGGCCCTGTTGCCGCTCGGCGGTGCCGATGCGGTCCAGTTGGGCACGCAGGTCGTTGCGTTGTTGAAGAAGGGCTTCGACCCGTAAGTACACTGCTCGAAGCCGCTCCGCCTGTTCGCTCATGGGCCGGGGAAGGATATTTCCGTGGTCCGAGGCCAAATATAGCCCACTGGCCGATCGGGTCCCCAGGGATGTTTGAACCTCAGCTTGTTGATGGCCGCACCTCCGATCACCATGCGCGCCGGTGGAGTGCGGATAGGTTTGGGCCGGAGCCCGCACCGCGGCCATCTACCGCCTCATCCAGAACTATCGATGATCGATCATAGACAATTGATCTTCTGCATGTTGTGCAGCACCAATGCAGCTGCACAGATACCTTCCTTCAGGAGCGCTCCGCTGGCACCTATGGACATCCCGATGTTGCCGTCCGGCAACTTTATGGAGCCACGATCGGACCATTTCCATTCCGGGGTGGACCTGAAAACGAACGGCGCCGAGGGCATCCCCGTTCGCGCAGTGGCCGATGGTCACGTATCACGCATCCGGGTGAGCCCCTGGGGCTATGGGTTGGCCCTGTACATCGACCATCCTGAAGGACTTACGACCGTGTACGGGCACCTGCGGGCCTTTGCCCCCGAGATCGCCGAACAGGTGTTGGAGGCCCAGTATTCGGCCCAGAACCAGACCGTAGACCTCACCCCCGCCGCCGGATCCTTGCCGGTGAAAGCCGGAGAGGTGGTCGCTTGGAGCGGGAACACCGGCGGATCCTCCGCCCCGCACCTGCACTATGAGGTGCGCCGGAGCAAGGATCAGCATGCATTGGACCCCGAAACCTTGGGCCTTGAGATGGCCGACAGCCGCCCACCGGTGATCCGGGGGCTGCGCATCTATCCCACCGCCCCGCAAAGTCGCTGCCAACCCTATCCAGG
>JAGNSU010000063.1 GCA_017987895.1 Flavobacteriales bacterium | reverse complement strand
TGGGGAGTATCGCGCCCTCTTGCACCGGCTCGACCCCTGATCACGAGCATCTACCTTCGCGCCACATGGCGGAGAGGATCCTCATCACGGGCGGCGCGGGCTTCATCGGTTCGGCGCTCAGCAAGCACTTGCAGGAACAGGGCCACGAGATCTTCGTGCTGGACAACCTCTCCTTCGGGCGGCGGCACCTGGCGGGCGTTCCCAACGCGCGGTTCTTCGAAGTGGACATCCGCGACGCGACGGCGGTGAAGAAGGTGTTCGACACTGCTCGGCCGGAGCAGGTGCTCCACCTCGCTGCGGTGCATTTCATTCCGTACTGCAACCAGCACCCGGCGGAAGCGGCCGACATCAACATCAACGGCACGATCAATGTGCTCGACGCTGCACAGCATTGCGGAACGGTAAAGCAGGTCTTTGTGGCCAGCACGGCGGCCGTGTATCCTATCGCCGATGGCGCCATGGATGAGAACCATCCCACAGGCCCGATGGACATCTACGGCACCACCAAACTGGCCACGGAGAAGATCGCGAGCGAATTCCATCTGCGCACCGGCATCCCGACGGTCATTGGGCGCTTCTTCAATGCCTTCGGCCCCAACGAGACCAATCCGCACCTCTTCCCCGAGATCCAGCGGCAGGTGCTCGCCGGTGCCCGCACCTTGCAACTGGGCAACCTCGATCCCAAACGCGATTACATCCACACGGAGGACATGAGCCGCGCGATGGCCGCCTTGCTCGGCATGGGACTGAAGGGTCAGGACACGTTCAACATCGGCCGCGGCATCGAGTACAGTGTGCGTGAAGTGGTCGACGCGTTCGAACGCCAGTTGGGCGAAAAGCTCAGGATAGAAGTGGACCCCGCCCGCGTTCGCAAAGTGGAGCGCATGCATCTGCTCGCGGATGTCGGCAAGCTGAAAGCCGCTACAGGCTGGGAGCCGAAGTGGGGCATCGATGAAGGAGTAGGAACACTTCTCAAGGAGAAGGTGCTTGAGTAATCCTGCGCGCTGGATGGTCGTGCCTTTCATGCGTCGTTCCCCATGCGTGTAACGCTCTGCACGGACGGTATTTTTCCGCATGCCATGGGCGGCATGCAACGGCATTCCCGGTTGCTTGCCGAGCATCTGGGGAAGAGCGGCGAGGTGGAACTCACCGTGCTGCATCCGCATCCGGTCGGTCTCTTCGATCGGTCGCTCGGGATCCGCGAGGTGCATGTACCCGATATCGACCGGAGCAAATTCTACCTGCGGGAGCTATGGCGCTACAGCGAGCGCGTGGGTGAGGAACTGGAACGCTCCATGCCCGATGTGATCGTGTCGCAGGGTTTCTGTGTATGGAAGGGCATCGATCGCTTCCGCGCCAGGTTGATCGTTCACCCGCACGGCCTGGAGATGTTCCAGATGCTCACCCCGAAGGAGCGTCTGCTCGGCTGGCCCTTCCGTGCGGCGCTACGCCATATCCTGAGGCATAGCCGCGCATGCATTTCGTTGGGAGGCAAACTCACCACGATCCTGCGCGAGCAAGTGGAAGGTTCTTCCTGCGAAGTGGTCGTGCTTCCGAATGCCACAGACATTCCTGCGGGTGCAGTGGGGCCACGGACAACGGACAACGGACAACCGCTCTCACTTCTCTTCGTGGGGCGCTTCGCCTTCAACAAAGGGATCGACGTGCTGATGTCCGTGGCGGAGCGCTTGGTGAAAGAGGGCAGGGGTGATGTGGTCCGTTTCGATCTGGCGGGTGACGGGCCTTTGTTGGAGCGCTATCAGGCACAGGGCCTTCCTGCCAACGTGCGGTTGCTGGGGCGCGTGGATGATGATCATCTGGCGCTACTGTATGCCGCATGCGATGCGTTCATCCTTCCCACCCGGTTCGAAGGGATGCCGACGGTCGTGCTTGAAGCCATGGCCCGGGCCAGACCGATCATCGTGAGCGACGTCGGCGCTACGGCGGAATTGGTGACCCCGCACAACGGGTACCTGCTTCCACCCGGCGATGCGGATGCCCTCTACAACGCCATTCTCGCTTTTTCCGAACGACCACCGGAGGTGCGCGCCAAAATGGGTCGGTACTCCTATGAGCGCGTGTTGGAACGCTTCAGTTGGCCGGTGGTCGCTCAGGGTTATCTCGCGTTGTTCCGCCAGATCGCCGCTCGCTGACGAAGGCCCTCACCCCTTGATGGCCATGGGCGGCACGCCCAGTTCGATCAGCATGGTGTCCATAAAGAACTTGGTGCCCCATTCGATCAGGTCGCCCGGTTGGTAGGTGCCGTGTAAAGGGAAAGAGGCCGGAAGTACGCCGTTCATGAGCGGTTCCCGGAAACCACGTAGTTGGAAACGTTTCGTGGCAGCGATCATGCGCTGGGCCCAGCCGCTGTGCTCCGATCCCCGGAACGGCTCCGGTAGTTTCATGATCACGATGCTCAACTGGCTCATACCCGTGATGCAGAGCTCGTTCAGGAAGGTCATATCCGAACGGAAGTGCGAAGGGATCAGCTCGGGGTAGGCGGAACGCGAGCGATCGAACGAGGCGAGCAGGTCCAGGCTGCGACGCACGGCGTGGAAATAGCGCTCGTCGTTCAGGCCATGCCCGGCTTCCACCATGCCGCGCAAGGTGTAGGCGATCGTGTGCAGCACCGCGAGGTCTTCCTCGAACCCCCAACCCACGATCCATCCATCCGCACGTTGTTGGGATAGCACATGATCGAAGTGGCGCTTCGCTTGTTGAAGCAGGCGATCGTCCGAAGTGACCTGCCCGGCGCGCATCATGCCATAGGTGGCGCGGGCGTAGTAGGTCCGCACCTTGTTCTGATAGCTGTGCGTGGGATCGTACGCACCATCGGCCGTCACTTGGTCGGCGAGGAAGTTCCCTGCGGCGGAAACCGCGGAACGCAATCGGTCGACCTCGATCCCGCTCCATTTCCAATAAGCCTGATCGGTGCGCACATGCTCCAGCAGGTCGGCCAAGCCGAGCACGATCTGGCCGGTGTTGAAGATGCTCGGCCTGCCATAGTTGCGCAGGTTGCGATGCCCGCCGGTGAAGGCCCCGTTCGGTAGTTGCTGCCCGTACAGGAAAGTGCAGCAACCTTCGATCAGTTCGCGCAGCCGGTCCGCTGGAAGCCCGAGCGCATCGGCTTTCCGGAGCGCCGCGAGGAAGGTGTTGAGCGTATAGCCCGTGGTCTCGGGATAGGGCACGCCGATCCCGAACGCGGGCCCGAGGGAAAATTTGTTCGGTAGCCCTTCGCGGTCCACGGCCAAATGGGCTTGCCACATCCATTCCAAAGCGAGGCGCAAGTGGGTCAGCGCATCCTCTTCCGAAAAGAGGTAGGGCTCATGGGCGAGGATCCGCAGGCGGCGCAGGTCCGGGTCCACGAGCGGACGCACACGCATATCATACTGGAAGCGGATCTTGTTGGCCAGGCTCATCGTGGCAAAAGTAGCGGCGGGGCATGGAGCAGTACTTTGTCGGCCCTTCCCGGATGGAAACGCGCCACCTCGTCCTCACGTTCGATCACGAACTGTTCCTTGGTCGTCGGAGCGGCACCGTGGAATTCTGCATGGTGCGCCCGGTGGACCGGTTGCTGCCGATCATCGAACGGCACGGGTTGCGCGCGGTCTTCTTCGTGGATACCACCTTCCTCTTGGAACTGGACAAGCGTTCCACGGTGAGCGTCAGGTGCCGGGCCGACCTGGACCGGATCGCACGGCAACTGCGCGAGCTCGTTCAACGGGGGCATTCCGTCTATCCGCACATCCACCCGCATTGGGCCGATGCGCGCTATGATGCGGCGATGCATGAATGGGACCTGAAGGAGTTGCGGTTGTACCGCTTCTCCGCGTTGGACGAGGCCGCACGCGACCGTGTGTTCAGTGGCTCGATCGAGATCCTGCGGCGGATCATCGCACCGGTCGACCCACACTACCGGATCCTGGCGTACAGGGCAGGCGGCTGGTGTATCCAACCGTTCGAGGACTTCGCCCCCCATTTCGCACGCCATCTGGTGGAGCGCGACATGAGCGTGCTCGGAGGGATGAAGCGGCATAGCAACGCGGTGGACTATGATTTCACCGCACCGCTACCGGGTCCGGTCTATCGGTTCTCGAGGGATGTGATGCGCCCGGATCCCGAAGGGCCGTTCGTGGAAGTGACCATTTCCAGCATCCCGCTGCGTCAACGTACTTGGACCTCATCCCTCCTGGACAAGGTGCTCTGGCGCATCCCCTACGGCCGCCAGTGGGGCGATGGCCAGGGTGTGGCCTTCGTGGATGTGCCTGGCGCGGATGGCACCATGGGCACCAGTCACCGGGAGATGATGTCGGTGGAACTGCTCACGGCCGCACGGTACCGGGAGTATCTGCGGCACATCGAAGCACATCCCCTCGTGCAGTTCATCAGCCACCCGAAAATGGTCACGCGCCACAACCTGCACATGCTCGAGCGCCTTTTGGGGCAGTGTTCGGAGCGGTACGCGTTGAGCTCGGATATCGAAGCCTTGGTCCCTGCGCGCGTGCGCGCTACGGCCTAGACCAGCGGTGGCAACAGCAACGTGCGCTCCATCCCCTCGGCGATGTGGTCGAGCAAATGGGTCCGCGGATCGTAGGCGGTGTTCGTATGCACCTGTCGCGCCCCGCTCATCAGCTCAGGCAATGCGTTGGCGAGTTCTTCCACCGGCAGCGTAACACCCAAGCCGTTCGATGTGATGTACGCGCTGATCGATCCAGGGGCCCCCACATGTATCACCGGTCTTCCCAAGTAGAAGATCTCGGTGAACTTGGTACCCAACACATCCTTGTTCCCTGAAGGGATGAAGAGGATCACCGCATCCGCCGCCGCGATGCGCGGAAAGATCTCCTTCGCGGGCAGTGGCTCGTGGAAGAGGATCCGGTCGCTCAGGCCGGCGCGTTCCACCTGCTCGCGATAACGTGCCGTACCGTGGCCGGTGATGTAGAGGTCCGATCGGCATTCGGCGAAGCTCTCCGGATACTTCTCGCGCAGCGCAGCGAATCCCTTCAGCAGCTCGTTGAAGTAGGCATCGGCCTCGCTGGCGCCGTACATGCTTCCCGCGTAGATCAGGCGCAGCAGCTTCGGGCTGTGCGCAGGACGCGGCGGCCCCAATTCATCCGGATCGATGGCATGTCCCAGCAAGGCGATGCGGCCTGTCGCCGACGGATAGGCATGGCGCAGATGGTCCACAACAGCCGGATGCGGGGAAACGATATGGTCGCTCTCCTCCATCACCTTGCGTTCCAGTTCCTTCTCGAAGGCTTTGCGCGCAAGGCCCAAGAGCCCACCGCCATAACCGTCCTGCCAGGTCCAGGTATCGCGCAGGTCGCTCACCAGGCGGATCGGGTGGGAACGCTTCAACAAGGTGCCGTAGTAGAGGAGGCGGAACGGTGCGCCGGTGATCAGCACGTTGCGGATGCCATGCTCTTGGATCAACGTGCCAGCCAGCCGGAGGAACGGTCGCTCCCAGAAGATCGTTTTATCGAACCAGTTCCCTCTGGTGAAAAGCGGGAGCGCGAAGCTCCAGAAGCGGTACATCACCTTCTCCAGCACCGTGGCCAGCGGTCGCTTGAACAGTACGGTGGGATACCGCTGCGGCAAGGGGTGAACATGGATCCCGGGTGTCGAGAGATCGTCGGTCCAAAGGGAGCCGAGCAGGTCCGGGTCACCGGCGCTGTGGATCACATGCACGGCGTGACCACGTCGTGCCAGGGCTTTGGCGAACTTCACCCAGCGCCGTCCTCCGATCCCCCGGTAGGGAGGGAAAGTGTGCGATACGATGAGAATGGGCGCCTTGTCCGCCATACTGCGGGCGTTCCGTGTTGTCGGTGCCTTCACCGGGGCCGCAAGGTAGCCCGGGCCTCTGGGATCCTTCGCTCCGGTTAGCTTTGCGGGCCTTTTCGCGATGCCCGGACATATAGTTATCACTGGAGGTGCAGGCTTCATCGGGAGCCATCTGGTCGACCGCTTGCTGGCGGAAGGCGGCTGGCGGGTCACGGTGGTGGACAACTTCGATCCTTTCTATCCGCGCGTGGCTAAGGAGCGGAACATCGCCGCCCACCGGAGCGACCCTTCCTTCCGGTTGATCGAGGCCGACATCCTCGCCGATGATCTTGAGGAACGGCTCGGCCCGGAGCCCATCGATCGCCTGGTCCACATCGCTGCGAAGGCCGGGGTGCGGCCAAGCATGAACGACCCCATCGCCTACCATCGGGTGAACGTGACCGGAACGCTGCGCTTGCTGGAAATGGCCCGGAAGCGTGCGGTGCCCCACTTCATCCTGGCGAGCAGCAGCAGTGTGTACGGCGAGAACCCGAACGTTCCGTGGAAGGAGGACGAGCCCGCCTTGGTGCCTATCAGTCCGTACGCGGCCACCAAGCTCGCGGCGGAACAGTTCGCGCGGGTCTGTTCGGACCTGCACGGCATGCGTATCACCACATTGCGCTTCTTCACGGTCTACGGTCCGCGACAACGGCCCGACCTCGCTATCCATCAGTTCTTCCGCAAGATCTCCTCCGGACAAACCATCCAGCGGTTCGGTGACGGCACCACGCGGCGCGACTATACCTATGTGGACGACATCATCCGGGGTGTGCGCGCGGCGCTGGACCGCGAACAAGGGGATCGGTACGCGTTGTACAACCTGGGCAATTCGGGTACGGTGATGTTGCGCGACCTCATCACCGCCATCGAACGCGAAGTGGGTCGACCCGCGCTCATCGAGCAATGCCCAGAGCAACCCGGCGATGTGCCGCAGACCTTCGCGGACGTGAGCAAAGCGCAGCGGGACCTGGGTTTTGTTCCGTCCACAACGCTTGCTGAAGGTTTGGCGCGGTTCCACGCATGGTTGCGTGGAGAGGGTGTATTGCAAGGGTGAGGGGGCCGCTCACGTCACACAGGACGATGCGCCACATGGTTATTTTCGCGGTCGAATAGCGACGGATGGATCTTTTCAGCACCCTGTTCGCATCCCTTGCCCGGCACGGGAGCAATGAAGCCTTCTTCATCAACGGTCACGGGTCCACGTATTCGGAACTGACCGCTTCGATCTCCGCGAAACGAGCATGGATACGGGCGCATCTTCCCACAGAGGAGGTTCTGGTGGGTTTGATCGGCTTCGATGACCTGCACACCTATGCCAGCATTCTAGCCCTATGGTCGGAGGGGAAGGCGTATTTGCCGATCGCGCCCAAAGCACCCTTCGATCGCAACCAGGGGATCATCGCGACAGCAGGCATTTCCACGCTGTTCACTTCGATGGCGCACGAGGCGTACAAGGTGCACCGCACCGTGCGAACGGATGAGCTACCACCAGTGGCATCTGACCTTTCGTATACGGCGCATGTGGATGAGGGGCTCGCCTATGTGCTGTTCACCTCCGGCACCACGGGCGAGCCCAAGGGCGTTCCGATCACCCGCGCGAACTTGAGGGCCTTCATAGAGGCCTCCGGTGCGTTGGGTATCACGTTGGGACCTTCCGACCGATGCCTACAGATGTTCGAACTCACCTTCGACGTCTCGGTGATGTCTTTCGTGCTTCCTCTTCTGTTCGGTGCTTGTGTGCATACCGTACCGCAGGGCGCGATCAAGTACATGTACATCGCCGAACTTTTGGGCGATCGGAAGCTGACCATGGCACCGATGGTGCCTTCGGTGATCACCTACCTCCGCCCGTATTTCGATGAGATCCTCCATCCGGACCTGAAGTACTGTGTTTTTGCTGGAGAGGCACTGCCACTGGACCTTACAGCGGCCTGGAGCGTGTGCGCACCGAACGCGCGCATTTACAACGCGTACGGACCGACCGAGCATACCGTGGTATGCACGCAGTACCTCTACCGGCGCGATGGGGCGAACAAGGAGCGCAATGGCATCATCGCCATCGGGAAGCAGATGGGCGCATCCGTGATCGTAGTGATCGATGAGGACGGACGCATCCTTCCACCCGGGTCGAAGGGGGAGCTTTGCCTTTCGGGTCCGCAGCTTACCGCGGGGTATTGGAACGATCCGGTGCGCACCGCCCAGGTGATGTTCGTCGCCGAGCATCAAGGCGTGATGACGCGCTTCTATCGCACGGGCGATCTTTGCCTGCTCGATGAAGAGGGCGACATCATGTACCTCGGCAGGATCGACCAGCAGGCCAAGATCCAGGGCTTCCGTGTGGAACTCGGTGAAGTGGAGCATTTCGCACGCACTTATCTAAAGGGGGCGAACCTGGCCGCACTGGCCGTTCAGAACGAACTGGGCATCACCGAGATCGCGATGGCCATCGAAACGGAACCGTCCGATCCGAAGGAACTGCTGGCCTTTTTACGCACCAAGCTACCGCCCTACATGATCCCGACGCAGGTACGGTATGTGGGGGCCTTTCCTTTGGGTTCGAGCGGCAAAACGGATCGCAAAGCGCTGCAGCGCCTGATCAACGTTCCGGTATGACCGACGGTTCGAGGATACGAGCGGCCCTACCACAGGACCTCGATTTCCTGGTCGCAGCGATCATTTCCGCGGAAAAGAGCGGATCGCGGAACCTCGGCCTTGCAACCCTTTTCGGTCTTTCCGAAGAACAGACGGCCCCATTGATCCAAGCCATGCTGCAGGAAGAGGTGGACGGCTGCGAACTCTCGATCAGCAGCTTCCTCATCGCGGAAGTGCAAGGTCGGCCAGTAGCTACCGTAGCGGGGTGGATCGAAGGTGCTGCGGAGGAGATGCCTTCCGCGATCCTCAAGTCCAATCTGATCGGTGCTACATATCCACAGGAAAGCCTCGAAGTGCTCCGCTCCAGGTCCGGGGTGTTATCGGGACTGCGCATCGATCGCCATTGGAATTCGCTTCAGTTGGAATACGTTCATGTGGACCCAGCGTACCGTGGGCAAGGGTGGGCAGGCCGTTTGATCGAGGCGCACCTCGCCAGGGCCAAAGCATCCGATCCGATGCCGGAAAAGGCGCAGGTGCAAGCGTTCAGCAACAATCGCGTGGCCGTCGGCTTGTACCAGCGCCTTGGCTTCCACGTAGCCCGTACTTTCACATCCGTTCACCCCGCTATCTCCGATCATCTACCCTGGCACGAGAAACTCCTACTTGAGCGGCCGTTGTAATTCTTCAGTACATGGAAAGAGATCTCATCATTGCCCGCATCCGCGAAACCGTGACCTCGGTCCTTGGGCATGGTTCTTTTGAAGTTAGGGACGAGTTGACCGCGGCGGATGTGGAGGGCTGGGATTCGCTCACCCACATGACGATAATCACCCGCATAGAGAAGAACTTCGGTGTGAAGTTCAAGCTGAAGGAGGTGAACAAGCTGAAGAACATGGGCTCGCTGATCGAGCTCATCAGTTCCAAATTGGACAACCCCTGAGGCCTCAACGCCTGGCAAGGAACCCGGCCAGCTCTTCGGAGAACACGCGCGCGCCCTTCCGGTTCAGGTGCGGCGCATCGTAATAGAAGCCGAGATCGCGATAGGCCTGGTTCGTCGTGTCGTAGTGATAGATCTCCGCGTTACCCTTGGTCAGCTCGGCGATCCGTTCAGCGAAGCCAATGGTCGGGGGATCCAGACCAGGAGGATGCACGATGATCAGCCGGATCCCGTGATCGGTACACCCTTGCACGAAGCGCAAGAACGCGTCCCGGTGCATTGCTGATTCATGCTGGATCGCATAGCGACGTGCCGCGGCCTGGAAGGAAAAAGTATCCAATGCGGCCGATCGCATCATGCTGGTCATGGATCCATCGGCGAACACCGTATCGAAGCGATCCGGCTTGGGTGGGGCCCATAGTTGCGAGAGGCTCTCCTTGATCCGGTACGAGGCGAGCAGGCGGGTGAGGAGCCTGGACTTTCCGGTCCGTTCGCATATCTCGTCGTTCACCACATCATAGCCCGCGAGCGGATAGGACCGGTCCAGGCGGAAATCGACGGCCTTGGTGCCGATGAGTTCGGAGGGATCGTCCACGACCAATAGCACGGTGTGCGGTTTGTGCGCGCTCTGGAGCACAAGCCGCAACACGAACTCCTGGAACGTGATGCTCGCCCCCGGATAGCCCAGGCTGAAGGCCTCGCTACCGGTGATCTCCGTGATGCGTTGCGGCATCACATCCCGGGCGGCCCGCGAAGAACCGAAGACCAGGATCCGTGCAGGCAGACGGTCCTCCAGGATGCGATGCAGGCGATCATCGTATTCGGTGTCCGGCAGATCGCGCATGGCCCATCGGAAGGGCAGGTCCAGGACCAGCACCAGCAGGCCGAAGAGCAGGAGGGCTGTGAGAAAGCGCCGCATCGATCAGAACTGGAAGTAGATGAACCGGTAGTGGCCGGTATGGTTCAACAGGATGATCGTGTACAGGATGATCATATAGATCGTCCAACGGATCCATCCCGGCATAGCGGCTTCGATCCGTTCCAGCGCATGCGTCATTCCGCGTTGGAACCACTCCGCCAGCATGAGCAGAAGCGCGAGTAGCACCACCATGGAGGGGAACACGGTGGGATTGGAGAATAGGGAGGGATCGAATAGACCGAGGTAATAGGTCACAGCGTCCCCAATGCTCGTCACGCGAAGAAGGACGAACGAGAGCATCATTAGGAGGAACGTCCCCAACATGCGGGCAAAATGACGTGGAGAGGGGATGCGATCACCTGTTGGGAACGCGGATGTCTTCTTACCAGGACCGGACAAGGCCAGGGGAAGGAAGTAGAGGCTCTGCAGCGTCCCGAACGCCACGAAGGTCCAGTTCGCGCCGTGCCAGATACCCACGGCCAGGAAAGTGGTGGTAAAGGAGATCACTGTACCCGCTCTTCCCCGGTCGCGCAATAGGAATGAGAGCGGCGTGAACAAATGGTCGATCATCCAGGTGGTGAGCGAGATGTGCCACCTCTTCCAAAAGTCATTGACACCCGTGGCGAAGAAGGGTGTCCTGAAATTGGTGGTGAGACGGATGCCCAGTAGTTTGGAAGAGCCGATCGCGATGTTCGAATAGCCGGAGAAATCGAAGTAGATCTGGATGAAATAGAGGAAGGCTCCCACGAGCAACGTGCTACCTGTTTCAGCGGCCGGGTCCTTGAAGATCAGGTCCACGAACGCGCTGGCGTTGTCCGCCACCACCACTTTGGCCAGCAGGCCCCAGAGGATCTGCCGCATGCCATCGGTGGCCAGCGCACTGTCGAACGTGCGCGCAACGGCTATTTGCGGAAGGAAGACCTGGGCCCGCTCGATGGGGCCTGCCATGATCTTTGGGAAGTAAAGCACATAGGTGACGAAGTGCCATGGATCTTCGCAGGGTTCGATCTCCTCGTTACGTGTATCGATGAGGTAACCGAGCATCTGGAAAGTGTAGAAGCTGATGCCGAGCGGCAACGCCAATGCGAGTGTGCTATGGGTGCCTTGGAACCCGATGGTGTTCAGAAGGTCCACCGCACTGCCGTAGAAGAAATCGAAATACTTGAACCAGCAGAGCAGACCCAGATCGATCGCGATCCCCAGGAAGAAGAGGATGCTTTTGGCGCGTTCGCCGCGAGCGCCCGCGATGCCGATCGCTAGAGCGTAGTTCACCGCACCGCTGAGCAACAGCAACCCTAGGAAGCGAGGGTCCGCCCAGGCATAGAAGATGGCACTGACCAGGAGCAGCACCATGTTCTGGGCTCTGGCACCCCAGCGCGCGACCGACCAGTAGAGCGCAAAAGCCAGCGCGAGAAAAAGCGCATATACGAACGAGGTGAACTCCATCTCCCTGGTGCTCTTGCGTCCTGGTCAACCCCGTGCCGTCCCCACGGAACCTTTTCCTTCCGCAATGAGATCGACAATGGCATCCGTGGTCCGGCCAAGGGCGGCCGAAAGTAAGGGCACGGTGCGAGCGCTCGCGGTATCGGCACCCTTCTCAAGCTCTGATCCGGAACAAGGAGGTGCGACGGGGCACGCGCTACCTTTGGCCGCCCCGGCGTATGCGTATCATCGGTATCTCGCACAAGACCCGCTACTGGCAGCACTACGCGTTCAGCAACCCACCCGAAGGGTACCGCTACGCCCGGATGGTGGACTTCCCCTGGCACATGACAGGGATCGTGAGCGCCTTCCTCTGGCATACGCGCTTCTTCCTACCGGTAAAGCGTGCGGACTTGTTCCATACATACAATTGTATCGTTGCCAACCGCCATCCCTGGGTTATCGAAGTGGAGAGTTACCTGCCGCGCTACAAACCGATGCCCGAGTCGCACCGTCTGTTCCAATGGGGCTTGGGGCGACTGGCCTCGCATGATTGCCGTGCGCTGATCTACACAAGCGAGCACACATTGCGCATGAACCGCGACAAGCTCGTTGCCGCGGGGGTGGACCCGGCCAAGATGCAGGTTATCTATCGTGCCGTGGAACAATACCTCCCCGGAGAAAAGGCCTCGGATCATTTCACCGTTCTTTTCGCAGGGAACGCTTTTTACCGCAAGGGCGGCATCGAACTATTGAAAGCGTTCCAGCGGCTCAAGCGCCCGGATGCACGCTTGTGGATCGTGAGCACGCTGGAAGTGGACTGGGGCCATTTCCCGAGCGAGGCGGACAAGGCGTGGGCCGAACGCATCATCGCCGAAGATCCCCGGATCACGCTGTGGCGTGGTTTGGGCCATGCGGACTTGATCCAACGCATGCGACAAGCGCACGTTTTTGTGAGCACCACTTTCGCCGATCCGTTCAACAACACGATCCTAGAAGCGATGGGCACGCAGCTACCGATCATCGGATCCCAAGTGAGCAGTTTGCCCGAAGTTGTGCAGCACGGCAGGAACGGATGGCTCCTGCAGGTGGAGGGTCGCGATAGCGATGCGATCGCGGACGATCTCACGTTCCATTTGCGCCAGCTGATGGATGACGCGGCCTTGTGCGAGCTCATGGGCAAGGCTTCGCTGGCGGTAGTGCGGGAAAAGTTCGATCTGCGCGTGCGGAACGAAAAGATCGCAGGGGTCTATGCGAAGGCGCTCGGTGCTTCTATCGGCGATAGCAGCACCTGAAGTTCAGCGGGGCTCCTCCGATGGAGAGCTCCACACCCATCACCGTGCATGAGGACAGACCGACGACGCGCAGGTACATGTCGCTGCTGGCGGAGGAATTCGTCCATTCCCAATCCCCGATCATGTCCGTAAGTCCGAGTTGGGCTGCGCGGTCGCAGGCCAGATGCCATTCCCCCCAAGTGCATACCGTGGCGTTCACGTTCCCGCACGCGATCGCCGCATAGCGGAAGTCCAGCGTATCGCGCTGTCCGGGTTCGATGCAGAATTGGTCGCTCACTTCGGTGAAGCCCGATGGGCACGGGCGCCTGGACGATCGTAGCCCGTTGGTGAGTTGGAAGGCCTGGCCATCGAATAGGAGCACGGCCATCAGCCCGGGTCGCACATCACCACTGTCGAGCGGAAAGCCGGCCCCCTTCACCACCGGGAACGTGCCTGCTCCCGCGAGATCCATGGTCACCGGCCCGGTATTGGTGCCCTGCACGCGCACTACGAGTTCGGTGCCGGGCACTGGTGCGGTGGTGAACGCGGGGATCGTGACCACCTGCCATGCGTTCACACTGCCTGCCGCATCGGCAACGCGGAAAGATGCGGCCCGGGCGGTACCCGCGTTCAGCGCGTCCCCGGGTATCGTGGCGTCACCGACGCCGATGACCTGGCGGTCCGCAGTGTCCACGCCGGATAGCACCAAGGGCTGGTCAATGGTCACCTGGCCCTGGCAGAGGACGGTGGACAGCCCCCAAAGGAGCAAGCAGGGGCCACGGTTCTTCATTCCAGATGGTAGCAGCAGCGAGCGCGGGCGTATGCGTTCGGATGTTCGGCGGCGGAAATGGAACGTTGCTGGCCGCAGTAATAGCGCCCGGCCTGGTTCGCGGTGTGAGTATGATCGCTGGTACCATCGATCCATTCCCAGTCATTGAACAAGTTGGTGAGTTGTCCGCTCAACAGCGTACACGCATGGATGTACTCATCCCAGGAACAGACGGCGGCGCCTTTCGCGGTGCATTGCTGTACCGCAGTGAAGATCGAGACATTGGCGCCCTCGCTCTCTTGTATGCACAACCGGTCATTGGCCTGGAGAAAACCGACAGGGCAGGCATGCGTGGTGCGCGCACTGATCGTGAAAACGCTGTCGCTGTAGATCACTTCGGCGACCCGGCCGGGAGCAAGGAGACCTACGGGAGGAGCGATGCCTTCGGGTCCCACGAGGGGCACAGCCCCGAGCCCATCCACATTGAGGGTGACGTTCGCAGCGTTCGCGACCACTGGAATGAAACGCAATCGAAGTCCGTTCCGGTACGCGGTGGCCATGGGCGTCATGGAAAGAGAGATCGCGGCGGCGGTGCCGCCAGCCTGCGCCCAGTGTACCGAACCGATGCGTGCGGTGTGGAGGTCGATCAACGCATCTTCCTGCGTGGGGCTGCCCAATCCGCTCACCTGGCGTTGCGCAGGATCGGCTGCGGTGAACTGAACGGGCTTGTCCACGCTCACCTGGGCACACGCACCGGTGGCCAGGGTCAGGGAAAGCGCGGTCAAGATCTTCATCGGTCGTAGCAGCAGCGGTAGGGTGAAGCGAAGCTTGGGATACGCAGACCACCGGAAAGACAATCCGGTGCGAGCGTGTTCGCATTGATGCCCATGGTCTTGGCGCGATCGTAATAGTTGGCCGCGTGGTCCACCCATTCGTAGTCAGTGATACTGGTGAGAACGAAGTTCCCCATGGTACATGCGCCGATCCATTCGGAGAACGAACAAAGCCGACCGTTCCGGGCGCCGCAGGCTTCAATGGCCACGAAAAAATTGGCCGCAGGTGAGGGTTGGACCTCCATGCATACCGTGCGCGAAACACCTGCGGTGCCGGGGGGGCATGTAGCGGGTAATTGGGAGATCATCTGGAAAACAGTTCCGTCGTAGATCACATCCACCGGGATACCGGGTCGTAGATCGGCGCTATCCAGTGGCTCCGAAACGAATTTGCGCAGGGGGATCGACGCAAGGCCGTCCACCGAAAGGGACACATCGCCGGAGTTCACGGCGTCCGCCACGATGGTGAGCCGTTGCCCCGGCGAAAAGGAACCACCAGGCACGAGGGAGGCACCGGTGAGAAGTTGCGCGCCGGTGACATGCACGAAGGTCAATGCCCCGTCACGCTCCGTACCCGCGCTCACTCCGTGGGTCTCCCCCGTGGGGGCCGCCACACCGAGCACCTGGCGTTCGTCGGCGCTATCAGCGACCAGGGAAATGCCGACCGGGAGGTCCCACTGGGCGGTTGCCGCCGAGAGCGTCCCGCAAAAAATCAGAAGGTTCGCGCAGCGTTTCATGAACGGATGAAGCGAAGGGAGCGACCATCACTGAGCACCACCTGGTAGGTGCCCGGTGCGAGGCCTCCAAGATCCAAGCGATAAGAACGAACGGCACCGATCGCGGGGTAGATTCGCACGGTGCGCCCGGTCACGTCCAACACGGTGATCCCATGGATCCGTGCGGCCGAACTCACCACCTCCACGAACTCCGATGCGGGAGAAGGGTATACCCAAGCGGTGATGGATCCATCAGGATGAACGAGGCCGGTGGGGAGGTTGGCGTCGAACAAGGCATAGGTCCCGATACTATCGAGCGCGGATCCGCTCACTTGATGCAGCGCGGTGTTGAGCCCGCTCGGGAGCGGTAGCCAGTGGTCATCGGCACCGTTGCGCACGAACAGTTCCAGGGATCCTTCCGGAATACCGTTCAGTTCGGTGAGGTCGTAGGTGAAGCGAACGGTCGCATCGAGGTTCGTATTCGTGCTGGCATCGGCGCGGTACCAGCGAAGCGTGCTGATCCTGCCGCTCGTATCCATGAAGGCGGTATGCCCGCGCTCCACATCCAGCTGGCCTGGTGCGAGCGCCGTATTGATAATAAGTCCAAGGCCGGCGGGATCCAATTCCACCGCAGGAACGCCCACCGACAGGCTCACTTTCTCCGTGCCGGAACCAATGATCGGCGAACCGGCGGATTCTTGCAAGAGCGCCGTCGGCGCGAAGGTGATCAGCCCATCGTTCACGACCACGGCCGTGGGTTCGATGGAAAGCGTGAGCCCTTCAGGGATCGAGAGGGTGGTACCGGGGTCGACCGTGAGGATGGTATTGGTGTGCAGAACGGATTGCGCAATACACGACGAGCCCAGTGGCAGCGACCCGAGCAGACCGAGAACGAGCTTGCGGAACACGGCCCTAAGATACTCGGAACACCATGTTGCACATGGCTACCTTCGCGCACCACACATGACCTGAACCATGGATTGGAGAGGATTCCTGGCCGACCAGATGGGCTTCTTTACCCCGGGCGATCTGCCGGGCGTGGTTCTGGTGGTGTTGATCGGGGCGGCCGCTTCATGGGGCTTGGGGCGCGTTGCGGGAGCATCGCCGAACGCGGCCCGCGAGCTCGCTGTATGGGGCGCACTGGCGGCCTTCGCCGTAACGTTGGTGAAAGGTTCCTTGCCCATGAGCGTCGCGTTGGTGGCATTGGCCATCCTGGTAAGGGCGGACGCTGGGGTCGATGGACGTGCGAAACTGTTGCGGACGGCTGCTGTGGTGATCGGGGGTGGCTGTGGTACGGGTGCATCCCTGGTGGTCGCCGTCGGGTTGTTACCGCTGGCCTTGGTGATGCGCTGGGCGTTGCGCCGCAGTGGTGAGGTTGCCTCATGAACGTACAGGACAGGAACGCGGGCATCGCATGGTGCGGGTTGGTGCTGTGCTGTGTTTTCTGGGGCGCTTGGACACGGCCTCCCCACAGTGGTCCGCACATTTTTGACCCGGCGATCGGGTATGTGGATGTAACGGTCGCCAGTGAGGGTATCCTTCTCGATGCCGCTGATGCGGGCGAGATCCATTTTACGCTGGACGGCTCCGCGCCGGACCGCAACGATCCGATCGCGAACGGTCGGACGATCCGGATGCCCGACACCCGACGTTCCGAACGCTTGATGCGGCACCGCACCTCCATTCAGCAACGTGATCCCTTGATCGGCCTGCCCAGTGCCGTGGTGGTGCGGGCGGCCCAATGGATCGGCGGAGCGCATGGACCGGTGCGCACCCGCACTGTTCCCATGCGGCACCACACCCTTCCTATCGTGGCCCTGACGGCGGATGCCGGCGCGTTCTTCGATCCGGACTCCGGTATTTACGTGATCGGCAATGCGATCTTTCGCAGTGATGAAATTCCGGTGCGGACCTTCCCGAAGGATCACCGGTGGTGGAAGTATCCCGGCAACTTCCAAATGCGTGGTGAGGAGTGGGAACGTTCTGTGTACGTCGAAGCTTTGGGCCCGGACGGTACCCCGATCTGGGATGGGGAAGCGCGCGCAAGGATCCATGGGAACAACACACGCGGCTTTCCCCAGCACGCGCTCAGGATCACACTCCCTGAGCCCTGCACCTATGCGTGGACCTCGGAGACAGTTGGACAACAGAGCGTGATACTTCGCGCCGCCGGCAATGACCAGGCGGACAGCTTCATGCGGGATCTGGTGCAGCATCGCATGTGTACCGGCCTGCCATTCGTGACCACGGGTGGACGTTCCGTGGTGATGTACCTGAACGGAGCATTCTGGGGCGTACATCATGTACGCGACCGGATGGATAACAACGAGTTGGCGCGCCGGTATGGAGGTTCGGCGAAGCGTTACACGGTATTGGAGGACCGCTTGGAACTGTATAAAGGCGATGAAGGGCAGATCAAGCACTTCAGCCGCTTCCTTACGTGGAGCGAACGATGGGACGCATCCGCACCCGCGTTCGTGGACAG